>MNUQ01000008.1 GCA_001871085.1 Desulfovibrionaceae bacterium CG1_02_65_16
TCCGTGGAGGGCTTGGAGGCATTGTTGCGCGCGCGGTGGCCCTTCGGCATCGCCGCCGCGGACTACACGCGGGCCCGGCGCTACACCATGCCCGAAGGCTCCGGCGGCCCCGGCCAGCCGGATTCATTGGACCTGCACGCGCTGCACTTGCTGGCCATTCTGGAGGGCCGCGCAAGCGAGTTCGCCGCCGGGCCGCACGGCAGCATGGCCGCCTTGCGCCGGATTTTTGAGCCCCTGGTGCCGCCCGGCTTCAACCGGGCGCTGCGCCCCTGGCAACGCGCGCTGCACGCGGCCAGAAGGCTTGCGGGGCTGCTGCCCTGACGGGCGCGCGCAGGCATAACCGCCGGCCCCGGTTTTTGATCCTGATTTTCCGCCCCGAATTCCCATAAGGAGCAGATATGGACCTGAATCAGCCGATTCTGATGGACAACCGGAACCTCCGCCAGGACGTGCCGGACACCAACGCGTTCTTCGCTCAGACACTGCAGGAGATGGAGCGCCTCCCGCGCGAGGGCAACCTCGTCACCGACCCGCGCATCGTCACCCAGGTGCCCTGCCCCGTCTGCGGCGACGCCGGCGGCGACCAGCTTTTCGTACGCGCAGGCTTCCTCATCGTGCAGTGCCCCACGTGCAGCCACGTGTACGTAAAAAACCGCGCCAACGAGGACTACCTGCTGGGCCTGTACGCCGCATCCCAAAGCGAACAGGCCTACCGCCGCATCCGCGCCAGCGACTTCCACAAACGCTACTGGCGCGCCATGCACACAAAATATCTGGACTACTTCAAGAGCCTCGGCTGCGCCAACCGCAACGTCTTCGACGTGGGCTGCGGCGCGGGCAACTTCCTCGACACCTGCCACGAGACCACGGACTTCGACCTCTACGGCCTGGACTTCTGCGAGGACTCCTTCGACTTCATCACCTCGGTCATCGGCCGCGACAACTACTACTTCAAGCAGCGCATCGAGGACATCGACTTCGGCGCCAAGCGCTTCGGCCTCATCTCCCTGTGGGGCGTGCTGGAGCACATCGTCGATCCCAAGAGCATGCTGGCGCGTTGTGCCGAGATCGTGGCCGACGACGGCCGCATCATTTTGCTGGTGCCCAATCTGTTCAGCCGCGCCTTCAAAATCCTCGGCATCACCACGCCCACCATCTACCCGCGCGGACACCTGCACTATTACACCCAGGGCAGCATGAAGCATTTGTGCGACAACGCCGGGCTCGTCATCGAACACGTCTGCCAGGAACTGCCCGTCATCGACCTCATGCACCCGTTCATCCGCTACGACGACGCCCTCATCCAGGACATTCTGGCCAAGGACGAGGGCTATTACCACGTGTACGTGCTGCGCAAAGGCTAGCAACCAGAAAGCGCCCGCGCCCAAGGGGCAAACGCCGGTCGGACGGGTGGGCGGCCAAGCCCCGGGACCGCCGCCGCATCGACGCTCCAGCGCCGGCGCGCATAAAAAAAACGGGGGGCCCGGCAAACACGCCGCGCCCCCCGAGCTTTTGTCGAACTTCCAACTATTGCGCCAGCATCCTGTCCAGCTGGCCGTTGAGCGCCTTGCGCTCCAGATACCCCTCGTGCCGGGCAACCTCGCGCCCGGACTTGTCGAAGAAGATCTGCGTGGGAATGACCCGCACGCCCATATGGGTGGCCAGCGCGGCGTGCGCCGTCACGTCGACCACGACCACCGCGGCGCGCCCCTTGTACTCGCGCTCGGCGCTTTTGAGCACAGGCTCCATCAGCCTACAGGGCGGACAGTAGCCGGCGCCGAAGTCCACCATGGTGACCATGCCCTTGACCGGCACCACCGGGACGGGCTGGGCGGCCGCGCTGGCCGCGCCGACTGGTCCCGCGCCCACGGTAACTCCCGCGGCAAGGCACAGGCAGGCGAAAAACAGCGCCAGGGCGGCGCAGCGTCTCACTTTCCGAGCCATGCGGGGGTCTCCTTTCCGGCGGGCGCGCGGCCCGCGCATTTTGAACAGCAGAATGCAAACATGGTGATCAGCACAGCGTCTCCTTGCATGTTCCCCCCACCGGGCCATTGGGAATTTAGCTCTTCTTGCGCAGCTCGTCCACCATGGCCCGCACCGGCACCCCCTCCGGGTTTTTGGCCTCGGGATTGACCTTGAGCAGCCGCTCCCAGGCGGCCAGCGCGCCCGCGCGGTCGCTTGCGTCGTGCAGCAGCACCACGCCCTTGTTGAACAGCGCGTTCTGATGGTCCGGGTTCTGCTTCAGCGCGGCGTCAAAGCACTCCACGGCCTTCTTGGCCTGGTCGGCCTCGCGCAGCATGGTTCCGTAGTCGGTCCACACGTCCGCGCTCACCGGGCCCAGGGCCACGGCCTTGCCATAGGCGGCTATGGCCCGCTGCGCCTGCCGCGCGTCGAAATAGGCGTTGCCGAGCTCAATCCAGCCGCTTTGGTCGTTCGGCTTTTGCGCGGTGGCTATCTCCAAATCGCGCAGCTGCGCGGCCAGCTCACGCGGCATGCCCTGGCCATCCGGCCCGCCCGCCCCAGCCGAACCGGCCCCGGGGGCAGCGCCCTGCTCCAGGCTCATGGCCGGGGGCATGTTCGCGCCCGGTTTGAGCTCCATGAACATGGAACCGAGAAAAAAGCCCACCGCCAGCGCGGCCACAACCGCCCCGATGAGTTCCCCCTTGCTGAACATGCGCCCGGTATCGGCCATGTCGTCCTCTCCTTCGCGCGGCCTCTGCGGCCGCGTTTCATGCGTGCGTCGTTTTCTCCGCGCCCTGGGCCGCAAGGCCTAGAGCATGGCGTTGAACAGATAGCCCATCAGCAGAATGCCCAGTCCCACCACAACGGCGAACACCACGATGAGCCGCGCCTTGAGCGCCTTGCGCAGAATCACCAGCGCCGGCAGCGAAAGGGCGATGACGCTCATCATAAGCGCCAGCACCGTGCCCAGCGCCGCGCCTTTTTCCAGCAGGGCGTAAACCACCGGAACAATGCCCGCGACGTTGGCGTACATGGGAATGCCCACCACAACGGCCACGGGCACGCTCCACCAGGTTTGGCCGCCCATGACGGAGGCGAGCAGCCCCGCGGGCGCGTAGCCGTGGATGCCCGCGCCCACGGCGATGCCCGCCACCACCCAGATCCAGACCCGCCCCACAATGCCGCGCACGGCGCGTCCCCCGGCGTCCAGGCGGGCGGCCCAATCGGGTGCTGGGGCGCCGGCTTCGCCGGCCTCGCCCGCCGTCTCAACGCCCTGGCCGCTTTCGGCGCGCGCGGCCAGCATTGCGTCCTCGACAAAGCGCTCCAGGCGCAGCCTGCCGATGACGAACCCGGCGGCCATGGCGACGAAAAGCCCGGCGGCCAAGTACAACGCGGCCACTTGCCAGCCCAGCAGGCCGTACAGCAGCACCACGGCGATCTCGTTCACCATGGGCGCGGCGATGAGAAAGGAGAAGGTGACGCCAAGGGGCACCCCCGCTCCCAGA
Organism: Desulfovibrionaceae bacterium CG1_02_65_16; assembly: GCA_001871085.1. Lineage (GTDB taxonomy): Bacteria > Desulfobacterota > Desulfovibrionia > Desulfovibrionales > Desulfovibrionaceae > Humidesulfovibrio. Next base: position 3,468 of record MNUQ01000008.1, read on the forward strand.
AATCCCTCGAACAGCGGCACAGCCGAGCAGGAACAGAACGGCGTGATCACGCCAAGCAGCGCGGCCAGCACGTTGCCCGCGACCTCGCCTCTGCCCGCCAGCAGACGGCGCGTGCGCGCCGGGGAGAAAAAGCTGCGCGCCACGCCCACGGCGAACACCACCAACGCCAGCAAGAGCAGGATTTTGGGCGTGTCGTAAAGAAAGAACTCCACGCTGGCGCCCAGGGAGCTGGCAGGGTCGAGCTTGAGGACGTTTCGCGTGCCGAAACGCGCCAAGCCCGGCAGCATCTGGTACAGGCACCACCAGATGCTGATGAGCGCCGCCGCGAGACCCAGCTTGCCCGGCAGGCGGGCGGGCGGGGCCAGCGCCTCGGCCTCGCGCAGGCGTTGCCGCTCCGCGCGGATGGCGTCGGGGCTGGCCGGTCGGCCGGCGTCGGCGGACTTCTTCCGGTCAAAGAGCTTCATGCGCCCCCCCCGGTTGGCCGGTGTGGCCGACCCGTTCGGCCTTTCCGCCACAAGCGGCGGTTCCGTCTTCATCGCCCAGGCGTCGCGCCTTGTCCAGCGCGGGGCGGGCGCAGCGGCCATCGGCCTTATGCAGCCCCCCGCGCAGGGCCAGCACGACGGGATCGTCCTCCAGCCAGCAGGCAAGCCGCTCCAGCATGGCCCGGGCCACGGGCGAGGCCGGGGCCTCGGCCAGACTGTAATGCACCCAGCCGGCAACCCGGCGCGCGCGCACGAGCCCCGCGTCGCCCAGCACGCGCATGTGGCGCGAAACAGTGGGCTGCGCCAGGCCCAGCGCCCGGATGATCTCGCAGGCGCACAGCTCGCGCTCGCCCAGCAGCTTCATCACCATCACCCGTCCGGGATCGGACAAAGCCTTCATCACCCGCACAATATCGTCCATGCCCGCCGCGGGGTCCCCTGTCTCGTTGCGCATGCCCACCTCCACACCGTTTTCCCAGTATAGCGATATGGCGCTACACCGTCAGGGTCAAGCCCGGCCCAAACATCGCCCAAACGCCGGCCAGACGCGCCGGACCTGTTGCCCAACCACGCGGGATATGTCACACAGGGTATGCAATGGCTTTTGGCCCACCGGCCGGAGGCGCGCCAAACGCGAAAGGGGGCGGCACATGCGGGAGCTTGCCAAACTGTTGCGCCACAGCGAGGACTGGCTGATGGAGCGCGTGCTGCGTCATGCCGTGGCGCGCGGGTACACCGCCTACACGTCCACGCGGCAGGAGGATTGGCGAACGTCCATAGCCGGGCTCACGGTTGCGTTGCTGGACGCGCTTCCAGCCGGTGTTGCAAACATGGAGGCCAGGCCCGACGGGCATTCCCCCGAGGATCCCGTCTCACGCTTCGCCGTTGCGGAATCCGCCCTGCACCGCGCGCGCGGCGTAAGCCTCGGCATGTTTCTGGGATTTCTGACCTACTATCGCCAAAGCTACCTGGAGCTGCTCCAGACAAGCGCTCTTGCCGCCCGGCGCAAAACCGAGGGCCTGCGCTTCGTCTCCAGCTTTTTTGACCACCTCGCCATCAGCGTCGCCGTGGCCTGGAACGCCACGGGCGAAACCGCCAAGCTGGAGGAGCTGCGCAACGAGGCCCTCAATGTCCAGAACGAAAAGCACCGCCTGTCCGCCGTGTTCCAAGCCCTGCCAAGCGCCGTGCTCCTGGCCGACAGCAATGGCCTGGTGACCGATCTGAACGCTGCGGCCTGTCTCTGGCTTGGCCAGGAGCAAAAGGACTGCCCCGCCCTGGAGACATTTCTGGGGCAGCATCTGGAAGCGCTCCTGCCCTGGGTCGGCCCCGCCCTGGAGCGAGTGCGCGCCGGCAGGCGCGACGAGGCCGCCAGCAAGGACCAACACGAGGGCCAGAGCGACCATGACGAGGGGCAGGGCGAAATGGGCAGCCTGGAGACCGGCGAGAAGCTGGCCTTTCTGGACACCCGCGTGTACCCGCTCTACGGCGTCAACGGCGGTTTTGAAGGCATGGTGGTGGTGCTGCAGGACATCACCGCCCTGCGCACCGCCAGCGAATCCCAGGCGCGCATAGCCAGCGAGCTGCGCGGCCAATTGCGCGAGGCCTCCAGCCTGAACCGCCTCTCCGAAGTGCTGGGCGAAAACGTCAACAGCGTGGAGGAGCTACTGAGCAATGTGGCCCGCGCCCTGCCCCGCTGCTGGGACGCGCCCGAGGCCATGACCGCGCGGATCATCTTTGACAACCGGGAATATTCCAGCGAGTCCGGGCCGGACCCGGCCGCATGCGATCGCAGCATGGAGGAGCCCCTAAGCGTGCTGGGCCAGCTGCGCGGAACGCTGACCCTGTGCTGCGCGGCCTCGGCCAACGCCTTTTCCGACAACGAGGCGCCCATGCTGGCCGCCATCGCCCGACAGCTGGAGCACGTGCTGGAGACGCGCCTCTCCCTCTCGCTGCTCAGCCAGTCCGAGCGGCAGTTCCGCGAGTTTTTCGATTCCGCGGCCGACGCCATCTTCATCCATGAGGTCGGCGGGCGCATTCTCGACGCCAACAAAACCGCGGGCATCTGGCTCAACACCCCAACGGAGAGCCTGCCCGGACGCAACCTGCTGGAGAACATGGCCGAGGCCGACCGCGAGACCGCGGCGGGACGCTTCCAAAGCGCGCCGCGCGGCGGACCGGAGCTGTTCCAGGCCACCCTGACCCGGCGCGACGGCTTCGCCATTCCCGCGGAGCTGCTCTGCCAGGCGCAGGAGTACATGGGCGAGCCGGCCCTCATCACCATCGGCCGCAACATCACCAGCCGTCTGCGCGCCCAGGCGGAAATCGAGCGCCGCCTGGAGATGGAGGCGCTGGTGGCGGGCATCTCCGCCCGGCTCAACAACTCCGCCGATGACGGCATCCCCCGGGCCATTGAGGACTCGCTGACCGACCTGTGCCGGTTCCTCGGCATGGACCGCGCCGCCGTGTATCTGCTCGACGCCGGCGGGCGCGGTTTCACGCGGGCCTACCTGCCCGCCGATGCGGACAGACCGGCTGGACTGCGGGAGCTCAAGCGCATTGGC
>MNUQ01000172.1 GCA_001871085.1 Desulfovibrionaceae bacterium CG1_02_65_16
GGGGGGAAGGCGGCCGCCCGCCCATTTTCCCGGAACAACGGGGACGTGCAAGAGCCTCCCTCCAAACAAGAAAGAGAGGGCATGGGATGAAAACGATTTTCCGTGGAGCAGAAGGTGGGCACCGCGCGCGCGCCCACAGCGGCAACGGTTCCGCATGGCGGGGCAAATCAAAAGAGCTGCGTGAGGCGGTGTACCCGCGTGGGCGGACGCCTGGACGCGGCCGTATTGTTGCGGCGGAGCGCGGCGGTTACGCGTTTTTGTGGACCACCCGATGCTCTTGCGCGGGCTTGGAGGTGAACAGCCGCCGGCGCGAGACCGAGAGCACGCCGGCCACGGCCGCCACACAGGCGCCTGTCGTCAGCGCGGCGCGAAAACCGACCATGAAGGCGGCGTCAGCCGTGGCCCCGCCCATTTTGGCCAACCCCTGGCCGCCTTCAAAAACGCTGATGGCCACGGCGATGCCGGTGACCATGCCCACGTTGCGCACCAGGGCCAGCACGCCGCCCACCAGCCCCACTTTGTCCTGCGGGGTGCTGGAGAGCACGCTGTTGTTGTTGGGCGACATGAACACGCCAGCGCCCAGCCCCAGGATCACCTGCCCGGCGTAGGCGCGCCACAGGGGCGAATCGCCGCCGAGCAGCGAGAGCCAGAACAGCCCGCAGCTCATGATCCCCAGACCGATGGACGTAAGGGTGGCGAAATTCACGCGCTCGGAAAGATAGCCGCTGATAGGGGCGGAGACGGCCATGGAAAGCGGCAGTGAGGAAAGCACCAGCCCGGTGGCCAAGGGCGACAAGTGCTGCTGCCCATGCAAGTAGAACGGCAGCAGAATGGCGTTGGTGAACATGCTGAGGAAGGACAGAAACGCCACGATGTTGCCGGAGAGAAACGGCCAGATGCGAAAGAGCGAGAAGTCGAGCATGGGCTGCGGGCAGCGGTGCTCCCACAGGTAAAACACGGCAAAGGCCACCACCGCGACGCCGATGCCCAAAAGCACCAGCGGCGAGGTCCACCCCCAATCGTGCCCGTGGATTATGGCCAGCAGAAAGCCCACCATGCCAAAGGCGAAGAGCACCGCTCCGGCCACATCCAGGCGCTCCTCGCTCAGGCGCTCCTGCCGGGGCAAAAAACGCTGCGCCAAGGTCAGGCCCAGCAGGCCGATGGGCAGGTTCACATAAAACACGCTGCGCCAGCCGAAGCCCTGAATGAGGATGCCGCCAAGGCCAGGGCCGGTGAGCGAGCCAAGCGCCACGGTGAGGCCGAGCAGGCCAAGCGCCCGGCCGCGCGTGGGGCCGGGAAAGGCGGCCATGATGATGGCCGGGCCGTTGGCCATGAGCATGGCGGCGCCCACGCCCTGCCCCAGGCGCGCGGTTATGAGCAGGCCGAGCGACGGAGCGGAACCGCAGCACAACGAGGTGGCGGTGAAGATGAGGAAGCCCAGCGAGGTCATGAACCGGCGGCCGTACATGTCGCCCATGCGGCCAAACAGCAGCAACAGGCAGGAGATGACGAGGAAATAGCCACCCACGATCCACTGGACCTGCGGCAAGCTCGCGCCGAAGCCCTGGCCGATGGTGGGCAGGGCCGTGTTCACGATATTCGCGTCAAGCGTGGACATAAAGGTGCCGGAAAGGGCGACGGAGAGCGCGCGCCAATCGCCGGCAGACCCTTTGACATCGTTGTATTGCATGATCCTCCTCCGCGCTGACGCGGAAGCGCATGAGTATTCCATTTGACTCTGTCAATCAAGCGTTTTAATCTGCCGTTTCACACCGCAAGATGGAGGAGCGCATGGAGCGATTCGTAGCAGGAGACACCAAGAGCCGGCTCATTGATGCCGCGGGGCGGATTATTTCCGAAAAAGGCTTCAAGGCCGCCACCGTTCGCGACATCTGCCGGATGGCCGAGGCCAATGTCGCCGCGGTGCATTATCACTTCGGCGACAAGGAAGGGCTGTACAAGGCCCTGCTGGAGGAGGCCTTCGAGCTCGGGCTCAAACGCTATCCGCCGGATCTCGGCCTGGCTCCCAACGCCCCCGCCGAGGAGCGGCTATTCGCCTTTGTGCATTCCTTTCTGCTGCGCATGTTGGGCGGCGGACGCTACGCCTGGTGCGGCAAGCTCATGGCCATGGAGCTGCATGAGCCCACCCAGGCGCTGGACCACCTTGTGGCGCGGTACATCACGCCGCTGTCCAGGCTTCTGCGGCACCTCGCCGCCGATCTGCTGAACGACGGCACAAGACCCGAGGACGACCGAGCCTTCTTCTGCGCCATGAGCGTCGCCGGGCAGTGCCAGCACATTTTCCGCAACCGCGCGGTCATCGACAAGCTTTGCCCGGACTTCAAAACCGACGAGGCGGGCATAGCCGCCCTGGCCCGGCACATCACGGAGTTCTCCATCAGCGCGCTCAGACACCTGCCGCCCGCGCACAAAGCCTAGCCGTCGATGAAATCCGAAACGAGCTTCATGAGCTTCTCGTATTGGGCCGTGGCGTCGCCGCTCTCCATCGCCTTCTCGTTGCAGCACAACAGGTAGCGCCGCATGATCTGCGTGGTTGCGGAGCGCAGCGCGGAACGCACGGCGCGCACCTGCACAAGAATGTCCTCGCACTCCTTGCCCTCGTCAATCATGCGCTGAATGCCCCGCACTTGGCCTTCAATGCGCTTCATGCGGGCCATGACATCATGTTTGAGCGCCGCCTGATCCTTGATATCCTTGGCCATGACCGCCTCCTGATCTGCTTGTGCGCAATGTTCCCGGCTCCGCACCGGACTCCACGCCGCCTGTCGAACTGGCGGTTCAAATGGCCAGGGGAGCGCACAGGGAGGGCTTGCGCCAAGCCGGAGGGAAGCCCGGCAGCGCCTTGCCCAAGCCCTTTGCGGGCTTTTCGCTATCCGAATTCGCCGCCGTTATCAATGCCAGGGCCTTAGGGCTGCTCCGCAAGAGCCGCCAGCCTCGGTGCTGCCCCGCGGCAATGCGGTCCGCCGCCTGGATGCCGCGCCGTTTCCCCCGGCGGGCGCAGAAGCTGTCACGATTTTTACAATAACTGTTGACCAGAATTTCACCACGCGGTACCTTTAGTTATGTTTTTTTAAGCATAACCACAAATGGGGCGCCACATGAACATAGGCGAATACACCTTTGAGGAGTTTAAGGCAAAGGCCGCGTCCTTCCACGGCTATCCCGCGCCGGGGCTGCTCATCGGCGGGTACATGGTGGAGCTGGCCCGCCGCCAGCTGCCGGCCGGGACGCTCTTTGACGCCGTGTCCGAAACAGCCAAATGCCTGCCCGACGCCGTGCAGATTCTGACCCCCTGCACTCTGGGCAACGGCTGGCTGCGCGTGCTGAACCTGGGACGCTACGGCTTGAGCCTTTACGACAAATACACCGGCGCTGGCGTACGGGTATGGGTGGACCTTGAGCGTCTGGCCCCCTACGAGGAGATCCGCAGCTGGTTCCTCAAGCTCAAGAAAAAGGCCGATCAGGACACCGAGCGCCTGTTCCGCGAAATTGAGGCCGCCGGCGACATGCTGTGCTCCATGGCCCTGGTGCAGGTGGACGACCGCTTCCGCAAGCATAAGAGCATGGGCCGCGTGGGCGTGTGCCCCATTTGCGCCGAGGCCTACCCGGCCAGCGACGGCGCCATCTGCCGGGGCTGCCAGGGCGAGGCCCCCTATGGCGCAGTGGACAAAACGGACCGCCCGGCTCCCCGCCCCGTCCAGGGCACGCCGCCAGAGCTTCCGGCGGAACACGGCCCGCGGCTGGTGGCCGTGCCCGTCGCCGAGGCCGTGGGCCATAAGACCCTGCACGACATGACGCGCATCGTCCCCGGCGAGAGCAAGGGCGTGGAGTTCGCCAAGGGCCACGCCATAAGCGGCGGCGACGTGTGCCGTTTGCAGGCCATGGGCCGCGCCCACGTGTACCTGGAGCAGGACACCCCCGACGGCTTCATCCACGAGGACAAGGCCGCGCTGGCTTTCGCCCGGCTCATGGCGGGCGATAACGTGACCTTTGACGAGAAGCCCCACGAGGGCAAAGTGAACTTCCGCGCCGTCAAGACCGGCGTGCTTGTGCTCAACCGCGACCGTCTGGAGGCCTTCAACCTTGTGCCGAACGTGATGGCCGCCACGCGCCAGCACGGCGTGCTTGTGGAGCAAGGCAAGGAGCTGGGCGGAACGCGGGCCATTCCCCTCTACATCGACGCAAAGGACTTCCGCAAGGCCGAGGCCGTGCTGGCCGCCGGGCCGCTGTTCTCCATCGCGCCCCTCCGGCAGGCGCGCGTGGGCATTCTCGTCACCGGCACGGAGGTCTTCCAGGGGCTCATCGAGGACCGCTTCGCTCCCGTCATCCGCGAGAAGGTTGAACGTCTCGGCTCAACCGTCGCCGCTGTGGACATCGTGCCCGACGACTCGGACAAAATCGCCCAAAGCGTGGGCAAACTGCTCACCGCCGGGGCCGATCTCATCATCACCACGGCCGGGCTCTCCGTGGATCCCGATGATGTGACCCGCAAGGGCCTGCTCGCCGCCGGGATGACGGACATGCTTTACGGCGCGCCGCTTTTGCCCGGGGCCATGACCCTGCTGGGCCGGCTGGCCTGTCCGGCGGGCAGCGCGCGCGTCATGGGCGTGCCAGCCTGCGCCCTGTTCCACAAGGCCACCAGCTTCGACATTCTGCTGCCGCGCGTGCTGGCCGGGGTGGCGCTTGCGCGCGCGGACCTGGCGCGCCTGGGCGAGGGCGGCTTCTGCCTCAACTGCAAGACCTGCGTGTACCCCAAGTGTCAGTTCGGCAAATAGGGGGCACGGCTTTGCCGCCGCTCCGGCTTTTCGCCCCAGGGCGGTGCATGCACAACCGCTTGACCATACGTGAAAAAATGCGTACTTTGAGGCTTGGCTGAATCAGGAGGCCCGCCATGCCCGAAAGCGTCCCCCAGCCTTCCAGCACCTCCGTGCGCGCCCTCATCGAACGCTTCAAGCCGCCGGTGAGCATCAACACGTACGGCACGGTCTACACCAACACCACCGAGTTCATGAGCATCACCTACGGAGACGTCATCGCCGTGGGCGGCCGGCACTATCTCGTCCTCGGCGACGAGCGCGAGCGGCGCTTCGGCATGGAGGACCCCAAGTTCTGGGTCAAGCGCTGCACCGAGCTGGAGAGCGGCGAATACCGCATCCTCAAGCTGGAGTTTCAGGAGACCTTCGACCAGCACATCGGACCGCTCACCATCACCTGCCACCGCAGCGCCGCCAAGGAGGCGCGCATCCTGCGCCTCACCCAGGGCGACCCGCGCTTCATGCAGGGCGAGGCGGTCAAGGACACGCGCGGCAACATCGTCCGCGTGCTGCGGCGCGTGCAGGGCCGCCGGCTGGACCTGAACGTGGAGGACATCCGCGCCGACCACCGCACCTATTTCCACGAGTTCTACCCCGACATTCTGGAACGCTTCATCCGCGCCTGCCAGGCCATCCATCTGCTGCACCAGCATGGCGAAACCCATGGCGACATCCGCCGCGACCACCTCTACGTGGACCGCGACTCCGGCGAATTTTGCTGGATCGACTTCGACTACGGCTACGACGCCGCCGAAAATCCCTTCGGACTCGACCTGTTCGGCCTGGGCAACATTTTGTCCTTCATCACCGGCAAGGGCGTGCACACCATTCAGGACCGCGAGAGCGCGGACATGGACGGGCCGCTCATCTCCGAGGCCGACTGCTCGCTCTTCTTCCGCCACCGCATTGTGAACCTGCGCAAGCTCTTCCCCTATGTTCCCGTGGAGCTCAACCGCGTGCTCATGCACTACTCCGCGCAGTCCGAGGTCTACTACGAGACCGTGCCGGAGCTGCTCGCCGACCTGAACCCCTGTCTGGACGCCCTGCGCCGCAAGTAACGCGCACCCAAGGAGGGCCGCACATGGACTTCAAGAACATCCTCATCGCCGTGGACGCCTCGGACAACGCGCGCCGCGCCGTGGACTACGCCGCAACCATCCTCGCCGGCGCCCCAGGCGTGCGCGTCACCCTGCTCTACGTGGAGCGCGCGCCCGGCCGCGACCTCTTCGAAAACGAGGCGGCCTGGCTGGGGCATTGCAAGCTTGAGCACGACCGCGTGTTCGACTTCCTGCGCGACGCCCGCCAGCGCCTCATCAGCGCCGGCCTGCCCGACGGCGCCATCGCCGAGCGCACCCTGCTCTGCAGCGCCGAGCCGAGCATCGCCCAAACCATTCTCGACGTGCAGCAGGAAGGCGGCCACGGCACCCTCGTCGTGGGCCGGCGCGGCCTCACCAAGGGCGAGGAGTTCCTGTTCGGCAGCGTGTCCACCAAGCTCGTGCGCGACGCCAAGAATTGCGCCGTATGGGTGGTGCAGTAGGAAAAGAGCCTCCGGCGGCCGGGGGGGCATGATGCCCCCCC
>MNUQ01000043.1:0-2695 GCA_001871085.1 Desulfovibrionaceae bacterium CG1_02_65_16
AATGACGACGGAGCCAGCCGTGTCGGCGCAGGGCAACGGGGCCGGGCCGTCGTGGTCCGTCACATCCATGACGCGGTGGGCGCGACGGCTCCCGGCGCCGCGGGAGGCGGCGGGAAAGCGTTCGTCGCCAGCGTTGAGGGCGGCTCGCAAACGGCCTGCGTGGTCCTTGTAGACAAGGAACTGGACGGTTTTGCCGCCGGTTTGAAAGCTGTAGAAGTGGTCCTGTCCGTCGGAGACCTCGGCGTCGGGAATGGAGACGACGCCAGCGGCGGCGTAAACCTGCCGCGCAACTTCGGCATTGCCGGGCATGGCTCCGGCATGGGCGTGGCGCAGGCTGGAGAAAACAAGCAGGGCGAGGGCCACGAGGGCGAGAATGACCACGGCGTGTCCTGGTCCGGTGATGGGGACCGGGGCGGGAGCGGCGATGGCGCGCGGACGGGAGCTGCGGCGATTCATGGACATGCCTCCGGAAGGGGTTGTGGTCGGAGGGGGGATGGTCGGGGACGGAGGTGGAAGAGCGGAACCTCCGTCCCCGGCGGTGCAAACCCTCTCTGCACACTGCGGAGTATAGGCAATCTTTGTGCCAACACATAAGTTCCAGCATATCGTTAGGATATGCCGCCGTCACTCTGTGTTGTGCAGCCTGTTAGCGCAAGAGCCTGCACAAATGAAGCGTTTCCGTTTTGCACAAGCGAAGCGGCGGCCGGAGCCGGACGAAGCAGGCGCATGCCGTGGCGCGCAGACGCGGAAGGGCCGGGTTTTCTGGCGAAACGTCTTGACGTTTCTGGGGGAGTCTGGAATAGGAGGGGGAGATTTTTTTGTACCCAATTTCACAATAGTCGTGCGGGCGTCGGCCAGCTTTCCGCCATTTGGGAGAGCCGGGTGGTCGTCCTCTTTGCTGGTCTATCGGGGGGGGCATGGGGCTGACAGATTCTATCGCGGCACGCTCGGAAGAGCTGGCCCATAAGTGGGCCGACATCGTCCTGGGTTCATATCCTGAACAAACGCAGGCGGTGTGGCGCAAAAACCACGACCGCTTCACCAATCCCGTGGGCGACGCCATTCTGCGCTCCACAAGCGAGCTCATTCCCCTGCTGCTGGCCTGGAACGACGCCGGGGCCGTGGCCAAGGCCCTTGAGCAGATCGTCAAAATCCGCGCCGTGCAGGACTTCAACCCCGGACAGGCGCTGAGCTTCATTTTCCTCTTCAAAAAGCTGCTCCGCCAGGAGTTCATGTCCGAGCTCGCCGCCAAGGGCGAGCTGGAGGAGCTGCTGCGCTTTGAAACGCGCGTGGACAATCTGGCGGTCATCGCCTTCGACCTCTACGTGGCCGCCCGGGACCAGATCGCGCGGATGCGCGTGGAGGAAATCAAGCGCGCGCACGTGAACATCGTGCGGCGGGCCAATCTCATGAAAGCGGACGTAGCGGTCCACAAGGCCGATTGAGTCTTTCGGATGGCGCGTCCGGGGCGGCAAGCCGGCGGGCGGGCAAACAACAAGCGAGGTGACGGCAGATGAAAGCGATCTTTTCACTCCTTATGGTCCTGGCCCTTGTGCTGATCGCCACGGTCGGGGCGGGCGCGGCAAAGATGCACACCATCTTCGCGTACTGCATCCCGGGCACGGCGTTCATCATTTTCCTGGTCGGGTTCGTGTGCAAGATCATCTCCTGGGCCAAACGGCCGGTGCCTTTCCGCATTCCCACCACCGGCGGCCAACAGCAGACCCTGCCCTGGATTAAGCAGAACAAATGGGACAACCCCTCCACCGGGCCGCAGACCTTTGTGCGCATGGCGCTTGAAGTGCTGACGTTCCGGTCGTTGTTCCGCAACACCAAGCTGGTGCTCAAGCACGACGAGGGCAAAAAACCCATCGTGGCCTATGTTTCCGCCAAGTGGCTGTGGCTGTTCGCCATCATGTTCCACTACGGCTTTCTCATCGTCGCCGTGCGCCACCTGCGCCTGTTCATGCAGCCCGTGCCGCTGCCCATCGAGTTTCTCGACTGGGGCGACAGCATCATGCAGATTCTGACGCCGACCATCTACATTTCGGACGTGCTCATCCTCGGCGGCCTCACCATGCTGCTGCTGCGCCGGTTCTTCGACGCCAAGGTGCGCTACATCTCGCTGGTGAACGACTACTTCCCGCTGTTCCTCATCCTCGGCATCGCCTGCTCCGGCGTGTACATGCGCTACATCGCCAAGGTCGACATCATGACCATCAAAGATGTCGTCATGGGGCTGGTCACCTTTAACTACAAGGTGCCCGCCGGCATCGACACCAGCTTCTTCGTGCACCTCTTTTTGGTGAGCACGCTGCTGGCCTACTTCCCCTTCTCCAAGCTCATGCACATGGGCGGCGTGTTCCTTTCCCCCACGCGCAACATGCCCAACGACACGCGCATGGTTCACTATGAGAACCCCTGGAACGACCCGGCCGTCAAGCCGCACAGCTACGAAGCGTACGAGAACGAATTCCGCGCGCCCATGGCCGAGGCCGGCCTGCCCCTGGAGAAGAGCCCGGAGGAGGCCGCCTAGCCGCGGCCTGACCTTCGTCCAACGACGAGCACAAAACTTTTTCCGCGAGGAGAAGACATGGCCAAGATAATGAAACCCGATGAGCTGCTCAAAACCATCAACTATACGCCGCCAGCCGAAAACTGGATGGACCTGCCGAACGACCTTTCGCCCGGCCGC
>MNUQ01000043.1:2710-9050 GCA_001871085.1 Desulfovibrionaceae bacterium CG1_02_65_16
CGAGTACCTGATGCACGAGATTCCCGGCCAGTTCGGTAACCCGCGCCAGTGGAGCCCCGGCGACCAGGACTGGAAGCTGCCCGCCAACTGGAAGGAAATCGTCATGAACGGCTTCCGCGAGCGTCTGGACAAGTACCGCTCGCTCAAGGTGTTCATGGACATCTGCGTGCGCTGCGGCGCCTGCGCCGACAAGTGCCACTTCTTCATCGGCTCCGGCGACCCCAAGAACATGCCGGTGCTGCGCGCCGAGCTCATGCGCTCCATCTACCGCGGCGAGTTCACCCTGGCCGGCAAGATCCTGGGCAAGCTCACCGGCGCGCGCGTGATGGAAGAAGACGTGCTCAAGGAGTGGTTCCTCTACTTCTATCAGTGCACGGAGTGCCGCCGCTGCTCGCTGTTCTGCCCCTACGGCATCGACACCGCTGAAGTGACCATGATGGCGCGGGAGCTGCTGCACCTCGTCGGCATCAACATCAACTGGATTCTCGAGCCCGTGGCCAACTGCACCCGCACCGGCAACCATCTGGGCATCCAGCCGCACGCCTTCAAGGACATCGTCGAATTCATGGTCGACGACATCGAGACCATCACCGGCAAGCGCCTCAATGTGCCCCTGAACGAAAAGGGCCACGAGGTCATCTTCATCACCCCCTCGGGCGACGTGTTCGCCGACCCGGGCATTTACACCTTCATGGGCTACCTGATCCTGTTCGACGCCATCGGACTGGACTACACGCTCTCCACCTACGCGAGCGAGGGCGGCAACTTCGGCCTGTTCACCAGCGCCGACACCATGAAGGCCCTGAACGGCAAGATGTACTCCGAGGCCAACCGGCTGGGCTGCAAGTGGATTCTGGGCGGCGAGTGCGGCCACATGTGGCGCGTCGTCAACCAGTACATGGACACCATGAACGGCAATCTGCAGGGCCCGCAGATGACCACCCCGGTCTCCCCCATCACCGGCACGGTGTTTGAAAACGCCAAGCAGACCAAGATGGTGCACATCGCCGAGTTCACCGCCGACCTCATCAAGCACGGCAAGCTCAAGTTCGACAAGAGCAGAAACTCCGACATCATCGCCACCTTCCACGACTCCTGCAACCCGGCGCGCGCCATGGGCATGCTCGAGGAGCCGCGGTACGTGCTCAAAAGCGTGGTCGATAACTTCCATGAGATGCCCGAGAACACCATCCGCGAGCAGACCTTCTGCTGCGCCGGCGGCAGTGGCCTCAACACCGACGAGATCATGGAGATCCGCATGCGCGGCGGCCTGCCGCGCGGCAACGCCCTGCACTACGTGCAGGAAAAGTACGGGGTCAACACCATGACCTGCGTGTGCGCCATCGACCGCGCCACCCTGGTGCCCCTGGCCGACTATTGGGCCCCGGGCGTCAAGATCACGGGCCTGCACGAGCTGGTGGGCAACGCTCTCATCCTCGACGGCGAGGGAGAGCGCACCATGAACCTCCGCCAGGAACCCCTGCCGGGCTTTGAGGAGGAATAAGATGAAACTCTACAACGGCGGTAAAATCATCACCGGACTGGTGATCTTCCTGGGCGTGTTCCTCGCCCCCTTCGCCTACAACGCGGGCAAGGCGGCCTACTCCCAGCCCAAGCTCAAGCTGCCCGAGAATGAAAAGGAATGCGTCGAGAGCAAGGAGTACATGCGCACCAAGCACATGCAGCTCCTGAACGAATGGCGCGATTGGGCACTGCGCGACGGCAAGCGCGTGTATGTGAACAGCAAGGGCAAGTCGTTCGAGATCAGCCTGCAGAAGACCTGTATGAAGTGCCACCCCAACAAGGCGGAGTTCTGCGACAAGTGCCACAATGACGCGGCCGTCTCGCCCTACTGTTGGGACTGCCATTTCCAGCCGGAGGGGGGTTTGAAGAAATGAACCACACCAGAAGAAACTTCCTGAAATTCCTGGGTCTGGCCGCCGCGGGTCTGTGCACGGCCACAGCCGGGCGCGCGCTGGCGGTCTCCGCAGGGGCGGGCCCGAGCCCGGAGCGCGGCGCCGAGGCCCTGAAGGCCAAACACTGGGCCATGGTCATCGACACCAAGAAGGTCGGCACCAAGGAAGCCATCGATGTGCTGGCCAAGGCCTGCCACACCGCCCACAATGTGCCGAACATCCCGACCAGGCAGAACATCAAGTGGATTTGGGCCGCCGGCTATGAGGAGGCCTTTGACCAAGCCAACCCTTATTTGGACGAGGGCCTGGAGAAGCGCGAATTCCCGCTTATGTGCAACCACTGCACCAACCCGCCCTGCGTGCGGGCCTGCCCCACCCAGGCGACCTTCCAGCGCCCGGACGGCATTGTGGCCATGGACTACCACCGCTGCATCGGCTGCCGCTTCTGCATGGCCGCCTGCCCGTTCGGCGCGCGCAGCTTCAACTTCATGGAGCCCCGCCCCTATCTGGATCCGGCGACCATCAACAAGGAGTTCCCCACCCGCATGCGCGGCGTGGTGGAAAAGTGCAACTTCTGTGTGGACCGCCTGGCCCACGGCAAGCAGCCCGCCTGCGTCGAGGCCTCGGCCGGGGCGCTGGCTTTCGGCGACCTCTCCGACGCCAACTCCGAAGTGCGCAAGCTGCTGCGCGAGCACTACACCATCCGGCGCAAGCCGGCGCTCGGCACCGAACCGAGCGTCTACTACATCATTTAGGGGGCGGTCATGCTCGAAAAAGCACTCAAAGGAAGTCCCAAGTACTATTTGTGGATAGGCTTTCTGCTCCTCGTCATTGCGGGAGCCTCCAGCGTGTACATCAAACAGCTGATGGAAGGCCTCACCATCACCGGCATGAGCCGGGATGTCTCCTGGGGCTTCTACATCTCGCAGTTCACGTACCTGGTCGGCCTGGCCGCCTCCGGCGTCATGATCGTGCTGCCATACTACTTCCATAATTATAAGAAGTTCAAGGACCTCGTCATCTTCGGCGAGTTCATGGCCATCGCCGCGGTCATCATGTGCATGGGCTTCATCGTGGTGGATATCGGCCAGCCGCAGCGCATGCTCAACGTCATGCTCTTCCCCACGCCCCACTCCATGCTGTTCTGGGACATGACCGTTCTGTGCGGCTACCTGCTCCTGAACATCCTGGTGGGCTGGACGTGCCTGGAGTGCGACCGTCAGCACCTGCCCCACCCCAAGTGGACCAAGGTCCTCGCCTACGTGTCCGTCATCTGGGCGTTCTCCATCCACACGGTCACGGCCTTCCTGTACCAGGGCCTGCCCGGCCGCCACTACTGGCTCACCGCCGTTCTGGCCGCCCGCTTCCTGGCTTCGGCCTTCTGTTCCGGCCCGGCCATTCTGCTGCTCGTCATCATGCTCACCGAGAAGCTGACCACCTTCAAGGCCGAGGCCGAGGGCATCGCCACCCTCTCCAAGATCATCGTCTACGCCATGTGCGTAAACGTGTTCTTCTTCCTGTGCGAGGTGTTCACCGCGTTCTACTCGAACATCCCCGAGCACATGAACTCCCTGACGTACCTCTTCAGCGGGCTCGACGGCCACACGGAACTCGTTCCCTTCATGTGGGTCGCCGCCGTGTTCGGCCTGGGCAGCCTTGCGCTGCTCATTCCGCCCAAGCTGCGCAACAACCGCAACCTGCTGCCGTGGTCGCTGGCCATCCTCATCATCGCCACCTGGATCGACAAGGGTCTGGCGCTGCTCATCGGCGGCTTCAACCCCACCCCGTTTGAGACCATCGCCCCCTACTGGCCCACCGGCAAGGAGCTCATCGTCTCCCTGATGATCTATGCCCTTGGCGCGTTGGTGGTCACCGTCCTGTTCAAGATCGCCACCGACGTGAAGATGGAGCTTGGCGCTTCGCAAAAGCCCGCAGCCCCCTGCGAAACCGAAGCCTAAGCCTCCGACCGGCCCAGCCGGCCGCCAACGTCCGCACAAGGCGCTCCCGCAAGGGAGCGCCTTTTTTTGGGGCTTAGGCGGCCTGAGGAACGGGCGCTTTACAAAGCGTCCCTGCTGCATGTAAGCATGGGGATAGGGCGCATCGGGCCGCCGCGCATGCGGCGCGGACGCGCCCGTCCCGGAAGCGTACGGCGGCCCCGCCGCCATGCACCCTCAAGTCCATGCGAGGCGACGCCCATGCGCAAGCCAACCCAACGCCGCCCTTCAATGGAAGCGAGCGCCCCGCAACAGCCGGACGGCCGGCGCGCCATCCTCCTGGCGCTGCTGGCGGCGGTGCTGCTCATGGCCGGGTGCGTGTTCGGCATGTGGCGGCTCCGGCAGGACACTCTGACGGACGAGGACGCGGGCCAGCGCCGCTTGTCCATCACCCTGGCCGAACAAACCGCGCTCGCCTTCCGCGAAATCGACCTGATTCTGCGCGAGACGCGCCAATCCCTGGACACGGACACGGCCTTCCGGCAGGACGACCGGCTGCACCGGCAACTGGCCGAACGTTTCCAGAACCTGCAGCAGGGCCAGGCGCTCATGGTCTTCGGTCCGGATGGCGCCATGCTCGGCCACTCGCGCGAGTTCCCCACCCCGCGCGTCAATATCTCCGACCGCGACTACTTCCAGGCCCAGCGCCCGCTTGGCGACGAACTCTTCATCTCGCGCCCGCTGCGCAACAGGGTCAACGGCCGCTGGATGATCAGCCTCTCGCGGCGCATCTCCGGACAGGACGGACGTTTTGCCGGCGTGGTCATGGCCGCTGTGGAGATGGAATACTTCTCCCGCCTGTACCGCTCGCTCAACCTGCCGCCGGGCACGCTGCTCACCCTGCGCCGGCGCGACGGCGTGGTGCTCACCTCCTCGCCCTTCGATGAAAACCGTCTGGGCAGAACAGACACAAGCGACGCGGGCCCGGGCGGCCTCGTGGCCGAATCGCCGGTGCCTTTTCTGCCGCTCATCGTGCGGCTTTCCCTGCCGAGGTCCGCGGCGCTGCGCAGCTGGCGGCTGCACATGCTGGCGGCAGGCGCGGGCATGCTCGCCATCCTCGCGGCTGTTGCGGCGTTCACGGCCGCACGCCGGGCCCATGTGCGGGAGCTGCGCCGCCGCACGGAGCTGCTCCAGCAATCGGAACAGGCCCTGCGCGAAAGCGAGACGCGCCACCGGACCATCGTGGAGACGGCGAACGAGGGCATCTGCGTGTTCAACGCGCAAGGGCGCATCGCCTACGCCAACCGGGTCATGGCCGAGCTGCTGGGCTGCTCCGAGGCCGAGCTGCTGGGCCGGCCCCTGAGCGACATCCTGTCCGCCCCAGCGTCGCAACGGCGAAGCGGCGGCGAGCAGGGAGCCCCCGTCGAAACCGGCGATGCCGACTGGCTGTTCAAACCCGGCCGGCGCGAACTCAAACTGGCTGGTAAAAACGGCGCGGAGGTCTGGGCCATCGCCTCCACCGCTCCCCTGGGGGACGATCCGGCCGCGCCGGGCGGGGCTTTCGCCATGTTCACGGACATCACCGCCCGCAAGGAGCAGGAACGCTTCCGCGAGGGCATTGAGGGCATTTTGCGCCACGACCTGCGCAGCCCCCTCACCAGCATGTCGTACATACCGCAAGTGCTGCTGACCCAAGGAGAGCTCAACGAACAGCAGCGTTGGAGCGTGAAGGAGTTGGACCGCTATGTGCGGCGCATGCTGCGCATGGTCGACGCGTATTTGAAACTTTCCAGCATGGAGCGGGACAGCTTTGAGCTCGAAGCGCGGCCGGTGGACGTGAGCGCTCTGCTGGCCGAGGCGCAAAACGAGCTGTCGCCGCTCATAAAAGCCGGGAGCAAGCGGGTCGCCGTCACCCGCGCTGGCGCGGCCGCGCCAGCGGAAGAGCCCTTCGTGGTGGCCGGAGAGGAGCCCCTGGTGCAGACCCTGCTGGTGAATCTGGTGAAGAACGCGCTGGAGGCCGCGCCCGACGGCTCGGCCGTGGAGGTGGACCTTGGCGGCGACGATACGCGCGCCGTCATCGCCGTGCGCAACCTGGGCGCGGTGCCGCCGGCCATCCGCGCGCGGTTCTTCCAAAAGTACGTCACCGCCGGCAAGAGCCGGGGCACGGGCCTGGGGGCGTACTCGGCGCGGATGATCGCCCAGGCGCTGGGGGGGGCAATCAATCTCGACGCCTCGGACCCCAAGGCCACGACCATACGCGTCACGCTGCCGCGCCCGGCCGCGCAAGCCTGACCGGCATTCACGGGGGCATCCGCCCAGGGGCACCAGCCCGGGGGCGTCCGCCCATGCGGCATCCGCCCGAGGACACCAGCCCAGGGACATGCGTCCGCCCGTGCGGCGCCCAAAGGCGGCGGGCCCACGGCGAATGCCCACGGCGAATGCCGGCGGCAAGGGCCAGAGGCCTTGTGCCGCCGCCTATTTGCCGGTGCG
>MNUQ01000149.1 GCA_001871085.1 Desulfovibrionaceae bacterium CG1_02_65_16
GAACCAGATTTTTCCGCTGCGCTTCTCCACGCTGCCGCTGGCGGCGTTGGTCAGTTCCTGCTGGAAATCGGTCTCGAACGAGCTTAAGGAATCATAACGCTTTTGGATGGCGTCCGTGATTTTGCTGGCGTGGGCGAGGGCGGGCAGAAAAAGCGCGAACGCCACGACCAATACTTTGAAAACATTGCGGATACGCATTTCATGCTCCATGTTAGAGTGCCTGTGGGTCGTTGCCCGGGCGCAGATTAGGTGAAGTGAAACGCAAAAGCAACGGAGGCGATATGCCTGTCGATGTGGGAAACGTGCCCATGAACGCCCGCCGCGCCATTGAGGCGGAGCTGGCCAAGCGCATTTTTGAGGCCGCCCTCCCCTCTTTGGGCGAAGCGGGAGCGCTCGCCATTCTCAACGCCGCCATCGACGGCGCCGCCTTCGAGGCAGGCCGAGCCTTTGCCGCCAAGGCTCCGGGGGGGGCGCCCAGCCTGGAGCACTTCGCGGGCGTGCTCGACCTGTGGCGCGCAGGCGGCGCGCTGGACATCGCGGACATCAAGCGCACGGACGAGACCCTAGGCTTCACGGTCACCCGCTGCGGCTACATGGAGATGTACGCCGAAATGGGTCTGCCGCGCGAGCTTTTCGCCACCCTTTCCTGCCGGCGCGACGCGGCCTTCGCCACCGGGTATTCGCCCAAGCTCTCCCTGGAGCGCCCAAAGACCATTTCCGAGGGCGCGGCGTGCTGCCTGTTCCGCTTCCTCTGGCGGGGCTAACCGCCGGGACTTCCGTTCCCAGCGGTTTTCTGGCACAAAAAGCGCTGGCAGCCCACCCCAAACCCTGGAGAGCACGCATGACCGAGAAGACCCTGATCACTTCCGGCTCCAAATGGGAGCCTCTGCTCGGCTATTCCCGCGCCGTGGTGGCCGGCAACACCATTTACGTCTCCGGCACCTGCGGCGTTGAAGCGGACGGCACAGTGGCCCCAACCATGTACGGCCAAGCCAAACGCGCCCTGCAGATCATCGACGCAGCACTCGGTCAAGCCGGATCCAGCCTGAAGGACGTTGTGCGCACCCGCATCTTCACCACCGATGTCTCCAAGTTTGAGGACATAGCCAAGGCCCACGGCGAGGCCTTCAGCCACGTTCGCCCGGCCACCACCATCGTCGAGGTGGTCCGCCTTGTCGACGAATGTTTCCTTATCGAAATAGAGGCGGTGGCGGTCATCTAACCGTCGCGCAGACCTTTCGCCAGAATGCGGCGCGGGCGCTTTTGGTCCGCGTCGCGCCGCTCTTTCACCGATAACCGTCAAGGACGCTTCCGCATGACCGCCACGCCGTACCGCATCGCCCAACCGCACGAAATTCCGCCAGAGCTCGACCCCGGCGCGCCGCTTATTTGCCGGGAGTACCTGCTCGACGGCGTGCTGCGCGAGTGGACCGGCCCCATGCAGGACATCCTCTCACCCATCTTCGTGGCTGCGGGGGGAGAACCGGCGCGGAGGCTGCTTGGCCGTTGCCCCGCGCACGACGCCGAAACCGGCCAAGCCGCCCTGGAGGCCGCCTGCTCGGCCTATGACCAGGGCCTGGGCGACTGGCCCACCCGTCCGCCAGCGTCCCGCATGACCTGTGTGGAGGATTTTTGCCGGCTCATGCGCGCGCGCCGCGCCGAAATCGTGCGGCTTATGGTTTGGGAAATCTGCAAGTCGCGCAAGGAGTCGGAGCAGGAGTTCGACCGCACCATTGAGTACATCGACAACACCCTCGCCACCCTGCGCGCCATGTTGGAAGACGACGCGCGCACGGTTGGCGTCAGCGGCCTCGCCGCGCGCATAGGGCGCTCGCCGCTTGGCGTGGTGCTGTGCATGGGGCCGTTCAATTTTCCCCTCAACGAAACGCTGGCCACGCTGATTCCGGCGCTGGTCATGGGCAACACGGCCATCGTCAAGCTGCCGCGCATCGGCCGGCTGTTGTTCTGGCCGCTCATGTCCTGCTTCAAGGAGGCCTTTCCGCGCGGCGTGGTCAACATCCTCTCCGGCGGCATCGAGGTGGTCACCCCGGCCATGACTTCGGGCCAAGTGGACGTGCTGGCCTTCATCGGCACCAGCCGCGCGGCGGAGTCGTTGTCCGCCCTGCACCCGCGCCCCAACCGGCTGCGCCGCGTGCTGGGCATGGAGGCCAAGAACGCCGCCATCATCCTGCCCGACGCCGACCTTGCCGTCGCCGTGCCCGAGGTGCTGCGCGGGGCGTTCGGCTTCAACGGTCAGCGCTGCACAGCCATCAAGCTCATTTTTGTGGCCCGGGGCATTGCGCAACAATTTCTTGAGGAATTTTCCAACGCTGTGAAATCGCTAAAAATCGGCATGCCCTGGGAAGACGGCGTGAACATAACGCCCCTGCCGGAGCCCGGCAAGACGGCCTATTTGACCACCCTGCTGCGCGACGCGCTCTCCAAGGGCGCATCCGTTGTCGGCGGTTCGTCCGCCGGAAGCGGCGCGTTGGACGAAACCTTTTTCGCGCCCGCCATCGTCTGCCCGGTGACTAAGGACATGCGCGTGTTCCGCGAGGAGCAGTTTGGCCCGCTGGCCCCGGTGGCGCTTTTCGACGACGTGCGCGAGGCATCCGGCCCCCTGCGCGCCATCGCCCGGTCCGACTACGGCCAGCAGGTCAGCCTCTTTGGCCGCGATCCCAGCGAGCTGACGCATCTGGCCGGGCTGCTGCACAATCTCGTCAGCCGCGTGAACATCAATTGCAAGTGTCAGCGCGGGCCGGACATCCTGCCCTTCACCGCCCGGCGTGATTCCGCCGTGGGCACGCTCTCCGTGGCCGACGGCCTGCGCGCCTTCTCGCTGCCCACGCTCACGGTGACCCGCCAAACGCCAGCCAATACGCCGATTCTCGACGCCCTGAAACGCGAAGAGGGGGCCTAGGCCCCCTCTCTTTCTTCGCAACTTTTATGAACTAGTTCAAGATACTACGGAATATCCCGCGCGCCGCCAGGCCAGCATGCCGCCAGCCACCGAAACAACCTGCGCACAACCTCCGGACTTGAGCAGACTGCCCACGATGTTCGAGCGGTAGCCCGAGCCGCAAATAACCTGCACCGGTCCTGTCAGGCAGGTGTCCGGCCCGTTTTTGAGCACCTCGGAAAAAGGCGTGTGCCGCGCCTGGGCGATGTGTCCGCCCTCCCACTCGGCGGGGGTGCGCACGTCAAGCAGCGTCACCTCGCCGGCTTCAAGCATGGCCTTCAATTCGTGCACGGAAATCTGCCCAAGACTCTCTATGGCCCGGCCGGAGCGAATCCAGTTGCCGATGCCATCGGCCAGATAGCCAAGAATGTCGTCATACCCAATGCGGTGCAGTTCCGTGCGCATGGCCTCGAAACGTTCACGGTTCTCCACCACCAGCAGGATGGGGGAATCCGGCTTCACGGCCATGCCCACCCAGTTGGCCATCTGTTTCTCAAAGCCGATGTTCAGGCTGCCGGGAATGTGCGCACCGCCAAAGGCCGGGGCGTCGCGCGTATCAATGACCACCGCGCCGGCTTTCATGCGCTCCTCGAACTGGGCCGGGGTGAGGGTGCGCTCAATGGGACAGCGCTCCAGCAAGGGCGCGCCGGTCAGATTGGTCCGGATGATGTGGCTGAAGCTTTGCGGCCGCACGGGCAAGGCCGCAAGCACCGCCGTACGGAAGGTCTCCAGGCTCTTGTGCCGCAGCATGGGGTTGGCCAACCGCTCATAGCCCAGGGTGGAGCTGTTCTTGGCGCTCATGCCGCGTCCGCACAGGGAGCCCTGCCCGTGCGCAGGATATATCTCCAGCGAATCCGGCAAACTGCCCAGAACGTGGTGCAGGCTTCTGTACAGGTTCTCCACCTGCTCGCCCAAGATTTCGTTGCCGGGCAGGTCCGGCCGGCCCACATCGCCCACAAAAAGCAAATCGCCCGTGAGGATGAGTTCGGGCTGGTCGAAGCGCTGGGTGTCCGTCACCAATATGGACACGGAATTGGGCGTGTGCCCCGGGGTATGCAGAATCTCCAGCGCCGCCGCGCCAAGACGGAACGTGTCGCCGTGCTTGAGGGGCGTGTGCGGATAGGCCACGCCGGCGCTCTCGTGCACGTATATCTGCGCGCCTGTGGCGGATTTGAGCTCTTGCGCCCCGCTCACATGGTCGGCGTGGACATGCGTTTCGAACACGTGGGTGATGCGCATGCCCTCGGCCGAGGCGATTCCCAGATATTCGGCGATGTCGCGTCGGGGATCGACGACACACATCACTCCCGCCGCCGGGCAGCCGATGAGATAGGAGAAGCAGCCGAGTCCCGGCGTCTGCATCTGTTTAAAGAACATCGCGAACCTCCGTTCGAAAACGTGTGGATAGGATTGGTCCGATACTGCGAAAGAATAGGAGCGATTTGCGTAGTTGTCCACTCGCCGTGCGATTAAAACAGCGGGAAACGCACATCCTGCGCCTGTCGACTCATCTGTAATCTAAAGATTTTCAAACAACACGTCGATATGCATGTATTGACCGCGACGCACGCATTGTCGCTCCTGTCGCGGCCTGGGATCCCACCTCCACCCCAGGAGTACGCAATGACAAGCACAACTTCCCTCTCCCTCTCCATGTTCGCCGGACATGGCGGCATGTCCTCGGTCGAGAGCATCGCCTCTGGCGCGGATCCCAAAAGCGCGGCCACAGGGACCGGCTCCCAAGCGGCGGAAAAGGCCGCACAGACCTCCGCTCAGGGCGACACAGCCGAGTTCTCCGACACGGCCAAACAGCTCGCCGCGGGGAACAGCGCGGCTGCCGGCGCCACGACCGTCTCCGAATACGGCACCGTGTCCGCCGACCAGGGATTGGTGTATCTGAAGCCCGGCCAGAGCGCGATCGTCGAAAAGCCGCTCAAACCCGGCTCGACGGAACTGCTCGGCACGGCGACGACCAAGTCGGGCCGGCAGGTCAGCGTCTCACAATTCGTCGCCGGGTCGGAAGAGCAGCAATCCCCGCAAGTCGGCTACATGGTCAGCATCAGCGGCGACGCCAACCATGAGGCGCAAAGCTTCCAGGTCACCGGAGACTCCATCATCAACGAGGACAAGAACGGCGAACTGCACATCTCCGCATACACCGCGGGCAAAGAAACCGACGGCAACGACATCATCATCGGCACCGGCTACGCCTCGCTGAACGGTGGCAAGGGGGATGACACGATCTTCGACGTGAGCCCCAACACTCCCAAAAACATCAGCGGCGGCGACGGGAACGACACCATCATCGTGGCTGCGAACAGCGTGGGAGACACCATCGACGCCGGCAACGGCGACGACAAGCTCATCGTCAAGGACGGCATCCTCGGCGGCGAAATAAAAATGGGCGACGGCAACGACTCCATCCAGGCCCGGAACATCGGCACCATCTCCGGTCAGACCACCATCGACACCGGGAACGGCAACGACTCCGTCTCCGCGGACTTCATCGGCGCAAACGGCTCGCAGGTGAACATCAAGACCGGAGAGGGCAACGACAAGGTGCATGCGGCATATATTGGCCTGGGTGGTGACGATCAGGTGAATATCGACACCGGAGACGGCAACGACCTCGTCGAAGCGAGTTGGATCGGACTTGGCTTCGGCGGCTCGGCCTCGCAGGTCAACATCAATACAGGCAAGGGCGACGACACCGTCAAGTCGAGCTGGATCGGGACCTCACTTGGGAGCGGCAGCACCCAGGTGAACCTCGACACAGGGGAAGGCAACGATACAATCAATTCCTCGTGGATCGGCACCTCCATTGAAGGCGGTTCGTCGCAGGTGAACATCAAAACCGGCGACGGCAACGACACCATCAATAGTTCCTGGATCGGCTCGTCGTTCTTCCATGGCCAGTCGCAGGTGAATATCGATACGGGCAAGGGCGACGACAAGATCAACGCCAGTTACATTGGTTTCTCCCTGGACGAGAGCGCCCAAAGCCGCGGCATGCTCAGCGTGGTTCAGAGCGCCTCGGGGGACGCCTTCGTCGGGGGCACGTCGTCCGGCGGCGACGACCTGATCTACGCAAGGTCGGGCAGGCTGCACGTCTGGACGGCCAACAAAACGAACAACGGGAAATAGCGGAGCATCAAGAGACGTCCCGCGAGAAAGGCGGAAACGTTTGCCGGAGCAGTCCGGCGGGCGTTTCCGCCTTTCGTGTTCAAAGCCTCTGGAGCATCTGGTGCCGGCCGCAGCGCTCAGTGACACTTGGGGCCCACATGTCCTCCATGCACCACGCGAAGCGGCGAG
>MNUQ01000131.1 GCA_001871085.1 Desulfovibrionaceae bacterium CG1_02_65_16
CCTGGCGCAGGATGAACGCGATCTGCGAATCCGTGAACCGCGACTTCTTCATGGAAAAATCCTCCGGTTCGGGGTGTGCCAAACCTAACTGAGAATTTTCTCATTTTGAATGGTCCAGTTTTCGGGAAGCAGGTCAAATTTGGACCAGAAGTCTCTACTTGGCAATGGACCTAGTTTACGGGGACTTTACAAGGCTTTTCCCCTCCAGGGAGGGGAAAACGCGATTAAAATTTAAAGCTGTTTTCCCTCTTGTGCGCGGGATTATTCAATAAACAAGCTTTTACGAAATCCTGTCAAGCCTTTTTGTTGAGTATAAGCTGTTGGCATTCCTCACCTGCGCTTCAAAATTTCCCGATACCACGAGAACCTTATGATACACCTGTGGGACCGGGCCACACTCTTGTATGCGGACCGCGATATGGGCCAGGCTTCGAGCGCCATGCCTGATGATCAGATACGGCACCAGCGAGAGGAGGATGACACATGCGGAGGATGAGACGAAAAGGCATTTCTCTCGCCTTTGGGGCGTCTGAAGGGGGGCGTCGCCATTTGGGCCGTTGTTGCGGTGTTGTGGCACACATAAGCGAGTGACTGGAACTCATGGCGCTTTCGGTTACCGTGACACGCGCACGGCGCAAAGCAGTTTGTCGTCGTCTGGCCGGTCTTCTTGTTTTCGCACCCATTCTGCTTTCATGTCTATCCTTGAAAATGGGTGGCAGGGATGGCTAGGCGCAGCTCAGAGGCCTTTGCCCGGTTTGGGTCTGCACAGTTACAGAGTAGCAAGGTGGTGTTGAGGTGGAAGATTATACAAAGCTCGCAGCGACATTGACTGCGCTGGTGCGCGACTTGGTCCCCGTGGTGCTCGCGGAGGCAATACGAGACGGGCAGGTGCAGGTTGTGCGCTTGCCAGGAGAGCGTCTTGCCCTGACGACGAAAGAAGTGTCGGAGGCGCTGGGAGTGCCAGTGGGCACTCTGGCTGAGTGGCGTAAGAAGAAGATGGGGCCGGCCTGGAGCAAGCCGGGCAAGACAGTGTTGTACCCACGCGCAGGGGTCGAGGAATATTTGCGCGCGATCACTGTCGCCCCGCGCCAGGGAATCAGCCCTGCCGCAGCGTCTCGTCGATGATCGTCAACTTGCGGATTTGATGTCCGGGGATAAGATGCGCGTAGCGTTCTGTCGTTTCAATGCGCTCGTGGCGCATGAGCTCCTTGAGTTCAAGGAGCGTCACCTCGCCGCTCTGCGCAAGCCAGCTCGCAAAGGTGTGGCGCCATGTGTGGAACCAGACCTGGTTCCGCTTGTCATCTATCCCTTTGTTGAGTCCGAGCCTGTCAACGGCGCGCCCAAAGGCGTCAGATATGCCCCACTTGATCGGGCCGCCTTTGCTGGATTGGAAGATGCGCTCCCCAGGCATCCGGTCATAGGCAAGCAGCATGTCGATGATCTCCGGCGAGGCGTGAACGCATTGCCGCTGCCCACCTTTGGCCGTGATGAAAATCTCTCCTGTCCCCTTTTTCACGTCCTGTCCGCGGATGGAGAAGATCTCCGTGGAGCGCAGACCCGTTTTCAGGGACAGCAGGCTCATGTCGTGCAGTTGGGGGGAGCGCTGGCGCAGCTCGTCAAGCAGGCGCTTTGCCTCCCCTGGCGTGAGGAATCGTTCGCAGGCGTTCCTCACCTTGGGCATGGTGAATGTTCCCCTCCGGCCTGTGGCAAGGGGATTGGTCCCGCCATGCAGCCCCTCGGAAATGGCATGGTTAATCGCTCGGCGAAGGAAGGCGAAACAATGGTGGACGGATTCCGGGGCAAGCCTGGTGAGCAGGTCGGCTTTGAGTGCGGTGAGCATGCCCC
The DNA here is from genome assembly GCA_001871085.1 of Desulfovibrionaceae bacterium CG1_02_65_16. GTDB lineage: Bacteria > Desulfobacterota > Desulfovibrionia > Desulfovibrionales > Desulfovibrionaceae > Humidesulfovibrio. The sequence goes on from MNUQ01000131.1 coordinate 1,846, forward strand.
CTGTGATCATTTCGATGCGCAAAGCTCCCAGGGGCTTTTTCATGTGCTTCTCGTAGCGGGAAATCTCCCGGTCGATGGCTTTCCCTTCCGCTTTCGCCCATGCCGCATAGGCATCCACCGCACTGGCCACGGTTGCCCGGGCATTTTTTTTCTGAGCGCGACCAAGCACATTCTCCTGGATAAGTTCCTGGCGCTTAGCCAGTGCCAGCTTTTCTGTGATTCCCTCGCTGACCCAGCCGACTGTATGCCAGCGGCCTTTGCCATTGTCGGCAGCAACCCAAACGACGAAGCAGCGGTCTGGGCGCCCGGCAACCTGCCGTGTGGTGCTCTCACGGTAGTATACGCCACGGTAGCGTGTCTTTGTGAAGGTTCTTTTGCCACCCATGGTTTGCGGATAAGCCGGATAAGCTCCTTTCGCAAGGAACTTATCCATGGCTTATCCAAAGACCTTTGGGGCAGGGCGGGCTTTCGTAGAAAACCCGAGGAATTTCAATGGTGGGCAATGGACGGCTCGAACGCCCGACCTTCGGCTCCGGAGGCCGACGCTCTATCCAACTGAGCTAATTGCCCGTGAGGGATTGTCTAGCTACCTTTTCGGCGAGGCGCTGTCAAGGTTGTTATGCTACAGGCCCAGGCTGGACAGCAGGTCGTCCACGGAGCCCTGGCTGCTGTCCATCTGGGGACCCTGCAAGGTGGAGAGCTGGTCCTTGGCTTTGGCCTGCAACTGGGTGAAATCCGCCTGCTCGGCCGGGGACTCGGTGCGCGCCTTGATCATGAGCCCGGTGGTCATGTATACGTCGAGGACGATCTTTTCGATCTTCTTGATCGTCTCAATGATGATTTTGATGCGCTGGCCCGTCAGGTCCTGGAAGCTCAACGTGGTCATGATGCTCATGAGATCCTGGCTGAGCGAGGCGTTGATGTCGGCCAGGGTTTCGCGTTCGGCCTTGGAGACGCCGCCTTTCTCAAAGGATTTGACGATGCCGGCGAGGGTGTCGGAAAGGGTTTGCAAATTCTCAATGGTGTCGATGATCTTGACCGTGGCGCTTTCGGTGGTCTGCAAAATGGCGTCGAGCTGGTTGGAGGCGCGGCTGAAGAGTTCGTTGGGGTCCTCGGCCGTGGGGACTATGGGCTCGCTTGCGCCCTTGGCGGTCTTGATCTCCTGGTAGATCTCCTTGAAGCCCTTCTGCAAGTCCTCGTTCACGCGGCGGTAGAATTCGCCTTCAAGCAGCGCGCCGGAGAGCGTTTTGGATATCTCGCGCTCCACCGCCGCCGTCAGGGTCTCGCGCAAATCCGCCGTCAGCTGGTCGGCCACACGCCGCATCATTTCTTTAACGAGTTCGTTGTCTTCGGGCACGGCTGTCTCCTCTGTGGGAAGGGATCAGTTCAGGTCGTCTTCGTCCATGTCCACGATCATGGCGCGCACCGGGCACACGCGGGTGCACAGGCCGCAGGCGGAGCATTTCTCCACGTCGAAAATGATGCGCCGCGTTTCGCTCTCAACGCTCAGAGCCTTGGTGCGGCACAGCGCGGTGCACAGGCCGCAGTGCATGCACAATTCCTCGTCGCGCGAGACCTTTTGCGAGGCCGGCGTAATACGAACCCCGCTCTCCTTGAGATAGGAGAGGCCCTTGCGATAGTTCTCCTCGCTGCCGGAAATCTCAAGGGTCAGCGATCCCTCGTGCCGGGGGCTGATGTCCGCCTTGAGAATGTTGAAGCTCAAATGATGCAGCAGCGCCAGATTGCACACCACGGGGCGACCGCAGGTCTCTGGCGGAAAGGAGAGGTAGATGATCTTGCGGAATGCGGAAACGTCGTCCGTCATGGCGAAGCCTCAAAAGCGGGCCCGGCGTGGCCGGGGCTACTTGTGCTCTTTAATGAATTTTTTGGCGCTGATGGCCTCGGGTGAGCTGGGATAGCGGTCGATGAGGTCCTGCATGACCGCCCGGCCGGCCTTGTCCTTGCCGATCTTGTAGAAGGCCATGCCCTGCTTCAGCACTGCGGAGCGGTATTTTGAGCTGCGCGGGTACTTTTCTATGACTTCCTGATAGGCCAGCACGGCCTTGCCGTAGTCCTGCAGGTTGTACGCGCACTCGCCCACCCAGTAGATGGCGGCTGAGGTCTGCGGGTGCTTCTTGAAGGTGGTGGCGAACTCCGAGTAATACTGGCGCGCCTCCTCATACTTGTGGGCCTTGAAGGCGTGGTCGGCCTTGGCGAACAGGGCCTCGGCTGTGTCGGTGGTCTTCACGGCCTCGGCCTTGGCGGCTTTGGCGGTCTTGGCCGGTTCGGCCTTGGCGGATGCTGCCTCGGCCTTGGCGGGCTTGGCGTCCGTTTTGGCCGCGGCCTGGGCACCGGCGGGGCCGTCCAGATTCATGCCAAACTGGCTATGCAGAGCGGTCTTGATGTTCTGCACGTCGCTGGCCACGTCAACGAGGTTGGGGCCGCCGGCGGTGGAGTTGGTCATGGCGTTGAAGCGCACGCTCAGGGTGTCGAGCTTTTCCTGCATCTTGGCTATCTGCACGCGCACGGATTCAAGTTCGGCCCAGGTGTTGGCCTGCTTGGCCTGCACGGGCGAGGTGCTCTGCTGGATCTCGCCGCGCAGCTGCTCTTGCGCCTGGGCCAGATCCTCCTCCAGCTTCTGCACCGTGCGGCGGTTTTCCTGGCGGTCGCGGTAGGACTGGTTCTGCAGGGTCTCCAGGTCGGATTTAGTGGCGCAGCCCGCGAGGAGCGCCGCGAGTGCGAGGGCCAGAACGACGTTGCGGCTTGTGGACGGCTTCATCAGATTTTCCTCCCTCTTTTTCTGCCCAAAATCAGATACGCCAGCCCTCCCAGAAAGGGAACCATAACGGCCAGCTGAATCCAGCCGAATTTGGCGTTGCTGGAGCCGAAGTCGCGGTGGAACGCGTCCCATATGGCGTAAATGCTCACGCCGGCGAACACGCCCACAATGCCCAGAATGAGCGCCCACTGCGCGGGGGCCAGGGCCGGAATCTCGAACATGGGGGTCTCCGTGGCGCTACGCCGGGCGGCGGTGCGCGGCGTGCTTCTCGCGCCGGTTTTTCATGTACATGGAGACGATGATGCAGAACGCGCCGCAGCTGATGGCGATATCCGCGACATTGAAGGCCGGCCAGTGGTAGTCGCCCACATAGAAGTCCAGGAAGTCCACCACGAAGCCGAAGCGCATGCGGTCGATGAGGTTGCCCAGCGCGCCGCCGAGGACGAATCCCAGGCCCCAGATGAAGAAGCGGTCGCCCTTGTCCGCCGTGGTGAGCAGATAGTAGATGAAGCCCACGGCGAAGAGCGTGACCACGGCGAAGAACCAGATCTGCCAGCTGCTGTCCGGGTTGTTCAAGAAGCCGAAGGCCGCTCCCTTGTTCAGCACATGCGCCAGGTTGAAGAAGCCCGGTATGACCGGGTCCGTGTCCCACAGGGCGTACCTGCGCTGGATCACCGCCTTGGTGATCTGGTCCGGCACGATGATGCAGGCGGCCAGGATAGCAGCCGTTTTGAGGCGCGCATCCACGGCTACAGCTCCCGCACAACCTTGGCGCAGCGCGGGCAGATGTCCGGGTGCGCGGCATCCTCGCCCAGCTTTTCGTCATAGCGCCAGCAGCGCTGGCACTTTTCGCCTGGGGCGCGCGCAACGCCAACCTTGAGGCCCTTCAGCTCCTCGGGGACGAAGGCTCCTTCCGGAGCCTGCGCCATGGGGGCCACGGCGGCCTTGGACACGATGAGGAACTCGCGCAGGTCGAGCCCGGCGGTTTTGAGCGCCTGCTCGACATCGCCCTCGGCGTAGAGCGTCACAAAGGTCTCCAGCGAGTGGCCGATGTCGCCGGCCTTGCGCAGGGGCTCGATGGCCTTGGTCACCTCGCCGCGCATGGCGAGCAGCAGCTCAAAGGCCTGCCGCTCGGCGTCGGAGAGGGCCGGGGCGCCCTGGGGCAGGCGCATGGTGAACACGGTGGCCCCGCCGGGGCGCTTGTCCTCGGGCAGGGTCTGCCAGGCCTCCTCCGCGGTGAAGGAGAGCACCGGGGCCATGTCGTGCAGCAGCACGAGCAGCGCGCGCCACAGCACGGTCTGGGCGCTTTTGCGCTCCAGCCCGGCGCACACGTAGAGCCGGTCCTTGATGATGTCGAGGTAGAAGGCCGAGAGGTCCACCGTGCACAGGTTGTGCAGCGTGTGGTAGACCTTGTGGAACTCGAAGTCCTCGTACGCCTGGGCCAGGGTCCTGTGCCGGCGCTCCACAAGGTCGAGGGTGAAGCGGTCCAGGGGCAGCATGTCGGCCGGGGCCACGGCGTCCGTGGCCGGGTCGAAGCCGGCCAAGTTGCCGAGGAGGAAGCGCGCCGTGTTGCGGATGCGCCGGTAGGCGTCCACAAGGCGGTTGAGGATCTCGTCGGAGATGCGCACGTCCTCCTGGTAGTTCACCGCGCTGACCCACATGCGCAGAATCTCCGCGCCGTATTTGTCGATGATTTCTTGCGGGGCGATGACGTTGCCGATGGACTTGCTCATCTTGCGGCCCTCGCCATCCACCACGTAGCCGTGGGTGAGCACGGCCTTGTAGGGCGGCTTGCCGCGCGTGCCGATGGAGGCCAGCAGCGAGCTGTGGAACCAGCCGCGGTGCTGGTCGGAGCCTTCCATGTACAGGTCGGCCGGGAAGGAGAGCTCCGGGCGCTGCTCCAGCACGGCGGCGAAGCTTGTGCCGGAGTCGAACCACACGTCGAGGATGTCGGTCTCCCGGCGCCAGTGGCTGCGGCCGCACTTGGGGCACTTGAGCCCGGCGGGCACGATGTCCTCCAGCGGGGCCTCGAACCAGTAGTCGCAGCCCGTGGGATGCTTGGCGAACTTCTCCACAATGCCGAAGACCCACGAGGGTTCGAAATAGGCCTCGTCGCAGTCCTCGCAGATAAGCGCCACAATGGGCACGCCCCAGTTGCGCTGGCGCGAGATGCACCAGTCGGGGCGGTTTTCGATCATGTTGCCGATGCGCTCCTCGCCCCAGGCGGGAATCCAGCGCACGTCGTTGTGCAGGGCGGCAAGCGCCTTTTGGCGCAGGTCGTTCTGCTCCATGCTGATGAACCACTGCGTGGTGGCGCGGAAAATGACCGGCTCCTTGCAGCGCCAGCAGTGCGGGTAGGAGTGGCTGATTTTCTCCTGCGCCAGCAGATGTCCGACCTGTTTGAGCTTTTCGATGACCTTGGGGTTGGCCTCAAAGACGCCCAGCCCCGCGAAGAACTCCACGTCGGGGAGGAAGCGGCCCGCGTCGTCCAGCGGGGAGTAAACCTCCAGGCCGTACTTGAGGCCCACTTCGTAGTCCTCGCGGCCGTGGCCGGGCGCCGTGTGCACGCAGCCGGTGCCGGCGTCCAGCGTCACGTGGCCGCCCAGAATGAGCGGCGACTTGCGCTTGTAGAACGGATGGCAGGCCTCCAGGCCCTCCAGCTTGGCCCCGGTCATGCGCGCCACCACCTTGGGCGCGTCCCAGCCGAAGATCTCCGCGCAGGGGGCGAGCAGACGCTCGGCCAGCAGGTACAGGCAGCCGTTCGCCTCGGCGAAGACGTAGTCGAACTCCGGGTGCAGGCACACGGCCATGTTGTCGGGCAAGGTCCAGGGCGTGGTGGTCCAAATGGCCACAAAGGTCTTGGCGGGGTCGTATTTGGTTCCCGCGGGCAAAAGCGCCTGCACGCGCTTGTCCGTGAGGGGAAAACGCACGTAGACGGAGGGCGAGGAGTGGTCGGCGTACTCCACCTCGGCCTCGGCCAGCGCGGTGTGGCACGAGCAGCACCAGTAAATGGGCTTTTTGCCGCGGATGACGGAGCCCTTCTCCATGAAGCGGCCCAGCTCCTTGGCCGTGGCGGCCTCGTACTTGGGGTCCAGCGTCTTGTAGGGCTCGTCCCAGGTGCCCAGCACGCCCAGGCGCTTGAACTCCGCGCGCTGGATGTCGAGAAACTTGAGGGCGTATTCGCGGCAGAGCTTGCGCACCACCACGGCGGGCAGTTCCTTCTTCTTCTTTTTGAGCTCGGTCTCCACCTTGTGCTCAATGGGCAGTCCGTGGCAGTCCCAGCCGGGAACATACTGCGCCTGCTTGCCCGCCATGTTGCGCGACTTGACGATGATGTCCTTCAGCGTCTTGTTCATGGCCGTGCCCATGTGGATGTGGCCGTTGGCGTAGGGCGGGCCGTCGTGCAAAACGTAGGTCGGGTTCCCCTCGTTGGCCGCAACCATCGCTCCATAGGCGTCGGTCTGCGCCCAGAACTTAAGGGTTTCAGGCTCTTTCTGCTTCAGGTTGGCCTTCATGGGAAAGCCGGTCTGGGGCAGCTTGAGGGTGTGCTTATAGTCGCTCATGTGGTGTTCGATCCTCCGCTGGGCGCCGGGCGCGGAAGTGCGCCGGGTCGCCGGTTCTTGAGAGGGAGTAACTTGGAACATCGCGGGCCGGAAGTCAAGCCGCCGCGGAGCGCCGCCCGGCGGGCGGTTGCGGCGCTTTGCCGTGTCCGCTTGGGCGCGGCGCGGGCCTACTTCGACGTATAGGTGTACACGCCGTCCCAGCCTTCTGCCGGCGGTTGTCCGCTCAATGTGTCGCAACGCTCCATGTACATGTCGTACAGCACGGTGTTGCCGGTGGACTCCTTGAGTTCGGCGAAGGCGGCCCTGGCCTCGGCGAAGCGCATGGAGCGGTAGAGCGCCAGCGCGGCCTCATGGCGCGATATCTCGCCCGCGCGCGCCGCAGCCTCCTCCACGGTCATGGCCGTATGGATGGTGATGGGCTCATGCTTGCCCTTCACGCGCACGGCGTCGAGCTCCATGTAGGCGTAGGCGTCGCCGCAGGCCTCGCGCATGGCCTGGCTCACAATGAGCTTTTGCCCATAATATTTGGTGAGCCCCTCCAGGCGCGAGGTCAGATTCACGTTGTCGCCGATGAGCGTGTAGTCGAACAGGTCGGCCGAGCCCATGTTGCCCACGCGCACCCGCCCGCAGTGCAGGCCGATGCCGATTTTGATGGTGAGGCCGAACTTTTTCTTAAAGCCCACGTTCAGTTCGTTCAGGTGGTCGAGCATCTGCAACGCGGAGCCCAGGGCCTTTTTCTGGTGCCCGGGCACATCGAGGGGGGCGTTCCAGAAGGCCATGATGGCGTCGCCGATGAACTTGTCCAGCGTGCCCATGTTGCTGGTGATGACGCGGGTCATGGGCGTCAGGTAGTCGTGCAGCAGGTCCGTCACCTGGGTCGGCGTCAGATTTTCGCTCAAGGTGGTGAAGCCGCGCACGTCCGAGAACATCACCGTGACTTCCTTCTCCTGGCCTTGCAGGGTCAGCGACTCCGGCGAGTCGTAAATCTGCTTGATGACCGCCGGGGCCAGGTAGTGCGAGAAGGCGCCGTGGATGAATTTCTTCTGCTTTTCCTCGCGCCAGAATTTCATCACCGTGAGCAGGCCGAAGTTGGCCGCCAGGATGATGTAGGAGTAGAGCGGGGAGATGTAGACGCGCTGGTGGCCCAGCAGATACGCCGTGCCTTCCCACATGCCCCAGGCCATGCCCAGCAGCGGCAGCACAATCCACACAGCCCGCGCCCAGCACACCAAAAGCGTGATGGCGATGCCGGCGAGCAGCGTGGCCGTTAGTTCAACCGCCGGGGCGTAGTTGGGGATGGAGATGAAGTCCTGGGTGAGGATGTTGTCCACGATGGTGGCGTGGGTCTCTACGCCGGGATACACGGCGGAGAAGGGCGTGGCGCGCAGGTCGCGCAGGCCGGCCGCGCTGGTGCCGATGAAGGCGATCTTGCCGTTGAGCAGCGCCGGGTCGGCCTTGCCCGCCATGATGTCCGCCGCGCTGACGTAGGGGAACATGTTCGCGCCGCCGCGGTAGTTCACCAGCATCTGCCCGGCGCGGTCCAGCGGGATGACGCTGTCGGCGAAGCGCATGGAGTTTGCGCCCTGGGTGTCGAGCTTGAGCAGCAGATTCTGTTCGCCCGCCGCCTGCATCAGCGTGGCCAGCGCCAGGCAGGGGTACAGCCTGCCCTGATAGTTGATGAGCAGCGCCACGCGCCGGAGAATGCCGTCCGGGTCCGGCGTGGCGTTGAAAAAGCCCGTTGCCGTGGCCGCCCGGGCCAGCACGGGCAGGGGGCGCACCGCGCCAAGGGCCGAGTGCAGCGCCTTGTCTGGCGCCGGCGCGCCGGGCTCCGCCAGCACGGATACCTGCGCCGGCTTGATGTCGTCCTCTTCGGCCTGCGTGGTCTCGCTTGCCTGCTGGCCGGCCTGGGCCTTGGCGAAGGAGAAGTAGAAGCCGAGTACGTAGGGCTTGCCCTTAAGCACCGTGGCGAGCAGGGCGTCGTTGTCCTCCAGGGCCTTGGGCAGCCCCTCGAAGCGCACGTCGACCATCAGCTCCTTTTTGATCTGGCGCTGCAACAGCGAGGGCGAGGTGCGGTCGGGCTCGGCCAGCACCATGTCCATGCCCACGGCCAGCGCGCCGGCCTGCCGGATTTTTTCCAGCAGGAGCGCCACGCGGTAGCGCGGCCAGGGCCACTGACCCAGCTCGGCCAGGCTCTTTTCGTCGATGTCCACGATGACCGGCACGCCGGACGTCTTGGTGGTGTGCTGGCGGCGCAGCTGCTGGTCGTAAATTTTATAGTCGAGGAAGCGCAGGATGCCTGGTTGCAGAATGTAGAGAAACACCATGAGCAGCGAGGTGCAAACCCCTGTGGCGAGCAGGGGGAGCTTGTCGCTTTTGAGAATTTTTCTGAACAGTCCCGCCATGTTTCCTCCAGAGAGCGGCAGTGGATGGCGATTTCCGCCGCGTGGGCGGTGGGGGCGTTTTTTCGGAATCCTTGCGTTTTAAATATGCGTAGTGTATCGACAGATGAAATATTACGATTAACCGTGTGCCGGTTGCCCTTCTGTGCTGCCTTCTCAACAGCCACTATAGGAAAAGCATGAACTTGCATAGATTGTTCAGCCAAAGAAATGTGGCCCTGCTGCTGGCAGCCGTTTTTGCGGTGGCGGCGCCCCGTGCGGCGCAGTGCGCTGAACAGCCGACCCTGCCGCCGTCCGTTCGGGAGGACGTTCAGGCAGGGGCTGCGGCCAGCGCTCCTGTGCCCGTGCCCATGACGCTCAAGGAGTCCATCAACGCCCTGGTGCAGACGCACGACCGCATCAAAGCGGCGGAGGCGGCGCTCAAGTCCACGGAAAACCAAGTGGCCCGCGCCAAGGGCGTGTGGTATCCGCGCGTCAACGCCCAGGTCGACGCCGGCCGCGAGGACATCAACCGGCACGATAGCGAGCTGACCACCGGCATGTACCGCAACGTCAGCACCCTTTCCGCAAATCAGCTGCTGTACGACTTCGGTGGGGCTGGCGGCGGCATCAGTCAGGCCAAGGGCCAGCGCGACGAGACCAGGGCCAAGCTGGAGCAGGTGCGCCAGGAGGTGTCCATGCAGGGCGTCTCCTCCTACCTTGGACTCATCCGCGCGCGGGAGATGCTGCGCTACGCCATCCGCTCCGAGGACAACATCAAGCGGCTTTCCGGCATGCAGGAGGCGTTGGTGGAGCGTGGCATGGGCCTTTCCTATGAGGAATTGCAGATCAAGGCGCAGCTCGCCGGGGCCCAGGCCCACCGCGTCAACATGGAGCGCGGCATGGTGGCCGCGCGCAACAGCTACCGCTCCGTGTTCCAGGTGGATGTGACAACCGCCCAGATCGACAGCCTGCTGCTGCCCTCCATGCCGCGAAAGACCTTGCCCGCCACCATGGACGCCGCCGTGGAGAAGGCGCTGGACGACAATCCCGCGCTGATTGAGCTGAAGTCCGCCATTGGCACCCACCAGGGCGATCTGACCGCGCGCGAGTCGGCCATGTATCCCAAGATCGAGGCCGTGGCCGAGGCCCAGCGCAAGGAGAACGACCAGGGCGAGGCGGGACTGCGCAACGAGGGTCGCGCCGGCCTGCAGGTAACCTATAATCTTTTCCAGGGGTTCCGCGACGTGGAGAACACCCGCGCCGCCCGCAACGACATTATCGCCGTGCGCAAGTCCCTGCTGGACCGCCGACGCACGGTGGAGGAGCGCGTGCGCAACGCCTGGAACGACCTCGCCACGCTCAAGACCACGGTGGGCCTGTATGAGAACCAGGCCAACATCACATGGTCGTTTTTGGAGCTGGTGAAGCGCAAGAAGGCCCTCGGCGGCGATGTGAACATCCTCGACATTCTGGTTGGCGAGCGCGACTACATCTCCTCCACAAGCTCCAAGGTCGCGGCGGACATCGATCTCATCACCGCGGCTTACACGCTGTTCTACCAGATGGGCCAGCTCCGTCCCGATGTCATTGAGAACTAGGCGCGGCTCCACGGCGCCGCGTTTGCGGCGGGACCTGGGGCGCGCCCCGGCCCTGGCCGACGGGAAACGCCCATGAAGGAACTCTTTCGCCGACTTTCTCTGTGCCCCCGTCTGGCCTGGGAGATCCTCGCCGCCTCGTTTCTGGCCAACCTCATGTCCCTGGCCACCTCCATCTATGTCATCCTCGTGCTGAACCGCTATGTGGGCTACGGCTCCGACGGCACGCTCTACACCCTCACCACCGGCGTGCTCATCGCCTCGGGCCTGGGCTTCGCCTTCAGCGAGGTGCGCGCCCGTCTGGCCGGAGCCGTCAGCCTGGCCCCGGACGAGGAGCTTGGCGAACGCACGCTGGCGGCGCTCTCCCGCGCGCGGCTCAACGACATGAACCGCCTGCCGGCCGGGCACCACCAGGAGATGCTCGGGGCGCTCTCCACCGTGCAGGGCGCGTTCGACGCCGTGAACATCTCCGCCATGCTCGACGCGCCGTTTCTGCTCATGTTTTTGTTGGCCATCGCGCTCATCAGCCCCTGGCTCATGTTGCTCACCTTTGTCGCCGTGGCCGTGTCCGCCGCGCTCACCCTGTCCGGCCTGCGCCAGGGCGAGGCGGACGGGCTGGCCCTGCGCAAGCAGAGTCTGACCCATTCGAATCTCATGACCTCGGCCGCCGCCGGGGCGGAGACCGTGCGCGCCTACCTCGGCGCGGGGTTTGTGCAGCGCGCCTGGCGCGGGCAGCAGGCCGCGCTGGAGACCCTGCGCGAGGCTATAAACCGGCGCCGGATGAAGGCCCGCATGCGCATGGAGACCAGCTCGGTGCTGCTGCGCGTGGCCATTTACGCCGTGGGCGCCATGCTGGCCGTCTCCGGCGAGATGAACGTGGGCGGGCTCATCGGCGCGAGCATTCTCTCCAGCAAGGTGCTGGGCATGACCACGGGCTTTCTGCACGCCTATCTGGCGTCCCGCCGGGGCGAGGAGGCCCTCACGCGTTTGCAGGAGTTCCACGCCCTGCCGCTGGAGCCGCTTTCCGGCGCGGCCTTGCGCCAGTATACCGGCCGGCTGGAGTTCCGCGACGTGGGCTTCGCCTATTCCGGCACGGCCAGCCCGCTGTTCGAGTCGTTGAATTTCACGCTGGCGCCGGGCTCCGTTCTGGCTGTGACCGGCCGCAATGGCGCGGGCAAGTCCACCTTCTGCCGGCTGGCCGCCGGCCTGCTGGAGCCCGGACGGGGGCAGGTGCTGGCCGATGGCGTGGACCTGCGCCAGATGGCCCCGGACTGGTGGCGCAGACAGCTGCTCTACATGCCGCAGGAGCCCGCATTTTTGAACGCCACCGTGCGCGAGAACATTACCCTGGCCGAGGCCGAACCCGACAGCCCGGAAACCCAGGAGCGCTTGCAGCGCGCCGTGAACGCCGCGGCCCTGCGCCGTTTTCTCGACACCAGCCGCGAGGGCCTGGACATGGCCATCTCCGAGGGCGGGCGCAGCCTGCCGCTGGGCATCCGTCGGCGCATCGCCCTGGCGCGGGCGCTTATGAACACCGGCCGGCTCGCCGTGTTCGACGACCCCACCGAGGCCCTGGACGCCGAGGGCTGCCAGGCCGTGTACATGGTGCTCAACGCCCTGGCCCGCGCGGGGCTCACGCTCGTCGTGGCCACGGCCGATCCCAGCATCATCAAGGGCGCGGGCTATGTGCTCGACATGAACGAGAAGCCAACGCCGCGCTTGAGCGTCTCCACCCCGGCGGCTTCTTCCCGTCAGGCCGCGCCGCCCAGCCAGACGAGCCCGGCCGCGCCGACCGCGCCCATTTCGTCGGGCATGTCCTCCGGGCTGCTCAAGCCCTCCAACGCGGAGGAGGCGTGATGGAAGAACCCGTTTCCGGCGTGCTGGGGCCAAAGGCCCGCATGTGCAAGGTGGACGCCACCCTGGTGGCGCACCGGCGTTTTTTGTACCTGTGCTGCTGCCTGTTCGTGCTCGCGTTCTTTTGGTCCATCTGCACCCGGCTGGACATTGTGAGCGAGGCCGTGGGCGAGGTGATTCCTCAGGGCAAGGTGAAGCGCGTGCAGCATCTTGAGGGAGGCATAGTGCGTGAAATCCTGGTGCACGAGGGCGACCGCGTGGCCCAGGACCAGCCGCTCATCGTGCTGGACGCCGCCGCGGCCGATGCCTCGACCGACGAGTTGCAGGTGCGCATCGTGTCGTTGCAGATAGAGGCCGCGCGCCTGGAGGCGGAGTCCAAGGGCCTGCCGGAGCCCGTGTTTCCGCCGGAGCTGGCGGCAAAGAATCCGGCCCTTGTGGACCAGTCGCGCGATTTGTTCTTCGCCCGGCGCAAGCGTCTGCAGAGCGACATGGCCGGCCTGACCGAGAAGGTGCGCCAGCGCGAGCAGGACATTCAGGAGACCGGCGCCCGGCTGGCCAACCTGCGCCGCAACCTGCCGCATGTGCAGCATCAGGTGGAGCGCAGTCAGGAGCTCATCCGCGAGCGGCTGGTGAAGGAGGATGAACTCATCGGGCGCATTAAGGAGCGCAACAACACCGAGAGCGCCATCCGCGAGAACTCCGCCGCTCTTTCCCGCGCCTCGGCCGCGCTTGCCGCCGCCAAGGAGGAGCTGGCGCATGCCCAGAACGCCTTCCGCGAGGACGTGGAGACGGACCTCAAGAAGGTGCAGCGAGAGCTTATGGAGATGATTCAGCGCATGAAGAAATTCCGCGACAGCCAAAACCGCACCGTGCTGCGCGCGCCCGAGGCGGGCATTGTGAAAAGCTTGAGCGTGCTCAGCGAGGGCGAGGTGGTCATGCCCGGCATGACCGTGGCGGAGATTGTGCCCACGGGTGAAAAGCTCGTCATCGAGGCCCACCTGCCCATTCAGGACATCGGCTACGTGCGGCCCGGCCAGCACGCGGTCATCAAGCTGGCCTCGCGTGACGCGAGGCGTTTCGGCAACATCGAGGGCAAGGTGCTGCACGTGAGCCCGGATGCCGTGACCCAGACCGTGGGCCCCGTGACCAACACCTTTTACAAGGTGCTGCTGGAGACCGATGCGGATCATTTTTCCCGCAAGGCAAACCGCTACGATCTGTTCCCGGGCATGCGGGTCATCGTGGGCATCCATATCGGCTCGCGCTCTGTGCTGGGATATTTTCTTGATCCGTTCCTCGACGCCATGAGCGGGTCCATGCAGGAACGTTGAGGCGGGCAGCGGGGCGGCAAAAGCAAAGCGCCTCCACAAAAGGCCGTCTGTGGGGGCGCTTGCGCTGGCCGGCGAATCGGGCCAGAAGGGCGGCGGGGCGGGCCATGCGGCCCGGCCGCAGGTCGTCAGGCCGGCTTGTTCAGCAGCACGCCGGTCATTTCCTTCATTGATGCGGAAAGCTTGAGCATTTCGTCCTGCGGAATTTGGCGCAGAACCTTGTTGCTCTTCTTGTCCACCACCTCAACCTGGATGGTGTGCCCCGTGTCGTCGAGCACGCGGATCTTGAGCCCGGTGTCGCTGTCCTGAAATTGCTGGCCCAACTTCGCCGCGACCTCCTTGGCGGTGGTCTTGTCGGCACTGGCCTGGGCCGCCTTGGAGCGCGCGTCGGTCTCATCCGTCTTGGCACTGGCCTGGGGGGGGGCCGCCTGCGCGCTGGCCATCTGCTGGGCTGGCGTCTGGTCTTCGGCCGCCTGGTTGGAGGCGCTGCTTTGGGACGCGTTGCTGGCCGCTAGGACTCCGCTTTCGGCAAGGGCATACCCCTGCCTGACATCCGTGTCTGAGGGGTTGATATTCATGGTGTTGCACCTCGTTGATTAGTCGGCTGTCGTGAAGAACGATTCTACGCTTTACGATAGGTTTATCGGCAGAATGAATGTCAAGCTTTAGAGTACGTAAAAAAATAGTTATTCTTTAAAATCGCTAAGATGCGTTTTAAGCATTTGGAAACCCTGGCGCAGCTTGCCCCGGCGCGGGAGTTTTGCTAGATCCATACCCTGCGCGTTTCAGGTTGAGTGCGCCACCCGCGCCCATTCGCGCCCATTCCGGTCAGTCTGCCGTCATCGGGGGGAAGCATGAGGAAAGTTCTTGTCATCGTCGCGTTGACATTCGGTTTCTGCGCCCAGGCCTTTGCTTCGACGTTTGTTCCAGCGCTGCCGGCGGACGAGGCCATGCAGCTTTTGAAGGACGGCAACGCGCGCTACGCCGCGGGCGAGTCCAAGCACCAGCACCAGGGCGCGGACCGCAGAGCGGAGACCGCAACCGGCGGCCAGCATCCCGTGGCCACCATCATCGGCTGTTCCGATTCCCGTGAGCCTCTCGAGATCATCTTCGACCAGGGCGTGGGCGACATCTTCGTCATCCGTGTGGCGGGCAACGTGGCCGGACCGGACGAACTGGGCTCCATAGAGTACGGCGTGGGCCACCTGGGCACCCCGGTCATCCTGGTGCTGGGGCACACCGGTTGCGGCGCGGTGACGGCCGCCGTGGAGAACGCGCGCGTCCACGGCAACATTCCGGCCCTCATCAACCAGATCAAGCCCGCCGTGGCCAAAGCCAAGTACTGGACCCCAACGGCCCGCGGCGCGGAGCTGCTGAGCAAGGCCATCAAGGCCAATGTCTGGCTCACCATGGAGAATATTTTACGCAAGAGCGCGGAGGTCCGCGAGGCCGTGAAGGACGGGCAGGTGCTGCTTGTGGGTGGCATTTACGACCTGACCACCGGCAAGGTGGAGTGGCTGGGCCAGCACCCGGAGCAGGGCAAAATCCTCGCCGCCGCGAGCCTCGTCCATAAGCCGAAGCCCAAGCCCAAGCCCAAGCCCAAGCCGAAGCCCAAGGCCGAGAGCGATTCCGCCGCCGAAGCGCCCGCCGCGGAGGCTTCCGCGGCCGAGACTCCGGGCGACGCCGCGTCCGCAAAATCGTCCGCATCGTCCGCACCGGTCGCACCGGCCAAGTCGGGCAAGACGGGCAAGACGGGCAAGCCCGCCAAGTCGACCAGGTCGGGCAAGGGGGGCAAGGCCGCAAAGCCGGCAACGTCCGACGCGCAGGACGAGATCAACCCCAACGCCCACTCCGAGGGCGCGGGCGAACTGCTGGCCCCGGAGCCGGCAGCCCCGGCCAAGTCCGCCAAGGCCAGACACAAGTAGCCGCGACCGCGTTGCGGCCCGCCGCACGGCGAAATGGGGGAGACGGCGCGCGCCGGACTCCCCTTTTCGCTTGCTACTGGCGCGGGGGCGGCGTGTGGATTTGGGCGCGCAGGGCCGCCAGTTCGCGGGTGGAGATGGCTGCGTCGTAGCCGGGGGAACGGGGATTCATGAATCCGTGCGCGCTGCCGGGGATCAGCACGGCGTCGTTACCGGCGGCGCGCAATTTTTGCGCCAGGGGCGCGGGGTCGAAGCTGGCCTCGCGTTCGGCGAAGACAAGCCGCGTTTGGCGGCGTGGGCGCAGGTGCGCGTCGTCGCGGATGCGCGAACCATAATAGAGGATCGCGCGTCCGGGTAGCCTTGGCTCCAGGGCGGCGTCGGCCAGACGCAGCCACAGGGCGCTGGCCCCGGCGCTGAAGCCCAGGGCGAAATCAAAGGTGTAGTCGCGCGCGGCGAGCACGCGGCCCAGGTGCCCGGCGTAGGCCTCAACGCCGCCCGCCGCCATGAACGACGCGTAGCCCTCGGCCTCGGACCTGAAGGTGCGGGTGAACGGATGCGGGGAGACGAATGTGGCCTCAGTGATTCCCAGAGCCTGAACAAGTTGCCCGAGTTCGGGCGTGACGCCGAAGACATCCGCGGCGATGATGACGATGGGGGGCTTGCGCTTGAGCATGGCGGCTGATAGCCCGGCCGCCGGGGCAAGTAAAGCCGGGGCGCGCGCCGCCCTTGACCTTGCGCCGCGTTTTTTTTAGCGTCAAAGACTTCGCGAGTCCCCGGCGCGCCGCTTCGGCGTCTCCCGGGGCCGCCCCATAATCGAGCCGAGTAAGGGAGACCCGACATGGTTCAGAAAGCGGAAAAGATCTGGTTCGACGGCAAGCTCGTTCCCTGGGACGAGGCCAACGTGCATGTTCTGACCCACACGCTTCATTACGGTTGCGGCGTCTTCGAGGGCATCCGCGCCTACCATTGCACCGATGGGCGTAGCGCCGTCTACCGCCTGCGCGAGCATATGCAGCGTCTCATCGACTCCGCGCACATTTTGGGCATGAAGATTCCCTTCAGCCTGGACGAACTGGTCCAGGCCGTGGTGGACACCCTGGTGGCGAACAAGATGAAGGCCGGCTACATCCGCCCGCTGGTGTTCATCGGCGACGGCGTCATGGGCGTGCATCCCGGAGCCAACCCCATCCGCCTGGCCATCGCCGCCTGGCCCTGGGGCGCGTACCTCGGCGACGACGCGCTGTTGAAGGGCATCCGCGTCAAGACAAGCAGCTTCTGCCGCCTGCACGTCAACACCATGATGACCAAGGCCAAGGCCTGCGGCAATTACGTCAACTCCGTGCTGGCCAAGACCGAGGTCGTGGCCGACGGCTACGACGAGGCGCTGATGCTCGACACCCAGGGTTTCGTCTCCGAGGCCTCCGGCGAGAACATTTTCGTCATCAAGAACGAGGTCATCAAAACCACGCCGCTCACCAGCGTGCTGCCCGGCATCACGCGCGACAGCATCATGACCCTCGCCCGCGAGCTGGGGTACGAGGTTGTGGAGCAGCTCTTCACCCGCGATGAGCTCTACGTGGCCGACGAGGCTTTCTTCAGCGGCACCGCGGCCGAGATCACCCCCATCCGCGAGGTGGACCGCCGGACCATCGGCGCCGGCCAGGCCGGGCCCGTCACCCAGCTGCTGCAGAAGGAGTACTTCCGCATCGTCAAGGGCGAGAACCCGGACTACGACGCCTGGCTGCACGAGTACAGCATCTAGCAGAGAACCGCACGGACGCGGGGTCAGCGGGGAAGCCCTCCCGCCGGCCCCGCCCCATAACAACGCACCGGAGCCCCCAGCATGTCGAGCCTCACCGCCAAGTATCGGCCCCGCCGCTTCGCCGAAGTCGCCGGCCAGGAGGCGGTGAAGTCCATTCTCTCGCGCGCGGCGGCCACGGGCAAAATCGCCCCGGCCTATATGTTCAGCGGCACGCGCGGCGTGGGCAAAACCACCATCGCCCGCATTTTCGCCAAGGCGCTGAACTGCGAGCACGCCCCGGCGCCGGAGCCGTGCAACGAGTGCGCCCTGTGCCGGCAGGCCAACGCGGGCAACGCCGTGGACATCATCGAGATCGACGCGGCCAGCCACGGCGGCGTGAACGACGTGCGCGCGTTGAAGGAGGACGTGGGCTACGCCCCCCTTGAGGGCCGCTACAAGGTCTTCATCATCGACGAAGCGCACATGCTCTCCACCGCGGCCTTCAACGCCCTTTTGAAGACGCTGGAGGAGCCGCCCGCGCGCGTCACCTTTATTTTGGCCTCCACCGAGGCGCACAAGTTCCCGGCCACCATTCTTTCGCGCTGCCAGCATTATGTCTTCAAGATGCTGCCGCAGACCGAGCTGGCCGCGCACCTGGAGAAGATCCTCAAGGCCGAGGGCGTGGAATACGAGCCTGGAGCGGTGCGCATCATCGCCCGGCGCGGCGCGGGCAGCGTGCGCGACAGCATCTCGCTGCTTGGTCAGGCGCTGGCCTATAGCGCGGGCGCGCTCATTGAGAGCGAGGTGCGCGCCTGTCTGGGGTTGGCCGGGCAGGAGGTGTTTTTCGCCCTTATGGAGGCCATCTCCGCGCGAGATTTGGTGTTGCTCACCCGCACGCTGCGGCAGGTGCTGGACCAGGGCCTGGACCTGGGATTCTTTCTGCGCGAGCTTTCCGGCTGCTGGCGCAACATGTTTCTGTTGCGGCAGGCCGGCGCCTCCATGGCCCCGGACCTGGGCCTGCCCGCCGAGGAAGCCCAGCAATGGCTGGACTGGGCCGGGCGTTTTACCCCCGGGCACATCCACGCCTGCTGGCAGATGACGCTCGACGGCCAGCAGCGCGTCATCAAAAGTCTGGAGCCGGCGCAGGCGCTGGAGCTGCTTCTGCTCAACCTCGCCTGCCTGCCGGACCTGTTGCCGCTCTCCACCCTGGGCGGCGGCCGGGCTTCGTCGGGGGCAGCGCCTTCAGGCTCCACGTCGTCAGGTCCGGGGGCATCAGGCTCCGTTCCGCCGCGTCCGGCTTCCGGTGGTTTTTCGGGTTCCGGTGCGGCGCAGCGCCCGGCGCAGGGCGCTGCGCCGTCCGCCGGCTCCGGGCAGACCGCTTCCGCGGTGTCGCAACCGCCTCGGCCCGCTGTGGCGGAGCGGGGGGGGGCGAATGCCGCGGCGCATGCCCCGGCGAAGGCAATGGATGCCGCGCCGCCCTGGCAGTCGCCCGCGCCGGTCGCCCCGGCCGAGCCGGCCAGGGCCGAAGTGGCCGCGCCCGAAGTGGCGGAAGCGTCCAAGCCTTCGGAATCGGCGGTTTTTGATGCCGCCGACAACGCGGACGAAGGTTCCGCTGGGCCCGGGGAACCGGAAAGTCCGGGGCAGGGCGCACGTTCCGACGGGGCGCGCACCTGGGAGGGATTTCTTGAATTCGTGGCCTCGAAGAACGGCAATGGCTTCGTCACCGGCCTGGGGCAGGCCAGGGGCGAGCTCTGCGGCGCGGAGCTGGTCATCACCTGCTTCAACGCGACCCACAGCGGCATGCTGGAGAACGGCGACAACAACGCCCGCCTGCGCCGGCTGGTGGCCGAATACTTCGGGCCGGACGTCACCATCGCCATGACCTGCGAGGACAGCGCCCCCGTGAAGACAGACGGCCTCATCCAGCGCGAGATGCAGGAGCACCCGCTGGTGCAGCGCGTGCGCGAGACCTTTGAGTGCCGCGACCCGGCCCTGGTGTATCCCCGGCGATAGCACAACAATTTCGGCGCGCCTTTCGCGCCGTCACACCCAAGACACGCAACGATTCGGAGGAAGACATGCACGGAATGCAGGACATGCTGCGCCAGGCCCAGATGATGCAAAAGAAGATGACCGCCATGCAGGAAGAGCTCAAGACCCGCGAGGTGGAGGCCACCAGCGGCGGCGGCATGGTCACCGTGCGCGCCAAGGGCAGCCAGGAGATCATCTCCATCACCATCGACAAGAGCGTTGTCGAGGCGGGCGATGTGGAGATGCTGCAGGACCTTGTGCTGGCCGCCGTAACCGACGCCATGAAAAAGGCCAAGGTCATGATGGAGGAGGAGATGGGCAAAATCACCGGGGGCTTCAAGATTCCCGGCATGTTCTAGTCCATGTCCGTTGACCGGTTGCCCGGCCCCCTGCGCGAGGTGGCGGAGCACCTTTCCCGCCTGCCCGGCCTGGGGCCCAAAAGCGCCCTGCGCGCGGCGCTGGCCCTGCTCAAGCTCCCGCGCGAGCAGGCCGAGGCGGTGGGCCGCTCCGTGCTGACCCTGCGCGAGCGCCTGTGCCTGTGCTCCACCTGCGCCAGTCTGGCCGAGAGCGATCCCTGCCCCATTTGCGCCGATCCCGGCCGCGACCATGCGCAGCTGTGCGTGGTTGCGGAGTGGGACTCCCTGCTGGCCCTGGAGGAGATGGGACTGTTCCGGGGCACGTATCTGGTGCTGGGCGGGCTGTTGTCGCCGCTGGACGGCGTGAGCCCGCAGGTGCTTGAGTTCGATTTGCTGCGCCGCCGGCTCGACACGGGCCAGGTGCGTGAACTGATATTGGCGCTGGGCTCCACGCTGGACGCCGAGAACACCGCCTCGCACATCAAGAACATGGTTGCGCAGGGCTACCCCGGCGTGTCCGTGTCGCGGCTGGCCCAGGGCATCCCCATGGGCGCGGAGGTCAAGTATATGGATCGCGAGACCCTGCGTCAGTCCCTCATGCACCGGCAGGCGGTGTAGGGCTTCCCATGTCCGGCACTTCCGTCAGGCCGTCCGCCAGCATCAAGGCCGAGGTCCAGTCCGTCGTCTACCACAACCCGGACAACGGCTACGCCGTGGCCCGCGTGCGCGCCAAGGACGAGCCCGGCATCGTCACCATTGTGGGCTGTCTGGGCCAGCTTCAGCCCGGCGAATTCCTGGAGATTGAGGGGGAGTGGAAGACCCATCCCAAGTTCGGCCGCCAGATGGAGGTGTCGAGCTTCAAACAGACGTATCCGGCCACGGCCAATGGCGTGGTGCGTTTTCTGAAAAGTTCGCTGAAGGGCGTGGGCGAAAAGACCGCCGAGGCGCTGGTGCAGGAGTTCGGCGTGGCTGTGCTGGACATCCTCGACACCGACCCGGACCGCCTGCGCAAGGTCAAGGGCATCACCAAGAAGCGCCTGGAGGGCATGGTCGAATCCTGGCGCTCCCAGCGTGAGGTCAAGAGCCTCATCGTCTTTCTGCACAGCCACGAGGTGCCGCCCACTTACGCCTCGCGCATTTTCAAGCTCTTCGGCGCGCAGAGCGAGGAAAAGCTGCGCGCCAACCCCTACGAGCTGGCCTACCTCATCCGGGGCATCGGCTTCCGCACGGCGGACAACATGGCCCTCAAGCTCGGCTTCGCCGAGGACGCGCCCGAGCGCATCGAGGCCGCGCTGGGCTACGCGCTCATCATGCAGGGCGACCGGGGCGGGCACATGTTCTGCCCCGAGGAGGCGCTGCTCAAGGAGTGCGCGCGCATGCTCGGCGTGGACAACCGCACCCTGCTGGAGGAGGGCCTGGAGGCCCTGGAGCGCAAAAAACGCGTGCACATAGAGGACCTGCCCGAGCAGAACATCACGCGCGCCGTGTTCCTCATGAGCAACTACCGGGCCGAGCGCGAGATAGCCCAACGGCTTTTCGGGCTGGTCAGCCACCCCACGCCGGTTTCCCGCGCGGGGGTCAAGCAGGCTTTGCCCAAGATCGAATCGGCCCTCGGGTTCGACCTCTCCCGCGAGCAGCGCGACGCCGTTTTCGAGGCCTGCGTGAACAAGGTGTTCATCATCACCGGCGGCCCCGGCACCGGAAAAACCACCATCACCAAGGCCATTGTGGCCGCGCTGACCCAGCTGAAACTCAAGGTGAAGCTGGCCGCGCCCACCGGCCGCGCCGCCAAGCGCCTTTCCGAGGCCACGGGCGAGCCCGCGCAGACCCTGCACCGCCTGCTACTGTATTCGCCGGAGCACGGCTTCTACCACTGCGAGGACCAGAAGCTTTCCGCAGAGGTTTTGCTCATTGATGAAGTGTCCATGCTGGACGCCCAGCTCTTCCTCGCCGTGCTGCGGGCCCTGCCCGCCACCTGCCGGCTCATCCTCGTGGGCGACGTGAACCAGCTGCCAAGCGTGGGCGCGGGCAACGTGCTCGCCGACCTCATCAACAGCGGGGCCGTGCCCAAGGCCGTGCTCACGCACATATTCCGGCAGGCCCAGGAAAGCGCCATCGTGGTCAACGCCCACCGCTTCAACGCTGGGCTGTTTCCCGTGCAGAGTGAAAAAGAGCCGCCCGACGCCGACTTCTTCTGGGTGGCTCAGGACGACCCATCGCGCGTGCAGCAGGCCATTTTGGACATGGTTTGCGAGCGCATTCCCGAACGCTACGGCCTCAACCCCCTGCGCGACGTGCAGGTGCTTACCCCCATGCACAAGGGCGAGGTGGGCACCAGCGCGCTCAATCAGCTGCTGCAGGAGCGCCTGAACCCGCGCGCCGGCCGGCCGGAGCTCAAGCGCGGCTACGCCACCTTCCGCCCCGGCGACCGCGTGCTCCAACTGCGCAACAACTACGACAAGGAAGTCTTCAACGGCGACCTGGGTTGGGTGCGGGATGTGGATCCCGAGGAGGGCGCGCTCAGCGTCGACTTTGACGGCAACATCGTGCCCTTCGATTCCACCGAGCTGGAGGACCTGACCCTGGCCTACGCCGTCTCCGTGCACAAGTCCCAGGGCTGCGAATACCCGGCCGTGGTGGTGCCGGTGGTGACCCAGCATTACGTGCTGCTCATGCGCAACCTGCTGTACACGGCGCTCACCCGCGCGCGCAAACTCGCGGTGTTCATTGGCTCGGAAAAGGCGTTGGCCATCGGGTTGGAGAACGTCACCAGCGGGGCGCGCATGACGCATCTCGCCCATCGCATCCGCCAGATATTCGCCAATAACATCTTTGGCTGAAACCGCGTCTTTCCGCTCCCCCGCCCCTTCACATCCCCGTTAGTAATGCGTATCTTTTGAATTTGTGGATCCGTTTCAATCACCACATCCCAAAGGAGACCCGCAATGTTGAGCAAGAGGATGGAAAAGGCCATAAACGATCAGATCAAATGGGAATATTACTCCGCCTACCTGTACCTGTCCCTGTCCGCCTATTTCATGAATCTCGGCCTGCCGGGTTTCGCCAACTGGATGGACGTGCAGTTTCAGGAGGAGCAGTTCCACGCCCGCAAGATGTTCGATTATGTGAACTCCAAGGGGGGACGCGTCCTGCTCCAGCCCATTGATGCGCCGGAAAACACCTGGAAAGCGCCGCTGGACGCCTTCTCCTTCGCGTTGAACCACGAGTATCAGGTCACGGCGCGCATCAATGCCCTTGTGACCTTGGCCCAGAAGGAGAATGACCACGCCTCCGCCATCTTCCTGCAGTGGTTCGTCACCGAGCAGGTGGAGGAGGAAGCCAACTTCAGCGATACCGTGAACAAGCTCAAGCTCGTGGGCGATGGCGGCGGCCTGTTCATGCTCGACCGTGAACTCGCCACCCGCGTTTACACCGCGCCCGCCGCCACGGCGGCGTAGTAAGCGCAGTCGCCCACGCCGGGCGCCATGCCAACGATGGAGGAGCCGACGGGATTGCCCGCCGGCTCCTCTTGGGTTTTCCGGGTGCGGGGCGCGCCGCCTGTATTCCCTAGTCCGCCTGTATGTAGACCAGTGTCTGGTTCAGTAATTGGTAGGCGATTTCGCCGAAGGTGACCGGGCCGACGAAGGGCGCGGTGTCCTTGCCTTCCAGCCCGAGGTAGAGAAAGTTCAGGATGCAGTTGCAGGAGAATATGACCTTCTTGTCTGAAACTCCGAGCTTGGCCATCTCGTCCGCGAATGTCTTGGCGTAGTCCTCGACGGGTCGCGCGTGCTTGTAGCGCACGCCGGAGAACACCGGCGCGTAGAACTTCACCACGCCGTCCTTGTCTCCGGCGCTCTGGAAGCTCACGTTGACCTTGGCCCCATAGTAGTCGGCCACCAGGGGCAGCTTGGTGTCGAGCCCCTTGCGGGCGATGTAGACGGCGAAGTTCTCGGCCACGCCGTTTACGACAACTTCGCGGGCGGTGAAGCCATCCTGCCTGAAGGTCAGAATATCGCCATCGCCTTGGTCGAAGATGTTCATGATGCCGACATCGACAGCTTTGCCCGGGGCGAGTGCGACATGCATCACCACGGCGTTCTGCGTGTTGACCGTGCCGGTTTTGCCGTTGAAAACCTTTGGCGATATTTTCCCCAGATCGTCGAGGTGCACTCCGGCAACCCACCCGACCAGCGGCTTGGCCCCGAAATTCTTGTAGTTGGGGGCGTTGACCGCGAAGGAGTGGTGGGCTTCGCTGAGGGCTGGGATGATGATGACGCTGAAGCCGTTCTCGCCGCCCTCGCAATACACTTGCCCCAGGCCGTTCTCGTCGTAGGCCTTTATCTCGACAGAAGCGGCCAGGTCGCTGATGTCGGTTGAGAAGATCACCTCGCGGCTGACCATGCCGCCCTGAAGCGGAGCGACGAAGTAGGGGATGCTGCCGCCGATCCAGTTGCCTTTGGGCAGTTGGGCGAGGAGGCGCTCATCGCCTGCGAGCAGCAGGGTTTTCCCGCCAGAGATGCGCTCAGCGACTTCAGAGAGGGTGAGGATGTTCTGTTCCATGATTCCTCCTATCCGAAAATGATTTTCAAATCTTCCTGAACGGCGGGACTTGCGCTGTTCTTTTCATACAGCGCGTGCAACTGCTCAACAGCGTCATGCACATTGCCCGGGGTGGGGCTGGCGGCCACGGTGCGAACCAAACGGCCAAGGAGGATTTTGGCGGCGAGAAATTTGAGGTCGTAGGTCTTTTTACCGGTCACGATGTCTGTCCATTGGGGTTTGTTTTTTGCCGGAATGCTCATTGGCGACTCCTTGCTTACACATTGGTTCCGGCCCGGACAATTTCCGGATGTCTGCACGTGCCGGCTCCGGGGGGGGACGGAACGGATAACGCCTACGATTTTAATGCTAATGGAGTTGAATTTTGTTGTCACTGGATATCGAACCGGCTAATATATTGAGATTATTGAGATTGATATTTTTTTCACAAGCGATGCCTGGCCGGTATGAAATTAAGGGGCAAGACCCCCTCGGACAAACGCCTGCGGCCGCATATGGAGACGGGGTCGGGAGACACGAAGCGGGGGGCGGCTCCGTCAGTGTGACAGGACGTCTGGTTCGTGGCATGGCCCGTTGGTGTCGCCGGACTGGTCCGTGGCGCGGTCGGAGGGCGGGCGTGTCCTCGGCGATTCGAACGGCCCAGCGTGATTGATGCTCTTTCCCGGCGCCGCCAGAGGAGCGCATGCCTTTGCCGTCGCCGACTCGTTGTTCGCGTAGGTTGTTCCCAAAGATAACGCCGTTGCGGCACGCCGGAGATCATTACAGGAGCGCCGCTCCGAGGGGGGGGAGGCGGATCATCTCTGGCCATTCCTGCCGGTTCTTGCCCTTAACGCCGCGCTGTCATATTGACATAGCATTACAGGCAGGCCGACCACGATTGCGATACCAGCAACCAGGAGGAGAGAAACATGAAGTATGGCGCGCGCAACAAGCTC
>MNUQ01000176.1:0-29359 GCA_001871085.1 Desulfovibrionaceae bacterium CG1_02_65_16
CCTGCGCCGCCGCCTTCGCCCGCGGCCTCAAAAGCCAGGGCGTGCTCACCGCGGCCAAGCATTTTCCCGGCCATGGCTCCAGCACGGCGGACAGCCACCTGGGCTTCACCGACGTGACGCAGACGTGGAGCGAGGCCGAGCTGACCCCGTTTTCCGCGCTCATCGGCCAGCATCTGGCCGATATGATCATGACCGCCCATGTGTTCAACGCCCGGCTGGACGGCAAGGACCCGGCCACGCTTTCCCGCCCGGTCATCACCGGGCTTTTGCGCGGGCGGCTGGGATACGACGGCGTGGTGGTGACCGACGACATGCAGATGCGCGCCGTGAACGGCCGCTACGGCTTCAAGGAAGCGCTGGGCCGCGCCGTGAACGCCGGGGCGGACATCTTGCTCATTGGCGACAATCTGGAGTACGATGCGCAAATCGGCCCCAAGGCGCTAAGCGACCTCATGGAGCTTGTGGCCGAGGGCGTGGTGCCCGCCGCGCGCATCCGCGAGTCGTACGCGCGCATAATGAACCTGAAGCAACAGGGGCTCGCCACGGCGGGCGCCCTCCAATAAATCGCGCGGTCTTCGGCACAAGGCCGCTGGCGCGCCAATCCAAGGAGATGCAATGTACCTCGTGCTGTTGACCTACGTGAAGCCGGCCTCCGTCATCGACGAACTACTGCCCGCCCACCGCAAGTTTTTGGAGACCAACTACGAGGCCGGGCTGTTCGTGCTCTCCGGCCCGCGCGAGCCGCGCACCGGCGGCGTGGTGCTGGCCCAGGCCGGCAGCCGCTGGGAGCTGGCCGCCGTGCTGGAGCAGGACCCCTTCGTCACCGAGGGCGCGGCCACCTATGAAATCATCGAATTCAAGGCTACGCGCACGGGCAAGGCCATTCGCTTTCTGCTCGACGGCGAGTGCCAAAAATAATGCCGCGACAAAAAAGGGCTGCGGATTTTGCGCCGCAGCCCTTGCCGTTTCGCGCCGGCAGTCTACTTTAGATTCGCGGCCACAAAATCCCAGTTCACCAGCTTGTCCATGAAGGCGTTCAGGTAGTCCGCCCGGCGGTTCTGGTAGTCCAGATAGTAGGCGTGCTCCCACACGTCGACCACCAGCAGCGGGGTGGCGCCGTGGGCCAGCGGGGTATCGGCGTTGGCCGTGGCCATAACCTTAAGTTTGCCGCCCTCCTCCACCAGCCAGCCCCAGCCGCTGCCGAACTGCCCGGCCGCCGCGCCCACAAAGGCCTTGCGGAAGGCGTCAAACCCGCCGAACGAGGCCGAGATGGCCGCCGCGAGTTTGCCCGTGGGCGCACCGCCGCCGCCGGGTTTCATGCACTTCCAGTAGAACGCGTGGTTCCACGACTGCGCGGCGTTGTTGAACAGACCGCCTCCCTTGGCCGCGCTCGCCTTGACGATCTCCTCCAGGCTTTTGCCCTCCAGCCCGGAGCCCGGCAGCAGCTTCTTCACGTTGGCCACATAGGCCGCGTGGTGCTTGCCATAATGGAACTCCAGGGTGCGCGCGGAGATGACCGGCTCCAGCGCGGCCTTGTCATACGGCAGCGGGGCCTGGTCCAGGCCGGTCGCGGCCATGGCGTCGGCCAGGGGGAAAAGAGTCGGGACGGCCAGCCCCACGCCGGCCACGCCGGCCAGGGTTAAAAACTCGCGGCGATTCAGTCCGGTCGCTTCCACTTTGGCATCGTTCATGGAGTGCTCCTTGCGGGTTGCGCGGTTAGTCTGCCAGGAATTATTCCTAGCCTATCCGCCAAAAGCCGCGCACCTGTCAAGCGGCCGGAGCTTCGCTCTTCTCCCAGGGGCGGCTGCGGCCGGTGAACAGGCCGGCCTTGGCCTTGATGTCCGCGTGGGGACCGAAGACATAGGCCACGTCGCCAGCCGCAAGCCGCAAGCTGCCGTCCGGATTGGCCATAACCTTGCCCGCGCGGCCCAAGGCCACCACAGTGAGCCCATGGGTCTTGCGCAGACCGCTCTCCAGCAGGGTTTTGCCGTCCAGCGCGGAGCCCGCCTCCACGGTGAGGGCGCTCACGTCCATGCCGGGGAACTGCCGGTTGAGGGTGCAGAAGGACTCGCCGCGCACCTCGCCCGCGCGGAGCATCTCGTAGCCTTCGGCGCGCACCTCCTCGGTAAAGCGTTCAATGTCCGACCGGGGCACAAGATAGCGCATCATCACGCGAGTGAAGATCTCCACGCTGGTCTCAAACTCCTCGGGGATGACATCGCTTGCGCCCAGCTCCACCAGCGGCTCAATCTCGCTCAAAAAACGCGTGCGGGTGATGATGTGCAGGCGGGGGTTCATCTTGCGGGCGGTGTCGGTGATGCGCCGAATGCTCACCGGGTCGCTGACGACCACGGCCAGCACGCGCGCCTCGGCCACGCCCACATGCTCCAACACGGCGGTCTGACTGGCGTCGCCGTAGCTGATGGGCTCGCCCTCGGCCGCGCTGGCGCGCACGGTGTCCGGGTTCATCTCCACCACGCGGTAGGCGATGCCGAAGCTCTTGGCCGCGCGGGCCAGGTGCCGCCCGCCAACGCCAAAGCCCACAATGATGAGGTGGTCCGCCACGCACGCGCTTTGCGCGCAGCCCGACTCCATCTCGTGCTCAAAGGGGCGCTTGGCCAGCCGGGCGAACAGCGGCAGCCTGCGCACATAGTCCGCCACCCGGGGCGAAAGCGCGATAAGCGGCGGGGTGAGCGCCATGGTCATGATGCTTGCGGCCAAAAAGAGCTGATACCCCTCGGCGTCCACGAGCCCGTGCGTTAGCCCCACCTTGGCCAGAACGAAGGAGAACTCGCCGATCTGACACAGGGCCAGGCCAACCATGATGGCGGGACGCAAAGGATAGCCCAGCAGGTAGGCGGCCAGCGCGCCCATGACGGCCTTGAGCCCCAGCACCGCGCCCGTGGCCCCAAGCACCGGCGCCAAGTGTTGGGCCAGATAGCCGACATCCAGCAACATGCCGACAGAGATGAAGAACAGGCTGGTGAACACGTCGCGGAAGGGCATTATGCCCTCCAGCGCGCTGATGCTGTACTCGGACTCGGAGATGATGAGCCCGGCCAGAAACGCCCCCAGCGAAAGGGACAGGCCCACCCGCGAGGTCAAAAATGCCGTGGCCAGGCACAGGGCCAGGGTGCTGATGAGAAACAGCTCGCGGCTGCGCGTTTGCACAATGCGGTGCAGCAGCCGGGGAACCACCTTGCGCGCCAGAAAGAACACCAGCCCCACCATGCCCACACCCTTGAGGGTAGGCCACAGGAACGAGAAGCCGCCCCCGCCCTCGCCGGACACTTCCCCCGCGAGGAAGGGCACGAGGAGCATCATGGGCACAACCACGAGATCCTGGAAGATGAGGATGGACAGGGAGATGCGGCCGTGCACCGAATCCATCTCCGCCCGCTGCTGCAAGAGCTTGAGCACAATGGCCGTGGAGGACAGCGCGGCCAGAAACCCCACGAACACGGCGTGGGAGGGCGTTTTCCCCAGGGCGTAGGCCAGCAGGCCAAAGGCGGCGATGGTGAACAGCACCTGCCCGCCGCCGCCGAGCAGCACGCTCTTTTTCAGGCGCACCAGCTCGCCCATGGAGAGCTCCATGCCGATGGTGAACAACAGCAGCACCACGCCCACCTCGGCCATGACCTCGACCTCGTGCACGGCGCTGACCAGCCCCAGGCCGTATGGCCCGGCCAGCACGCCGGTGATGAGGAAGCCCACGATGGGGGGGATGCGCACCTTGTGGCACAAATAGATGACGCCCACGGACAGGGCGAAGACGGTAAGGATCTCGGAAAACAGCGACAGTTCCATACTGATTTAGTGAACGATGGTGGCCAAGAGGTCAAGGCGGAGAGCGGCCGGGCTGGCGCTTCAAACAAAAACAGGGGGCCTTGCGGCCCCCTTCGCGGTTTTGCTTGCGCCGATGCGGCGGACGCTAGCCCTTGATGTCCGGGCAGAGCATCAGCGCCTGGTCGATCTGGTCCTGCGGCAGCTCGTAGTTGGTCAGCTCGCCCTTCATGAAGGCGTCATAGCTGGCCAGATCGAGCATGCCGTGTCCGGAGTAGAGGAAGACCACGCAGGAGCCGGGCTTGGCCTCCTTGGCGATTTCAATGGCGCTTTTGATGGCGTGGGAGGTTTCCGGCGCGGGCAAAAAGCCCTCGGTGCGCAGGAACAGCTGCGCCGCCTCGAAGCAGTCCCTCTGGTAATAGGCGCGCGCGTCAATGAGCCCCTCGGCCATGAGGTTGCAGACGATGGGCGCGTCGCCGTGGTAGCGCAGGCCGCCGGCGTGGATGGGCGCGGGCATGAAGGCGTGGCCGAGGGTGTGCATCTTCATCAAGGGCGTCAGCCGGGCCATGTCGCCATAGTCGTAGCGATAGCTCCCGCGCGTCAGGCTTGGGCAGGCCTTGGGCTCCGCCGCCACGAAGGTGATGTTCTCGCCCGCGAGCTTGCGCGGCAAAAACGGCAGCACCAGCCCGCCGAAATTCGACCCGCCGCCCACGCAGCCGATGAGATAGTCCGGCTTCTCGCCAATAAGCGCCAGCTGCTTCTCCGTCTCCAGCCCCACAACGCTCTGGTGCAGCAGCACATGGTTCAGCACGCTGCCCAGGGTGTACCGGGTGTCGTCGTGGGTGGCGGCGTCCTCCACGGCCTCGCTGATGGCGAGCCCAAGGCTGCCCTTGCAGCCGGGGTCCTTCTCCAGCATGGCCCGGCCAGACGCCGTCTGCATGGAGGGCGAGGGGAATATTTCGCCGCCGTAGGCGTTGATGAGGATCTTGCGGTAGGGCTTCTGCTCATAACTCACCTTGACCATGTAGACCGTGCACTTCATGTCGAACATGCTGCACGCGAAGGAGAGCGCCGTGCCCCACTGGCCGGCGCCGGTCTCGGTGGAGAGGCGTTTGACGCCCTGCTTCTTGTTGTAGAACACCTGCGGCACGCTGGTGTTGGTCTTATGCGAGCCCGAGGGCGACACGGACTCGTTCTTGTAATAAATGCGGCACTTGCTGCCTATGGCCTCCTCCAGCCGTTTGGCGCGCACAAGAGGCGTGGGGCGGAAGAGCGCGTAAATATCCTTCACCTCGTCAGGAATCTCGATGAAGCGCTTGGGGCTCATCTCCTGCTCAATAAGTGCGTCGGCGAAAATGGGGGACAGCTTGTCCGGGGTCATAATCTGCTGGGTCTGCGGATCCAGCGGCGGGGCGAGCGGGGTCGGCAAATCCGGCAGGGCGTTGTACCATGCGCACGGCATCTCGCTTTGGGGCAAATTGATTCTGGTCTCCATGGCTCCTCCTCGGGGGATGGTTTTGGCGGCGGCCAGGACCGCTCTTTTCTTGGTTTTGGCGCAAAAAAAGGGCCGCGGTCCCGTGAAGTCCGCAGCCCTTGTTTGAGCATCCAGCAAGCCGGCGGCTTCAGTCCCTCTGCCACCAGCCCCGCCAGCTTGCGCTGACGATATGTGCAATACTTTTACGCATGGTTGGCCTTTATGCTGGGCCGCCGCAATTGTCAAGACGCAGGACCGGCGCATTTTGCCGGGCACTTGCCTTGCGGCCGAAGCCCGGCTATCAGGTATGGCACGCAACCGCCGCAGCGACACGGCGCGGGGACGCGAATTTCGTTCGGGAGGCATCATGGTGGAGAAGGTTGTTTATTTCATTGAGGGCGACGGCATAGGCGCCGAGGTTTGGGCGGCGGCGCGGCCGGTCCTCGACGCGGCGGTCAAGAAGGCCTACGGCGATTCCAAGAAACTGGTGTGGAAGGAGATTCTGGCCGGCGAAAAGGGCGTGCGCGAAACAGGCGAAAATCTGCCCCAGGCCACGTTGGACGCGCTGAAAAACGCGGAGCTGGCCATGAAGGGCCCTCTCGGCACCCCCGTGGGCAAGGGTTTCCGCAGCCTCAACGTCACCCTGCGGCAAATGTTCGACCTTTACGCCTGCATCCGGCCCATCAAGTATTTTCCCGGCATCGAAAGCCCCGTGAAGCACCCCGAGCGCGTGGACATGGTCATCTTCCGCGAGAACACCGAGGACGTATACGCCGGCATCGAGTGGGCGGCGGGCACGCCCGAGGCCAGACGCGTGGTGGCCTTCCTGCGCGACGAGCTGGGGGCCAAGCTCGACGACCTCGCCGCCATCGGCATCAAGCCCATGACCGAGAAGGGCTGCAAGCGCCTGGCCCGGCGCGCGGTCAAATTCGCCATCGACCAGAAGCGGCCAAGCGTCACGCTGGTGCACAAGGGCAACATCATGAAGTACACCGAGGGCGGCTTCCGCGCCTGGGGCTACGAAATGGCCGCGGCCGAGTTCGGCGAATTCGTGATGACCGAGGCCGAGGCGAACGACGGCGCCAAGAAGCCCGTGATCATCAACGACCGCATCGCCGACGCCATGTTCCAGGAAGTGCTCATTCGCCCCGAGAAGTACAGCGTGGTGGCCACCACCAACCTGAACGGCGACTATATCTCCGACGCGCTGGCCGCACAGGTGGGCGGGCTTGGTCTGGCCCCCGGCGTGAACATGAGCGACACGCTGGCCTTTTTCGAGGCCACGCACGGCACAGCCCCGGCCATTGCCGGCAAGGACATGGCCAACCCCGGCAGTCTGCTGCTCTCCGGCACCATGTTGCTGGAGCACCTGGGCTGGTTTGAGGCGGCAAGCCTCATCCACGCCGCCGTGGCCAAGGCCATCGCCGCGCGCCGCGTCACCGTGGATCTGGCCTCGCAGATAGATGGGGCCAAGGCTGTTGGCTGCAAGGAATTTGGCGAGATTCTGGGCGCCAGCCTGTAGCGGTAAGATCGAAATTCAAGACGGCAAGGCCGTCCGTGCGGTCGCGGGACCGGCGGGCGGCCTTTTTCGCGGCATTCAGTCTGCGACGTCCACCCGGGAGAAGTCCACGCTCCACATGGCCTGGGGATCGGCCTGGGCGGCCTCGAGCAGCAGGCGCACATGGGCGAGCACCAGCAGGCTCTCGCGCACAAGGTCGCGCGTCAGCTCGTTGGCCTGCGCGCGGTCATCGCTTTTGACCGCGTCGCCCACGGCCTTTGCCAGATTGCTCAGGCCATAGGCGCGCACTGCCCCGGCAATGTTCACCAGCGAGTGCAACACCGTGCGCGCGGCCATCTCGTCCCATGCGCCAATGTGCACTCCCAGCTGTTGCACGCGCTCCGGCGCCTGAACCTGAAAAAGCGTCAGCATTTGCGTCAGCACATCCTCGCTGCCGGCAAACGCCTCCTCAAGATTGGCCAAATCAATTCCAGCTATGCGATTTCCATTCATGATTCCGCCGTCCGCAGGCTTGAGTGTGTTCCCACCTGCCACACATAGCCCGGAGCAAGCCCTTGGCGCAAGC
Organism: Desulfovibrionaceae bacterium CG1_02_65_16; assembly: GCA_001871085.1. Lineage (GTDB taxonomy): Bacteria > Desulfobacterota > Desulfovibrionia > Desulfovibrionales > Desulfovibrionaceae > Humidesulfovibrio. The sequence goes on from MNUQ01000176.1 coordinate 7,342, forward strand.
GGAATATAAAATCACTGGATCAAGGCCCGCGTTCGCGGTTCCTGGTTGCATCCGCCAGTCCCTGTGGGTATGGTTGGGGTTGCGGGCTCCTACGCCCGCAACCAGACGCACAAAGGACGCCCGCATGCATGACGATCAGGCCGCCGAGAAACTGGCGGCGCAAAAGTTGAAGGATATACGTTCCCAGGAAATACTGCCCGAGGGGCTCATCGCCCTGGTGGAGCAGGTGCTGCCGCTGACGCGCCGCGCCAGGGCCGAGGCGCATGTTTTCCTGCCCGCACGGGAGGCCATGGCCTCGGACGACGCCATGTTCGCCGGCAGCCCGCTGCTGCTGCGCCACGACTTTCCCCGCGATATGGACCAGGCCCTGACGTTGGCCCCGCCACTGCTGGACATTCTGTCCGCCAGCGGGCCCGATGCCGCCGAGGCGGCGCAGACCCTGCGCCAGGCCATCGCCGCGGGCGAGCTGGACCTGCGCGCCGCGTTCATGGCGCTTATCGACGGCGACGACGCCCTGCTCGCCGCCTGGCGCGAAAAGCTTCCCGGCAGTCCGCGCGCGCTGGACTTCATCGCCACCACGGCGCTGGCCCCCGGCTTGGCCGCCGCCGCCGCGCTTCTCGGCCCGCTGCTGCCCCCAAATCACCCCCATGAACACGGCCACTGCCCGCTCTGCGGCAGCCTGCCCTACCTCACCCTGCTGCAAGGCAAGGAGGGACAGCGCTTCGGCGTGTGCTCCTTCTGCGGGTTCACATACCGCGTGCGCCGCATCGCCTGCGTCTACTGCGACGAGGCCGACCAGAAGAAGCTCAAGCTCTTCCGCGTGGCGGAGTACCCCGGCGTGCGCGTGGACGTGTGCGAAACGTGCGGCATGTACGTCAAGACATTGGACTACCGTGAAATGGACCGCGACTGCCTGCCGCCCCTGGACGACATGGCGAGCGTAGCGCTCGACATTTTGGCGCAGCAGCAGGGCTACAAGCGCCCCACCCTCTCGGCCTGGGGCTTTTAGCTCGCTACGGCCAGCCGCGCAGAAGGGCGCGCCCCAGGCGGAGCGCGCCCTGTCGGCCATTGGCCGCCACCAGCGGAGCTACTCCGCTGGCAGCAGGTCCGCCTTCACGAACGCGGTGATGTCGTTGCCGAAATGGACGTAGAGGTCCTTCTCGCCCTCGACGGGACACCAGAACGTATCCATGAACTTTCGGGCCAAGGGCGACCAGGACGTGTGGCGCAGCCCATCGCCCTGCCTCAGGGCCTTGTTCGCCAGGCAGCCCGCACAGGGTTTTTCACGGCCTTGCAGCGAATGGCAGCTGACGCCTGCGGGAATGCCCAACGCCTCGGCCACCTTGTTCACCGCGAGTATCTTTCTGCTGGCGTGCAGCAGCAGAACGGGCTCGGGAAACAGTCCCCACATGGCCTGAAACGAATCCAAAACGTTCTGCTTCACTTCATCCACGAGGCTTTCCTCCTGTCGTGACGGTTGCCCGCCCAACCCAGATTTTCCATACCCATGTCGCAGTATTCTGTAAACAGTCCCGGGTGGTTAAAATAATTTCGCACGCGCCGCGCGTAACAGCGGCCTCCCCCCCTTTCCAAGCGGTCCAAGCTGTCGTACCTGTGCGGCATGGAGCGGAACATGGAACACGGTCAAGCGCCCGCGCCCGAGCGACGCATGGCGCACATCGACATGGACGCCTTCTTCGCGTCCGTGGAGCAGCTGGACCATCCCGAATGGCGCGGCAAACCGCTGGCCGTGGGCGATGGCCAGCGTTCCGTCGTCTCCGCCGCCAGCTACGAAATCCGCGTTTTCGGCGTGCATTCGGCCATGCCCGTGCAGCAGGCCAAGAAGCTCTGCCCCCATGGGCTGTTCGTGCCTGTGCGCATGTGGCGCTACAAGGAAGTCAGCCGCCGCGTCATGGCGGTGTTGCAGCGCTTTTCCCCGCTGGTGGAGCAGGCCAGCGTGGATGAGGCCTACCTTGACGCCACGGGGCTGGAGCGGCTTTTCGGCGAGCCTGCGGAGTTCGCGGAGACGTTGCGCGCGGCCGTGCGCGCGGAAACCGGCTTGACGTGCTCGGTGGGCGTCGCGCCGGTGCGCTTTCTGGCCAAAATCGCCTCGGACTTCCACAAGCCCGACGGGGTGACCATCATCCGGCCGGAGGATGTGCGCGCCTTTCTCGACGCCCTGCCCGTGGGCAAGATTCCCGGAGTGGGCGGCAAAACGCTGGAGCTTCTGCAACACCTCGGCGTGCGCCTGGCCGGCGATATTCTCAAGCATCCGCTGGAGTTCTGGAAAAAGCGTCTGGGCGAGCGCGGCCTGTGGCTGCACCAGCGCGCGCAAGGCATGGACGAGCGCCCCGTGGTGCCCTTCACCCCGCCCAAATCCTCCAGCGCGGAAAACACCTTCGCCGCCGACACGCGCGACCCGGCCATCCTGCGACGCTGGCTGCTGCGGCAAAGCGAGCGCGTGGGCGCGGATCTGCGCGCCCAGGGCGTGCGCGGCCGCACGGTGACGCTCAAGGCCAAGTTCGCGGATTTCACCCAGGTGACGCGCTCGCGCACGCTCGCCGAGCCCGTGTGCGACACGCAAAGCATCTTCGACACAGCCCTCGCCCTTTTGGCCGAGCTGAACCCCAGGAAAGACCTGCGCCTCATCGGCGTGGGCGTCAGCCAATTCGGCCAGCCTCCGGCGCGGCAGCTCTCCCTGCTGGACCTGGCCTCGCCCCATGACACGACCCAGGCGGGCGGGCAGACAGCCAAACAGGCAGGCGTGCAGGCCGCTCCGGCCCGGCCAAAGGGAGCGCTCGACCAAGCCATGGACGCCGTGCGCGGACGCTTTGGAAAAGCCGCCATCGTCCGGGGCGACCTGCTGGACTTCGACAAATAGCGTGCAAAAAAAGGGCGGCAAGGCCACACGCCCCGCCGCCCCGGTCATGCGATTGCGCGCGCCGCGCCTACTTCCACACCTGCATGAACCCGGCCGCGTCGCCGCCGCCGTCGATGTGCCGGATGAGCGCGCTGCCGAACACGGCGGCGTCCGCCAATCCGTGCAGGCCCGCCAGCTGCTCCGGCCGCTTGAGGCCAAAGCCCAGGGCCACCGGCACGTCAAAGGCCTTCTTGGCGGATTCGAGGCCCCGCGTGACTTCCGGCGGCAGGCCGGTGTCGAAGCTGGCGCGCACGCCCGTGGTGCCCAGCACCGACACAAAGTAGGCAAAGCCCTTGGCCTTGCTTCCATAAAGGGCCATGCGCTCCGGCGTGGTGTTGAGCCCGACAAGCGGAATCAGCGCCAGCCCCTCGGGGTCGAAGGCGGCGTGGATGGGGTCGGACTCCTCGAAGGGCACGTCGGCCAGGATGACGCCATGCGCCCCGGCGCTGGCCGCGTCCTTGGCGAAGCGCGCAAGCCCGTACTGCAGCACCGGGTTCAAATAGCCCATGAGGACAATGCCCGCCTGGTAGCGCCCCTTGCGCGCGGCCAGCTCGGACAATATCCACGCAAGGCTCACGCCCGCCTCCAGACACTTGAGGGAGGCGTGCTCCACCACGGGACCGTCGGCCACGGGGTCGGAGAAGGGCATGCCGATCTCGATGACATCCGCGCCGCTGTGGTCCAGCTTGTCTATCTCGTCCCAGAAGCGTTTCTTGTCCGGGTAGCCGCCGGGCAGAAAGGGAATAAGGGCCAGCCGGCCCTGTGCGCGGGCGGCCTCGATGCGTTTGGTCAATATGTTGGTGCTCACGTCCGCCCCCTTAGGCCTTGCGCGCCAGATAGTCATTCACAATGTCCAGATCCTTGTCGCCCCGGCCGGAAAGACACACCACCACATGGCTGCCGGGCTTGAGGCCGCCGGCGTTTTTCAGCACCCAGCCCAGGGCGTGGGAGCTTTCCAGCGCGGGCATGATGCCCTCGTGGCGCGAAAGCTCGATGAAGGCGTCCAGCGCCACGTCGTCGGTGACGGACACGTACTGCGCCCGGCCGCTGGCTTGCAGGGCCGCGTGCTCCGGGCCCACGCCGGGGTAGTCCAACCCCGGGGCTATGGAGTGCGAGGGCAGAATCTGGCCCTCGTCGGTCTGAATGAGCTGGCTGCGCATGCCGTGCAGCACGCCCGGCGTTCCCTGCTTGGACAGCGGGGCGGAGTGCCAGTCGCCCGGCTTGCCGCTCCCGGCCGCCTCCACGCCCACCAGCTTAACCGAGGCATCGGACACGAACTCGTGGAACGCGCCGATGGCGTTGGACCCGCCGCCCACGCAGGCCACCACATAGTCGGGCAGGCAACCGGCTTGGTCGAGCATCTGCGCGCGCGCCTCGCGGCTGATGACGGCCTGCAGCTCGCGCACGAGCAGCGGGAAGGGATGCGGCCCGGCCGCGGTGCCGAAGCAGTAATGCGTGGTGCCCTGTTCGGCTATCCAGGCGCGCAGGGCGGCGTTGATGGCGTCCTTCAGGGTTTTGGTCCCCGAATCCACCGAGACCACCTCGGCCCCGAAGAGCTTCATGCGGCGCACGTTGAGGCTTTGGCGCTCCACGTCCAGCGCGCCCATGTAGATGGTGCACGAAAGCCCCAGGCGGGCGGCGGCCAACGCCGAGGCCACGCCGTGCTGGCCCGCGCCGGTTTCGGCCAGCAGACGCGTCTTGCCAAGCTTCTTGGCCAGCAACGCCTGGCCGATGGTGTTGTTCACCTTGTGCGCGCCGCCGTGGGCCAGATCCTCGCGCTTGAGCCAGAGCTTGACGCCCAGCTTGGCCGAAAGGTTGGGGCAAAAGGTGAGTGCGGTGGGGCGGCCCACAAAATGCGCCAGCTCGCTCTTCAGCTCGTCCTGAAACTCTTTGCTGGGCAGAATGCGCGCCATGGCGTCCTCAAGCTCCAGCAGCGGCGGCATCAGCAGCTCGGGCACGAACTGCCCGCCAAAATCGCCGAAATAGCCTTTCTTCACGGGTTTTCCCCTTTCGTTTGTATTGATTGCGCGGCGCGCAGGGCGGCAAAGGCCGCGCGCAGCTTGTCCTTGTCCTTCACCCCCGGGGCGGATTCCACGCCGGAGTTCATGTCCACCCCGGCCGGTCCCCGGCCCTTTGCCCGGAGCCTGGCGAGCGCCGGGCCGATGCTCTGCGGGCCGAGGCCCCCGGCCAGCAGCCAGGGTTTGGGGAAGCGCGCGGCCGCCAGGATCTCCCCGGCATGGTCCGCCACCTCCCTTCCGTGCCCGCCGCCGCCGCTCCCGGCATCCACCAGAAACAGGCGGCAGCAGGAGGCGAACCGATCCAGCTCGGCTTGAAAGGCTTCAACATTCGCGGCCCTCTCGGGCCAGAGCACCTTGATGACGCGCTCCGGGCCGATGGCGCGGCACACGACCTCGTCCTGCCCGCCGTGCAGTTGGGCCAGATCAAGCCCTCCCGCCGCCATCAGCGCCAGAATCTCATCCCTCCCCTGCCCCACAAACACGCCCACCTTGAGCGCGCCCAGCAGGTCAAGGGACTTGTCCAGGCCCGCCGGCACCAGGGAATCGACATTGCGAGGGCTCTTGGGGTGGAAGATGAAGCCCAGCATGTCCGCACCCAGAGCCGCGGCAAGCCGCGCGTCCTGTGGCCGGGTGATGCCGCAGACCTTTGCCAGCAACCGGCTCATGCCAACGATTCCTCGTGCCTGGCCAGGGCCGCCGCCTTGCGCGAACCGGACACGGCGGCAAGCTCCGCCAGCGCCGCGCCGGGATCGGGCCGGCTCATGAGCGAGGTGCCGATGAGCACGGCGTCGAAGCCGAGATCGGCCATCTCCCCAAGCTGTTCCGGCGAGTCCAGGCCGCTGGCGCTGATCCACAGCTCGCCGTCGCCCTTGGTGCGCGCCAAACGACGCGAGACGTTCAGATCGGTCTTGAGCGTGTCCAGGTCGCGGTTGTTCACCTGGATAATGGCGGCGTCGGCCCATCTCGCCATGTCCAAATCGGCCTCGTCGAAGACCTCGCACACGGCCTCAAGACCATGCTCGCCGCACAGGTCGATCATCTCGCGCACCTCGGCCACGCCGGGGAACATGCGCATGATGAGCAGAAGCGCCGAGGCCGGCGTGGCAGCCGTCTCCAGCACCTGCACGGGGTCAATGAGGAAGTCCTTGCGGAGCATGGGCTTTTCCGCAAACGCCATGGCGGAGAGGAACTCCAGGCTGCCCTGGAAGTACGCCTGCTCCGTGAGCACGGAAATCGCCGCCGCCCCGTTGGCCGCGTACATGCGGGCCACGTCCGCCGGGGTCAGGTCCAGGTTGATGACCCCGCGCGAGGGCGAGGCGCGCTTGTACTCGGCGATGACGGCGGGCGCGCCCGAGCCGCGCAGGGCCCGGCTGAACAGGGGACGCTGCCCGCCGGGAAAAACGCAGGGCGCGGGCAACGTTCCGGCCCCGGCCTGTTTGCGCAGGCGGGCTATGCCCGGCAGCTGCGCCTCGCGGAAACGGTCCAGCATGCTATTCACCGGCAGCTCCTCCCGCAGTGGGGCTGGCCACAAACCGGCTGGCCGCGCCGTCGGCCACGGCGGTCTTGGCCTCGGCCATGCACGCCGCCATGGCCTTGCCCGTGGCCAGGTGCAGCGCCGCGCCCAGGTTCAGGGCGGTCATGGCCTGCATGGCCGGGTTGCCCCGGCCGGTCAGCACGGCCTTGATGGCGGCCAGCGCGGCGATTTTGTCCGCCACGCGCACGTCCTCGGGGCGGAAGCCGGACAAGCCGTACTCGGCGGGGTCCAGCCGGAAGGGCGAGACGCCGCCGTTGGCCACGACGAAGCCCGTGCTGGGGCCGAAGGGCGTCAGCTCGTCGAAGCCGCCTTTGACGCCGGCCGCGTCCTGAATGACGCCATGAATGACCAGCGCGGTGACACCCGGGGCGATGAGCGCCAGCGTGTCCGCCATGAGCGGCAGGAACATTGCCTGCCCGACGCCGAGAAGCTGATGGCTGGGCCGGGCGGGGTTCAGCAGCGGGCCCAGAAGGTTGAACAGGGTGCGGATGCCCATCTCGCGCCGCACCGGGGCGATGTGCGCGAACGACGGGTGGTAGTTGGGCGCAAAGAGAAACACGAAGCCGGTCCTGGCCAGCTCGTCGACCACTTCATCCGGCCCGATGGAAAGCGAGAGTCCAAGCCCCTCCAGCGCGTCGGCGCTGCCGCTTGAGGACGAAACGGCGCGGTTGCCGTGCTTCACCACGCGGTGCCCCAGGGCGGCCAGATACAGCGAAACAGCAGTGGAGCAGTTGAAGCTCGACGTGAGGTCGCCGCCGGTGCCCACAATGTCCAGAATGGGCGCGTCGGCGGGCAGGCCGCGCACCAGCCGGGCCTTGGCCAGTCCCGCGCGGGCGGCCTCGGCCAGCTCCACCGGGGTTTCGCCCTTGGTGCGCAGGCCCATGAGCAGCGCGCCGGCCTGGGCGGGGCTCAAAACGCCCTCAAACAGCTCGCCGAAGGCGAAGGCGGCCTGCGGGGCCGTAAGATTGCCCCGGTTGCCCAGGGTGTCCAGAATATCGCGCATGGTCCCTTTCATGGGAGCCTCCTTACCCCTTGGCGACGCCAAGGAAATTGGCCAGAAGTTTCGGACCTTCCGGGGTCAGAATGGACTCTGGATGAAACTGCACGCCGCTCCAGGGGCGGTCGGTGTAGCGCATGCCCATGACCTCGCCCTCGGCTGTTTTGGCGGTGACGCGCAGCAGCCGCGGCGCCTCGTGCGCCAGCACGATGAGCGAATGGTAGCGGCAGACCTCGAAGGGATTGGGCAGTCCGGCGAAGACGTCCGTGCCGTCGTGCTCCACCATGCTCGTCTTGCCGTGCATGATGCGGTCGGCGCGGACCACGCGGGCCCCGGCGAAGTGCCCCAGGGTCTGGTGCCCCAGGCACACGCCGAGGGTGGGCACGGCATGGTCGAGCAGCTCCAAGAACTTGAGACAGTTGCCAGCGTTCTCCGGTCGGCTGGGCCCGGGGGAGAGGCACACGCGGGAGCACCCGGCCACAAAGGCCGGGTCGAGCAGCTCCGGGCGGTCGTTGCGGTAGACCACGGGATCGGCCCCGAGCTGCTGGAAAGCCTGCACCAGATTGAAGGTGAAGGAGTCGAAGTTATCGATCAGCAAAAACATCGCCAACCCCCTTGGAGGAGAGAATCTCTTTGATGACGCGGGCCTTGTTGTTGCACTCCTGCCATTCCGTCGCCGGGTCGGAGTCGTACACCAGCCCGGCGCCGGCCTGCCAGTTGCACGCGCCATCGCGGAACCACATGCTGCGGATGGTGATGCCCGTGCCCAGATGCACCGGGCCGCGGCCCAGGCCCAGCCAGCCCAGCGCGCCCGCGTAGGGCCCGCGCGGCTGCTTCTCCACCCGGGCGATGGTCTCCATGGCCCAGATTTTGGGAGCTCCGGAGACCGTGCCCGCCGGGAAGGTGGCGGTCAACACGTCAATGGCGTCCAGGTCGTCGCGCAGGTCGGCCTCCACGTAAGAGGTCATGTGCATGACATGGGAAAAGCGCTCCACCTGCATGAACTTGACCACCTCGACGCTGCCGGCCTTGGCGATGCGGCCCAGGTCGTTCCTGCCCAGGTCCACCAGCATCACGTGCTCGGCGCGCTCCTTGGGGTCGGCGAGCAGTTCGCGCTCGAAGACCATGTCCTGCGCCTCGGTGGCGCCGCGCGGCCGCGTGCCGGCAATGGGCCGCACCTCCAGCCGCCCGGCCGAGCAGTTCACCATCATCTCCGGCGAGCTGCCCAGCACGGTCTCCTCCTCAAAACGCATGTAGAACATGAACGGCGAGGGGTTGGCCTGGCGCAGCCGGCGGTACACGCCAAAGGGCTGCCCGGAGAACGGCGTCATAAAACGCACGGAGAACACGAGCTGGATGCCCTCGCCCTCGGTGATGAGGCGCTTGGCCTCGCGCACCTGCTCCATGTACTCCTCGCGTCCGGGCGTGGCCGTGGGCTCCTGGGTGTGGATTTCGAACGAGCCCGCGTCATCCGCCTTGGCGGAAAGGGGGCCATCGTTCTCGTCCAGCGAGAGGTAGCAGCAGCGGTGGCGCAGATGGTCGTACAGCACCTCCTGGCCGGGCAGCACCAGGCGCACCTCGGCGTCGCCCGGCGGCAGGGCCGAGAGCAGCTTGGGCTCCAGCATGCCGCCCACGCTGTAGCCCAGGTAGCCGTAAAGAGCGCGGGTGAGGGCCGGCAGCGGCTCCTTGAGGCCGGGCTGCTCAATCTCCACCAAGGGCAGCAGCTTGCGCAGCCCCTCCATGAACGGCAGGCCCTCCAGCGTGCGCAATGCGGCCAGGCGCTCGTCGCGGATGTCCAGCGCGAGGTTGCCGTCCTTCTGCGTGGCTATGAGCCGGAAGTCCCAGGCGATGAGGCTGTAGCGGCCGAGCCGGCCGTCCACCTCGGCGCTTTCCAGCAGAATGCCCGGCTGGTCGCCCACGAGGCCAAGGTACAGGCTGATTGGCGTCTGCACGTCGGCCGGGAGCCATTTCCCGTAGTGTTTCAGATGAATATCCATGGAATTCCTCCGGTTCGTAAAAAAAATGGCCGCGCCCCACTTCAGGACGCGGCCAACACTAGCCTCTACCGTCTTCGCCGTATGGCGAAGGCCGCGTCCCTATGCCGTTTCGCGCCACCACCAGGAGGCCCTGGCGGAGAGCAGATCAAGGTCGCCCCCGGCGGCGAGATCGAGGTAGGCCGTGAACTGCCGCACGGTCTCCTGGAGAAAGGGGTTGTCCTCGGCGATAAGCTGGAAGAGTTCGCGGTCCTTCGTCAGCATCTTGCGCGCCGCCTCAAGCCTGCGCTCGAATGACGGCGTGCGGAAATTCTCTATGCCCGGGGTCTGCCGCGCGGCGGCCAGGTAGGCCACGGTGGTGATGAAGTTGAGCCCCTGCACCACGGCCATGGCCCGGTCGTGCTCCTCGGCAGTGCTGTCGAAGGGGGCAAAGCCCGCGCGGGCGAAAACACCGCTCACGGCCTTGACCGCCGCCCCGCCAGCTGCGCCGGTTTCACTGACTTCGCCGGTCTCGCGGCCGGGGGTCACGGCCACGCGGGGCTCGAATCCCTCGGGAATAACCGGGCCGAAAAGCGGATGTGTGCCCACCACCGGGCCGTCGTAGGCCTCCAGCATCTGCGCCAGGGGGTTCACCTTCACGGAGCACACGTCGCAGAGAATGGCCCCCGCGGGCATATGCGGGGCGAGCATTTGCGCCACCTCGCGCATGGCCGTCACCGGCACGCAAAGCAGCGCGAGGTCGGCCGGGCCCTCTGGGCCGCAAAGCGCGGCGGCGATGGTCTCGTCCGTGCCGTTTGGCCGGTAGGGGCGGTCCAGGGTGGACACCACGTACCCGGCCTTGTGGAAGGCGCGCACGAAGAGCGCCCCCATCTGCCCGCGCGCGCCCACGATGGCGATGCGCTCTATGTGCCGCCGCAAACAGCTCATGCGCCCTGGTCCTCTGTGATCGGGCCGAAGGCCTCCCAGAATCCGGGGAAGCTTTTGGCCACGCAGTCAGGATTGTCGAACGCGGTGGTGATGCCGGCCAGGGCGAACAGCGCCGGGGCCATGACCAGCCGGTGGTCGGCGTAGGAGGTGAAGTCGATGTGCGCGCCAGACGGAAGCGCGGCCGGGGTGACCACCAGCCCGTCGGGCAGCGTGGCGACGCCGCAGCCGGTCTTGGTCAGCTCGCTCGCCAGGGCGGCCAGCCGGTCGCTCTCCTTGATGCGCAGGTGCGCCACATTGGTGATGCGCGTTTGCCCCTGCGCAAAGCAGGCGGCCACGGCCACGGTGGGCACCAGGTCCGGGCAGGCGCCCATGTCCACGTCGACGCCATGCAGCGCGCCGGGCGCAACGGTCACGTCCTCGCCATCCCAGGCCACGCGCGCGCCCATGGCGGCCAGAATGTCCAGAATGGCGCGGTCGCCCTGCAGCGAGTCGCGCCGCAGGCCGGAGACGCGCACAGGCTTTTTGCCCACGGCGCCGGCGGCGAGGAAGTACGAGGCGTTGCTCCAGTCGCCCTCCACCCGCAGGGTGCGCGGCTGGTAGCGGCCGGGCGAAACCTTGAAGCGCAGCTTCCCGGGCTCCGCGCTGGCGACGGAGGCGTGGTCCACGGGCCGGAAGCCGTCGCCGTCGAGGACCTCGACCACAGCGGGCGCGCCGAAGTCGGCCATGGCCTGCAGGGTGAGGGAGACATACGGCCAGGAGACGGCCTTGCCCCCGCCGATGCCGATGGTCAGCGGCCCGCGCGCCAGGGGCGCGGCCAGCAAAATTCCGGAGAGATACTGGCTGCTCTCCTCCAGGCGCACGTTGATGACGCCTCCGGGCAGGCCGGCAGTCTCAATGACCACGGGGGGAAAGCCGGGCGTGTCCTCGAAGCGGAACACGACGCCCAACGGGGCCAGGGCCCGGGCTGGCTCGCCCAGGGGACGCTGGTGCATGCGGCCCTCGCCGTGGATGCGGAACGCGCCGCGCCCGGCCGCCGCCACCCCGGCGAGCAGGCGGCATGTGGTGCCGCTCTCGCCAACGTTGAGGTCCGCAGCGGCTGCGCCGTTCACAGGCCCCCCAAGGGGACCGTCGGCCATGCCCGTGACCAGATACTCCCCCGCGCCGAGACGGACGAAGCCCGCGCCCATGGCGGTGAGGCAGCCCATGGTGCGGACGGTGTCCTGGCTCTCCAGCACGCCCGCGAGGCGGCTTTCCCCCTGCGCCAGCGCGGCGCAGATGAGCGCCCGGTGCGACAAGGACTTGGAGGCCGGGGCCTGAACGGCAATGGCCGGTTCGCCCATCACTGCCTCCCCACGGCGTTGAGGTGCGGCCCGGAGGGATACGATCCCAGAATGCGCAGGGTGTGGCACTTCTCGCGCAGCTCGGCCAGGAAGCTGTCGTACTCCATGCGCGAGAGGTCGCACTCAAGGTCGGTGAAGAACACGTACTTCCATTTCTCGCCCCGCAGGGGGCGGCTTTCCAGCTTGGTGATGTTGATGGCGCGGCCGGCAAAGGTCTCCAGCACGCCTGCCAGCGCACCCGGCTTGTCCGGCACGGTGAAGAGCAGCGAGGTCTTGTCGCGGTTGCCGCCCTCGCTCACCCGCGGGCCGATGACGAGAAAACGCGTCCAGTTGTCCGGCAAATCCTCGATGTGCGCGGCCAGAATGTTGAGGCCGTAGCGCTCCGCCAGGCTGATGTGCCCGATGGTGGCGACCTCCGGCCCGCGTTTGGCGGCAATCTCCGCCGCCGCCGCCGTGCTGCTCTCGGGCACCAGGGTGCGGCCGGGCAGGTTGTTCCTGAGCCAGTCGGAGCACTGGTCCAGCGGCTGCGGGTGGGAGTGCACCTCCTTCACCTCGGCCGTGCTCTTGGCCTTGCCCATAAGGCAGTGGGTGATGCGGCAGAACAATTCGGACTGCACGTACACAGGGAAGAGCATGAACAGGTCCACCACCTGGCCCACGGTGCCTTGCAGCGAATTCTCCAGCGGAATGACGCCGAGCTCGGCCTCGCCGTCGGCCACGGCGCGGAATATCTCCTCGAAGTTGGCCTTGGGAGCGAGCTCCGCGCTTCTGCCCATGTACTCCAGCCCGGCAAAGTAGCTAAAGGTGCCCTCCGGCCCCAGGTAGACCACGCGCTCCGGGCGCTGCAACCGGCGCGAGGAGCTCATGATCTCGCGGTAGATGGCGTGCAGGTGGCTGTCCGGCAGGGGGCCGGGGTTGCGCTTGGCCAGCCGCTCCATGATCTCCTTCTCGCGGAAGGGTTTGAACACCGTGTCCGGCGAGCCCTTCTTGGCCCGGCCCACGCCGATGCTGATGATGGCGCGGCGGTTGAGCAAGTCGAGGATGCCGTCGTCCAGGCGGTCAATCTCGGCGCGCAACGAGCCCAGGTCCGGAGTTTTCTTTTCGCTCACGCCCTTACGCCTCCTTGATGTCTTCGCAGATGCGCATGCCGAAGTGCCGGCCGGCCGCGTCGGTGCGCACCAGGATCTCGTCGCCCGGCTTGAGCGTCACCACGCTGATGGGCTTGCCGTCCACGCCGGTGACGCGGATGGTCTCCGCGTTCTGCAAAAACACTTGCCCGGTAACATCGCAGCCATCGGCGGTTTTGACCCTGGCGGTGATTTTGAGCATGGGCCGCACCTCAACCTTGACCCGGCCCACGCTGGTCAGGCTGGTGGAGCCGTCGGCCCCGACGATAAGCACCTCGCGCCCGGCGGAAAGCTCCTCCAGGTAGCAGGTCTTGTCGCCCGGGAGCACGGCATAGGCGTGCACAGCCCCGGCGTTGACGCGGAACGGCCGCGCCGCCACATAGGGGTTGGACTCGGTTTCCGCGTGGACCAGGAAGGTGAAGGCGCTGGAATTGCCAATGAGCATGCCCTGCCCGCGCCGGAGCATGGAGATGGTGTCCACGCAGACGCGGTGGCCCAACCCGGCGGAGACGATCTCCGTCACCTCCGCCCGCTGGAGCTCCATGCGCCCCTGCGAGAGCTTGAGCTCGGCCACGATCTTCTTGAGATCCCCGGCGGCCTCGGGCAGCACCACGATCATGTCCGCCCCGCGCTCCAGAATGCCGGCGGCAAGCACGGCGCGGTCCAGGCTCTCGCACTCCAGGCCAAGGCCGCCGCCCTGCGCCAGAATGTTCTCCACCGGGATGATCTCCCAGCCCTTGGCCAGGGAGACCTGCCGCCCGGCCTTGAGCTGGGCCACAGCCGCCTCCTCGTCCGCCTTGCTCGCCAGCGGCAGCGTGGGCAGGTCGGCCTCGGAGAGGACCTCCACGCGGCCCAGGGCGCGCACGGCGTCCACCTTGGCGGCCTCGGTCAGCACCGCGTCCACCCCGGACTCCAGCGCCAGGGTGACGAGGTCCTTGTTGAAGGGCACGGCCTTGAAGATGATCTTCTTCATCGCGGCTATTCCTTGCCTTCCAACATGGCAAGGGCGTCTTCCACTTCCACGTCCTGGTGCACAACCTTGGCCAGGGCCTGGCAGAGAATGGCCGGGTTCTTGTGCTGGAACACGTTGCGGCCGACGGAAAGACCTGAGCCGCCGGCGCTGATGGAGTCGTGGACCATTTGCAGGAAGGCGCGGGTGCTGTCGAGCTTGGGGCCGCCGGCGATGACCACGGGCACGCAGCAGGAGTCCACCACGTGGCCGAAGGTGTCTACGTCGCCGGTGTAGGGCACCTTGACCACGTCGGCGCCGAGCTCCACGCCCACGCGGGCGCAGTGCGCCACAATCTCGGGGTCGAACTCGCTGCGCACCTTGGGGCCGCGGGCGTACACCATGGCCAGCACGGGAATGCCCCAGCTCTGGGCTGTGCTCGTCACCTGGCCGAAATCGGCAAGCATCTTGGCCTCGGTCTCGTCGCCGAGGTTCACGTGCACGCTCACGGCGTCCGCGCCGAGGCGGATGGCGTCTTCAACAGTGCCCACAAGGGTTTTGGCGTTGGGGAAGGGGGAAAGGGTGGTGCTGGCGGAGAGGTGGACGATGAGGCCGATGTCTTTGCCCTGGCTGCGGTGCCCGCATCTGACAAGGCCCTTGTGCATGAGCACGGCGTTGGCCCCGCCTTCCACTATGGCCCCCACGGTCTGGCGCATGTCGACGATGCCGGCGATGGGGCCCACCGTGGTGCCATGGTCCATGGGCACGATGATGGTGCGTTTGGTGTCGCGGTTGAAGATGCGTTCCAGTCTGATGGCTTTTCCGATATGCATGGCGTCCTCCGGTGGTCCGGGTTTGCGTCTCGTCAAGCTGCGCGCTTAAGGCGTTGTCCGGCGGTGAGCAGAAAAAAAGGGCCGCCGGCTTTCGCCTGCGGCCCTTCCTGAAGAGGCTTTGGTTAACGTCCTGTCTCCGTCAACACACCTCTCCCAGACCGCAGGTGCGGCTAAACCAATAATACCAGTACTGGCTAAAGGAAAAAGAGGTATTGTTGGCCGGGATGAGGTTCATGAGGAGAGTATTTACCCGCGCCGATGGAAGCTGTCAACCATTTTTTCAACTATTTGCGGATATCATACTTTGGCCATTTCTGTATAGATTACGGCTGCGTTTTGCACAAAATTGTTCAGCTGCTGCCTCAACGCCGTTCTCAAAAAGAACAATGCCTTTTAAATTCAGCATATTGCAAAGCTGGCGCGGGTCTTGCTCACTTTGCTCACCCCATGGAAAACACAGCGGAAGCCATAAGCATTCAAGAAATCATCGAGCGCGAATGGATCAGCACGGCGTTCCATTCCCTCGTCTCCATCAAACGCAAGGCGCTGCTCGGCGTCGAGGCGTTGACCCGCTGCACTGCCCCCGGCGAGGACATCCCCCCGCTGGAGCTGTTCCGCATGGCGGCGGAGGCCGGCTGCCTACTTGAGCTGGACCGCCTGTGCCGCAGAAAGGCCCTTGAGGCCTTCGCCCCAATCCACGCCAAGAACCGGGGCCTCATCCTCTCCATCAACGTGGACGGCCACTCCATCGACGCCGACATCGCCCGATCCGGTTTTTTGCTGCACACCGTCAAGGAGTGCGGCATCAACCCCAACAACGTGATCATTGAAATTGTGGAGTCACGCGCCAAGGACTCTGACGCCCTGGCGAACTTTGTGGCCAACTCCCGCAAGAACGGCTTTCTCATCGCCCTGGACGACGTTGGCGTGGGCCACTCGAACCTTGACCGCATTCCCCTATTGCGGCCCGATGTGCTCAAGCTCGACCGCTGCCTCGTTTCCGGCGTGGACGCCCACATGACCCGGCTGGAAGTGGTCAAAAGCTTCGTGCAGATGGCCTCGCGTCTGGGCTCGCTGGCCCTGGCCGAGGGCGTGGAGCGGCAGGAGGACATCCTGCGCCTGCTTGAAATCGGCGTGGACGTGTTCCAGGGCTTCTACTTTGGCCAGCCCTCCAAACAAATGCCGGACGACGAGACCATAGGCGAACGCATCAATTACTTGGCGCAAAAGTTCCGCGTCAACGCCACGGAGCGTTTCGCCGCCCAAAAAGCGCTGTACGCCCGGCACGACGCTCTCGTGTTCAAGCTCTGTGAGCAGCTCGCCCAGATGGGCGCAACCGGTCTGGACCACGCCCTCACCGGCTTCATCGACCAATGGGAGCAGATAGAATGCCTGTATGTGCTCAGCGCCAAAGGCGTGCAGATTTCCGGCACGGTGTGCAACCCGACCAAGCTGCGCAAACGCAAGCGCTTCATCTACGAGCCCGCCCGCGTGGGCGCGGACCATTCCCTGAAGGAATATTACCTGCCCTTGCGCGCCGGGCTGAAGAAGTTCACCACCCAGCCATACATCTCGCTGGCCTCCGGCAACCGCTGCATCACCATCTCCGCCGCCTACAAGGACCGCGACAACCGCTCTTGCATCCTCTGCGCCGACATCGATTATAGACAGGATCGCTGACCCATCGACCCATCAGGCAAGCACGCTCGCGCATTTTCTCTTGCTTCTTTTCCCCCTGTTCAGCTATTCTTGGATTATGGCCCCCTATAATTCGGAACAGCTTCCCGCATCCCCGCAGGAGGGAACATGCGCAACATCACCATCCGCACCCGCATCGTCCTGCTCATTTGCATCGCCGTGGCCTTCGCGGCCATCGTAGGGGGGGCATTTTATTACGAACTGCTCTCCGTGCGCGACTACGCCTCGACGCAAACACAAGACGTCATGCTCGTCGGGGAAAAGAACAAGCTCCGCCTTTCCGTGCATGCCCTGGCGCTCTCCCTGGGCGAGGTCATCCGCGAGCTGCCGGACAAGGCCGCGCACAAGGCGGCCATTATCCGGCTCACCGCGCCCATCCGCTTTGAGGAGGACAACTCCGGGTACTTCTTCACCTACGAGGGAGCCACCGCCGTCTCCGTGCCAATCAAGCCGGAGCTGGAGGGCAAGAACTTTGCCGACGCGAAGGACAAGAACGGCGTGGCCTACGTTGGCGAGCTGGCCAAGGCTGCGGCGAAGGGCGGCGGCTTTGTCGAATACGTGTACGAAAAGCCGGGCAAGGGCATCCAGCCCAAGCTCAGCTACGCGGAGATGATCCCCGGCACCGATTTCTGGATCGGCACCGGCGTCTACATCGACAACATCGCGGAAAAGCGGGCCTCAATTGACACGGCCATCTCCGACATGGTGCGCCGCGCGGTGCTGCTCATCTTCGGCGTGGTGCTGGGGCTGCTGGCCGTGGTGGTGCTGCCCATGTCCATCGGCATCTTCCGCAGCATCGTGCGGCCGCTGAGCCAGGCCACCCGCGCCGCCCAGGATGTGGCCGCCGGCAAGCTCGACATCAGCCTGCCCGAAACCGGACGCGACGAGATCACCCTGCTTGAGGCCTCGCTCAACACCATGGTGGAGACCCTGCGCCGCAACATGGCCGAGATAACCGCCAAGACCCGCGAGGCCGAGGACAAGGCCGCGGCGGCGGAGGAAGCCACCCGCCAGGCCGACGCCGCCCGCTCCGAGGCCGTGCATGCCCGGCAAGAGGGCCTGCTCACCGCTGCCACCCGTCTGGAGGCCGTCGTCGAGCGCCTGTCCTCCGCATCCGAGGAAATCTCGGGGCAGGCCCAAAACATCGGCCGCTCTACGGACGTGCAGAAGGGGCGCATCACCGAGACCGCCACCGCCATGGAGGAGATGAACGCCACGGTGCTTGAGGTGGCGAAGAACGCGGGCCAGGCCGCCGAAGGCGCGGAAACGGCGCGCCGCCACGCCACCGAGGGCCACAATGTGGTCACCCGGTCCGTAACCGCCATGGACGCCCTGCTCACCCTCTCCACCGAACTCAAGGGCAACATGGACACGCTTGGGCGACGCGCCCAGGACATCAGCCAGGTCATGAACGTCATCAACGACATCGCCGACCAGACCAATCTCCTGGCGCTCAACGCCGCCATCGAGGCCGCACGCGCCGGCGACGCCGGACGCGGCTTCGCCGTTGTGGCCGACGAGGTGCGCAAGCTGGCGGAGAAGACCATGAACGCCACCAAGGAAGTGGGCGAAACCGTCCACGCCGTGCAGGAGGTCTCGCAGCAGAACATGCGGGGCATGGACAAGGCCGCCACCGCCATCGCCGAGTCCACGGACCTCGTCCGGCAGTCCGGGCAGGCCCTGGCGGAAATCCTGCGCATGAGCGAAGCCACCGCCCTGCAGGTGCAGAGCATCGCCACCGCCGCCGAGGAGCAAAGCGCCGCCAGCGAGGAGATCAACCAGGCCGTGGACCAGATCAACGACATCGCCAGCGAGACCGCGCAAGGCATGCAGCAAACGTCGGAGGCCATCCGCGACATGGCCGAGCAGGCCGAGAATCTGCGCTCCCTTGTGGCCGACCTGAAGCGCGAGGGCGGTTCGTAACAACGCAAAAGCGGCGACGGAGGAGGCTCCGCCGCCGCTTTCCCCTTGCGCGCGCCGTATCAGGCGGCGGACGTGGCGGGGCTCAGAAACTCCAGCGCCAGGGCCAGCGCCGCGCAGCCCGCGCCGAACCCGCACACCCCGGCCCAGCCGTAGCGTGTGAAGGCGAGCGCGCCAATAGCCGTGCCAATGGCCCCGCCCATGAACATCATGGTCATGTACACCGTGTTCAGCCGGCTGCGGGCGGAGGCGTCCAACGCATAAACGCGCGCCTGGTTCGAAACCATGGCCGCCTGCAGCCCGGCATCCATGAGCACAATGCCCGCGATGAGCGCGGCCATGTGCCCGCGCCCAAGCCAGAACACCGCAAAGGAAGCCGCCACAGCCGCCGCGCCAAGCAGGATCATCCGGCGCTGGCCGCCCGTGTCCGCAAGCCGCCCGGCCAGCGGCGCGACAAACACGCCCACAAGACCGACAATACCCAACGCCCCGGCCACGGAGCTGCCCATGAAAAACGGCGGCTGTTCCAGATAAAAGGCCAAGTTGGCCCAAAAGGACACGAATCCGGCGAAAAGCAGCCCTTGCACCACCCCGGAACGGTTCAGCAGCCCGTGCCTGCGCACCAGCTCCACCAGGGACAAAAGCAGCCGCGGGTACGACACGCTGGTCTCCGGCCGCACCCTGGGAAGCCGCAGCGCAAGCACGCCCGCCAGCGCCGCCGTGACCAGCCCAGCCAGGAGGAACATCAGCCGCCAGCTGCCGAACTGCGCAACCACGCCGCTCACCGTGCGCGAGAGGAGAATTCCCGCCAGCAGCCCGGCCATGACCAGCCCCACGACCCGGCCCTTTTCGCTGTCCGCGGCGAGCTGCGCGGCCATGGGCACAATCTGCTGCGCCACGGTGGCCAGCGCCCCGACCAGCAAACTGGCCAGCACAAGCAGGCCGACGCTCGGCGCCAGCCCGGCCGCAACCAGCGCCACGGCCAACCCCAGCGTGGTCCAGACGATAAGCGAACGCCGCTCGTAACGGTCGCCCAGGGGAGAAAGCAGCAGCAACCCAGCCGCGTAGCCCACCTGCGTGGCCATGGGAATCTGCGACACCTCGCCGGGGCCCACCTGAAAGCTCCGGGCGAGAATGCCCAGCATGGGCTGATTGTAATAGATGCTCGCCACGCACAGGCCGGCCGATGCAGCCATAAGCGCCACAATCCCGCCGGTGAGGCCCGCGCCGGCGCCACGCCCTGCGCCGCTTTCCAGTGTCCTATCCATGAGTGTTCTCCATTTGTTTAAATACGAAACGTACCGTATATTAATTAGGCAGGGAGAACCTGTCAACAGGCATGCGGCAACATCCGGCAACATTTCTTACAACAGTCTGAGCAAGCGGGATTTATTTTTCGTTTTCCGGGGTGCCACCCTGCTGGGGCCCGGGTGTGGAAAGCGTCACGGAGGCGAAAGCGAGCGCGGCTATCCGCCGGACAAAGGCGTCGTCCAAGGGCAGATGCTGGAGCAGCAGGCGGTGAAATATCGGGGCATAGAGGCTGTCCACAAGAATTTCAAGATCCAGGCCCGGCCGGATTTCTCCAGAGGCGACGCCGCGCAGCAGCACGTCCCTGGTGGCCGCGCGCCGGGGCAGCAGATAGCCGTCGACAAAGGTGGCCAGCGCCTCCGGGTCGGATTGCCCGAGCCCGATGAGCTCGCGGATGAGCTGGCCGGTGACGCCCCGGTACGCCTGGGCGAGCATCAGCATCTGTGCGGTCACATCGGCCACGGCGGAGTTGGTCTGCGGAAAGGTGATGCGGGGCAGCGTGGCGGCCATGAACGCCTCCATGGCGACGGCGCCCTTGCTCGGCCACCAGCGGTACAGCGTGGCCTTGCTCACCCCGGCCCGCGCGGCGATGCCCTCCATGGTGAGCTTGGCGAAGCCCACCTCCTCCAGCAGACTGTTGGCGGCCTCCAGCACAACCTTCCGCACGGAGTCGCTGCGGGGACGGCCGGGGGGGCGCTTGGCTGCGGGCTGGGTCATGGGCGTGTTTCCCTTGCTTGCCGGTGGATGTTAACGCCAGATGCCGGGTCAAACATGCCCCGGTGGGTCCGGTCAATCCTTCCACGCCCACCACTTGAGCCGCTGCGGGTCGGGCGCGGGCGCTTCGGCGAAATACACCGCGCAGCGCAGCACATACAGCATGCAGCGGTCCACGTGGCAGCCGGCCAACGCTTCCAGCCGGGCGTAAAGCTCCTGCGGATCGCGGCCGCGCAGGTCCTCCACCGCGCGCAGGCCGAGGCTCCACAAATCCACGGCAATGGACTTCCCCACTCCGGGGATGCGCCGCAGCTCCCGCAAAACCCCAGGGTCCGGGGATGCGGTCGCGGCGCGGTCCGCCTCAACTATTGCCGGCATACACCTCATCGAGAATGGCCTTGCCCCCGGCCGCCAGCACGCGCTTGGCCAGCTCCGCGCCTATGTTCCAGGCCTCGGCCACGGGGCCGGAGCCCTCCAGGCGGATGGGCGTTTCGCCGTTCACCCCGGCCACAAAGCCGGTCAGGGTCAGCGAGCCGTCCGCAATGCGGCTCCACGCGGCGATGGGCACTTGGCAGCCGCCGTCCAGCCCGGTAAGAAAGCCGCGCTCGGCGGCCACCTGGGCGCAGGTTTCGGGATGATTCAAGAAGGCCAGCAGTTCGGCCATTTCCGGCCGGTCGCGGCGGTACTCTATGCCCAGCGCGCCCTGGGCCACGGCGGGCAAAAAACGCGGCGGGCCCAAAATCTCCACCTTGGGCGCGGTAAGGCCAAGGCGGTTCAACCCCGCCGTGGCCACCACGATGGCGTCGAACTGGCCCTCAAGGAGCTTGCGCACGCGGGTATCCAGATTGCCGCGCAAGGATTCGATGACGAGGTCGGGCCGGATGGTCTTGAGCTGGGCCTGCCGGCGCAAGCTGCTGGTGCCCACGCGGGCTGCCCGCGGCAAGGCGTCCAGACCGTCGTACTTGACGGAAAGCAGGCTGTCCGTCGGGGCCTCGCGCACGGGGTTCACGCCCACCACAAGCTCGGGCGGCAGCTCCGTGGGCACGTCCTTCATGCTATGCACGGCGAGGTCCGCGCGGCCGTCGAGCAGCGCCTCCTCAATCTCCTTGACGAACAGCCCCTTGCCGCCCACCTTGGCCAGCGGGACATCAAGAATCTTGTCGCCGGTGGTCTTGATCTTGAGCAGCGAGACTTCGAGGCCGGAGTGCTCTTTGCACAACAACGCGGAGATGTGTTCGGCCTGCCAGAGTGCGAGCTGGCTGCCGCGCGTGGCGATGGTGATCTTCTTCATCGCCGGCCTAGTGGCAGGAGGAGCAGGAGCCGCCGGAACAGCCGGCGCAGCCGCCGCTGGAGGGCGCCGCCGGGGCCGCGCTGCCGATGGAGTCGCCAGCGTCGTGGCCGCCGCCCATCTTACTGCGGCAGCAGCTCATGAGCTTTTCGGTCTTGTCCGACCCGCAATGCGGGCAGACCACGGCCTCTTCCTGACCCATGACAAGTTCCTCAAACGATTTACCGCACTTGCGGCAAGTGTATTCAAAGATGGGCATGTTTCCCTCGCAGTGTATGCTATCGGGTTCCGGGCGGGTTGCTTCGTAGCGCAAATCGCGCCAACTGGCAACGCCGCCCGGCCCCGGTCAGGTTCTACTTGCCTTTTTTGCCCGCCGGCTTCGCCGGTTTCACAGACTTCTTGGCAGCAGTTTGGGAAACGGGCTTGGCGGCCTCCGCCTTTGCGGCGGATT
>MNUQ01000176.1:29424-36124 GCA_001871085.1 Desulfovibrionaceae bacterium CG1_02_65_16
CCCACCAGCGGCCACACCTCGTCCACGCGCTCCACAAGCTTGATGGTGATCTTTTTGCGCAGATCCTCGGGGATGTCCTGCAGATCCTTCTTGTTTTGCGCGGGGATGAGCACGCGCTTCATGCCCTGGGACACCGCCGCAAGGATCTTCTCCTTGATGCCGCCCACGGGCAGCACGCGGCCACGCAGGCTTATCTCGCCGGTCATGCAGGTGTCGGCCGGCACGGCCTTGCCCGTGAGCGCGCTGATGAGCGCGGTGACCAGCGTGACGCCCGCGCTGGGGCCGTCCTTGGGCGTGGCGCCGGCGGGCACGTGGATGTGGATGTCCCGCTTCTCGTGAAAGTCCGTGGCGATGCCGTACTGCTCCGCCATGACCCGCGCGAGGGAAACCGCCGCCTGGGCGCTCTCCTTCATCACGTCGCCCAGCTTGCCGGTGAGAATGAGCTTGCCGGTGCCGGGCATGGTGGAGACCTCAATGTGCAGAATCTCCCCGCCATACGGGGTCCAGGCCAAGCCGGTGACCACGCCGGGCGGCAGGGTCGTCTCCTTCTCGTCCTCAAGGAAGCGCGGCACGCCAAGGTACTTGTCCAGGTTCTTGCCCGTAACGGTGAAGGGCGGCTTTTCACCCTCGGCCTTCTTGCGCGCCAGCTTGCGGCACACGGAGCCTATCTCGCGCTCCAGGTTGCGCAGGCCCGCCTCGCGGGTGTACTCGCGCACAATCTGCGCCAGCACGTCGTCACCCATTTTAACCTCGGTTTCGCCAAGGCCGTTGTCCTTGATCTGGCGCGGCAGCACAAAGCGCCGGGCGATCTTGACCTTTTCCTGCTCGGTGTAGCCGGGAATGCGGATGACCTCCATGCGGTCCAGCAACGGACTGGGGATGGTGTCCAGCGTATTGGCCGTGCAAATGAACATGACGCTCGAAAGGTCGAACGGCACGTTCAGGTAATGATCGGTGAAGCTGAAGTTCTGCTCCGGGTCCAGCACCTCCAGCAGCGCCGAGGACGGATCGCCCCGGAAGTCCGTGCCGAGCTTGTCCACCTCGTCCAGCATGATGACCGGGTTGCGCGTGCCGCAGCCCTTGATGCCCTGGATGATGCGGCCGGGCATGGCCCCGATGTACGTGCGCCTATGCCCGCGGATCTCGGCCTCGTCGCGCATGCCGCCAAGGCTCAAGCGGTGGAACTTGCGGCCCAGGCTGCGGGCGATGCTGCGGCCAAGGCTGGTTTTGCCCACGCCCGGAGGACCCACGAAGCACAGAATGGGGCCCTTCATCTTCGGGTTCAGCTGCCGCACGGAGAGGTATTCGAGGATGCGCTCCTTGACCTTTTCCAGGTCGAAGTGGTCCTCGTCCAAAATCTCCTTGGCGGCCTTGACATCGAGCCGGTCCTTGGACTGCTTCTTCCACGGCAGCTCGGTCATCCAGTCAAGGTAGGTGCGGATGACCGTGGCCTCGGAGGAGTCCGGATGCATGGACTCAAGGCGCCCCAGCTGCTTGAGGGCCTCCTTCTTGACGTCCTTGGGCATGCCGGCCTTGTCCACGGCCTTCTTGAGGTTTTCGATCTCCTCGTCCTCGCCGCCCTCGTCGCCCAGCTCGCGCTTGATGGCCTTCATCTGCTCGCGCAGGAAGAAGTCGCGCTGGGCCTTGTCCATGCCCTCGCGCGCCATGGACTGGATTTTGTTCTGCATGGAGGCCACCTCGGCCTCCTTCACCAG
Source organism: Desulfovibrionaceae bacterium CG1_02_65_16 (assembly GCA_001871085.1). GTDB lineage: Bacteria > Desulfobacterota > Desulfovibrionia > Desulfovibrionales > Desulfovibrionaceae > Humidesulfovibrio. Next base: position 31,140 of record MNUQ01000176.1, read on the forward strand.
CTGGCTGTTCACCAGACGCAGGCGCTCCACGGGATCCTCGGATTCGAGAATGGCCTGGGCGTCGACAACCTTCATGCGCAGATTGCTGGCGATGAGGTCGGCCAGGCGTCCGGGCTCGCCCACGGAGTTGAGCACGCCCATGATGTCCGCGGGCGAGATGCCGCGCAGCGTGAGGATCTTCTCGGAAAGCTCGCGGCTGGAGCGGATGAGCGCCTCCTGCTCCGGGGTCAGCTCCAGGGGCTCGGCCTCGGCCAGGGGCTCCACCTCGGCCAAGTGGAAGGGCTCGTCGGAGACGAAACGCTTCACCTTGGCGCGGGAAAGGCCCTGCACCAGCACCTTCAGGCGGCCATCGGGCATCTTGAGCATGCGCATGATCATGCCCACCGTGCCCACATGGTACATGTCGTCCGGGCCGGGGTTGTCCACCGTCTCGTCCTTCTGCGAAAGGATGAGGATGTACCGGTCGCCGGAGAGGGCCGCGTCCACGGCCTTCACGCTTTTCTCGCGCCCGACGAAGAGCGGCAGAATCATGTAGTTGAAGACCACGATGTCGCGCACGGGCAACACGGGCATGACGGCGGGAATCTCGGGACGCTTTTCGCCCTCGCCCTCGCCTCCCGCGCCGCCCCCGACCGGGATGCCGCCGTCGCCGACGTCGCCGGCCATGTGCAACATTTTTTTGTCGTTCATATGTGTTCCAGTGGCCGCCTGGGCCAGGCGTTGCGCCGCGGTTGGCGCGCCTGGGCGCCGGCGCAGGCGGACCGGTTTGGTAGGTGCCTTTTTGCGTTTCAAATCCACGTCTCCTTGCCTTTTTGGCGTGCACCGGGGACATGGAGTCCACAGTACCGAACCTGACTATTCTAATGCTGTATTCTCGCGTGGCAAGTGCCGCGCGGCGCTTTTCCGCGTCCTTGCGCCCCCTTGGCCGTCCTTGCCCCCTTTCTCCGGCCGTAGCGCAACCTTTGCCGGTCCGTCACGCCGCAGTAACAATCTTGCGCGCGGCGGAAGCTACACTCACCCCGGAACGACGAGAGAGAACGCGCCCGCATCGCGCCGGGCCGCAGCCAAAGGAAAGGCGCATGGAACAGCGACGCATCATGGTGGTGGAGGACCACGCCCAGACCCGGGAGCTTCTGCAATACAACCTGCAGGCCGCCGGCTACGACGTGCGCGCCGCCGGCGCCGGCGAGCAAGGGCTTGAGATCATGGACCGCTGGCGGCCGGACCTGGTGCTGCTGGACCTCATGCTGCCGGAGATAGACGGGCTGGAGGTGTGCCGCCGGCTCAAGCAAATGCCGGCCCTGCGCGCCGTGCCGGTCATCATGCTCACCGCCCGCGGCGACGAGGTGGACCGCGTGGTGGGCCTGGAGCTGGGCGCAGAGGACTACGTGGTCAAACCCTTCAGCCCGCGCGAGCTGCTCCTGCGCATCAAAAACGCCTTGCGCCGCGCCGGGGCGGAGCCCGCAGACGTGGAGGACGTGTGGCGCTACGAGGGGCTGGTGGTCAACTTCGCCGCGCACGAGATGGAGGTGGACGGCGAGAAGCGCCAGCTCACCGCCACCGAGCACCGCCTGCTCAAGGAGCTGGTGCAGGCGCGGGGCCGCGTGCTTTCCCGCGACCGTCTGCTGGACACCGTGTGGAACACGGACTTCGAGGGCGCCTCGCGCACCGTGGACACGCACATGCGCCGCCTGCGCGCCAAGCTGGACCGCTACGCCGACTGCATAGAGACGGTGCGCGGCGTGGGTTATCGCTTCCGCGCCTGAGCCTGAGTTTGAGACTGCCCTCCGCCCGCGCCGCGCGCCGCCCCAGGAAGGCCGGATATGGCGCGAATATTCCGCTATATGTTCCACAGACGTCACCCTCCGGTAACCACCGCCACCCAGGAGCATGCTAAACGTTCTCCAGATAACCGGAGGCACCAACGCCCCGGACCAAACTTCAGGAGGACACCATGCAGGGTACTTTGCGTCAGCACTTGTTGAGCGCGCTTCACGACCTCACGCCTCCCGTCTGCCCGGACGCCGAAATGGACGACACGCCGCGCCTGGACGCCTGCGCGGATGAAAACGAATACGCCTCGCGCGTGGTGGAGGTTGGCATGCAGCTGGCCCTGCGCCGCCGCATGGAGGCCCGCCGCAAGGAAGTTGAGGAGGCGCTTTCGCGCATGGACATCGGCGTGTACGGCGTGTGCGAGGAATGCGGCGACGACATCGGCGCGGCGCGGCTTTTCGCCAGCCCCACGGCCCGCCTGTGCGTGCACTGCCAGTCCGACCGGGAATCCTGCCACGAACGCGCCCGCCTGCTCCGCTGCGCCTGAACCGACCGCAAACGCGGGAGAGAACATGACCAACGCCTTCTCCATTGATCTGCATGTGCACTCGCGCCACTCCACCCGCCCCTCGCAGTGGGTGCTCCAGCGCATGGGCTGCCCGGAAAGCTTCACCAAACCGCGCCGCATCTACGACATCGCCCGCGAGCGCGGCATGGGGCTGGTCACCATCACCGACCACAACACCATCGCCGGCGCGCTGGAAATCGCACACCTGCCGGGAACATTCGTCAGCGAGGAGATCACCACCTACTTCCCCGAGGACCGCTGCAAGCTCCATGTGCTGGCCTACAACATCACCGAGGCCCACCACGCGGAGTTCCAGCGCCTGCGCGAAAACGTCTTCGAACTGGCGGCCTATCTGCGGGCGCAGGGCATCGTCCACGTGCTGGCGCATCCGCTGTTCGCCGTCAACGGCAAGCTCACGCCGGATCACTTCGAGCAGGCGCTGCTGCTGTTCAACACGCTGGAGCTCAACGGCTCGCGCGACGCCTGCCAGAATCAGACCCTGCGGCGCATCGCGGCCGCCCTCACGCCCGAGGCCATGGACCGCCTGGCGGAGCGGCACGGCATTGAGCCATACGGCCCCGCGCCCTGGCAAAAGGCGCTCACCGCCGGCAGCGACGACCATTCCTCCCTGGGCATAGCGCGCATGCACACGCGCTTTTCCGGTCCGGCCACGGTGGAGCGGCTGTTGTCGGCCATTCCCGCCGGCGAGGGCGAGATTCTGGGCGAGCCCGCCACGCCGTGGAACATGGCCCACAACCTCTGCGGCATCGCCTTCCAGTTCTACAAAAGCCGTAGCGGCAGGCTGCCGGAGAGCCACATCTGCGTGCGCTTCGCCGACGCCCTGCTCGACCCCTCCGCTCCGCGCGGACGCGGGCCGGGGCAGCTGGCGCGCAGACTCGCCGACCGCGCCCGCCTGGGCCTCTACTCCCTGGTTGCGGACAAGAACGCCACCAGCGCCATGCTGCTGGCCGAGGCGAGCCAGGTCATCCGCGCCGACGCCAACATGATGGACGCCGCGCGCGGCCGCGAAACCGGCGCAGCGCCCGAGGACACCTGGCGGCGCTTCGTCTCCCGCGTGTCCGACCGTATGCTGGCACGCTTCGCCGGGCGCACGCTGGACGCCGTCAAAAGCGCGGACATCTTCGGCCTGTTCCACGAGGTGGCCTCGGCCGGGTCGCTGTACGCCATGCTCTCGCCCTTTTTCCTCGCCTGCGAGCTGTTCGCCAGCGAACGCGCCTTCGCCCGGCAGTGCCTGGACCGTTTCGGCCTGGAGCCGGAGGGCGCGCGCGGGCTTAAAATCGCTCACTTCACCGACACCTTCGCCGAGGTCAACGGCGTGGCCCGCACCATCCAGCAGCAGATAGAGCTGGCGGGCAAGCACGGCAAGGACATGACCGTCGTCACCTGCGCCGAGGGTCTGGCCCATGATGAAATCAGCCTCGGCGCGGCGCGCTTCGCCCCGGTGGGCTCCTTCACCATGCCGGAATACCCGGAGATAACCCTGCACTACCCGCCGTTCCTCAAGCTGCTCGCCTGGTGCGCCGAGCAGGACTTCGACTGCATCCTCACCGCCACGCCCGGGCCCGTGGGGCTCGCCGGGCTGGCCATCGCGCGCATCCTCAAAATTCCGGTCCATGGCACCTACCACACGGCCTTTCCGCAGTATGTGCGCATGTTCACCGAGGACCCGGCCATGGAGGACGCCGCCTGGCGCTACATGCGCTGGTTCTACGGCCAGATGGACACGATATACGCCCCCAGCCGCTCCACCGCGGCGGATCTCGCCGAACGCGGCATCGAGGCCGCGCGCATCGTGGTGCACCCGCGCGGAGTGGATGCGGAGCGCTTCCGCCCCGACCTGCGCGGACGGTTCTTCGAAAACCTCGGGCTGGAGCGCCAGTTCAAGATCCTCTACGTGGGCCGCGTCTCGCGCGAGAAGAGCCTGGACGTGCTGGCCGATGCCTTCCGCACGGTCCACGCCCACCGGCCGGATGCGCGGCTCATCGTGGTGGGCGACGGGCCATACCTGGAAGAAATGCGCGCCCAGACGGCGGACCTGCCTGTGGTCTACACCGGCTATTTGCAGGGCGAGGCCCTGGTGAACGCCTACGCCGGAGCGGATCTCTTCGTCTTCCCCAGCGCCACCGACACCTTCGGCAACGTGGTGCTGGAGGCGCAGGCCAGCGGCCTGCCCGTGGTGGTGACCAGCGCCGGCGGCCCGCGCGAGGCCATGCAGCCCGGCCGCACCGGTCTTGTGGTTGCGCCCTATGACCCGCGCGCCCTGGCCATGAGCGTGCTGGACCTGATGCTGGACCGCGAGCGCCTGGCGCAAATGGCCGGCCTGGCGCGCAAATTCGCGGCGCAGACCTCCTTCGACCAGGCCTTCCTCAAGACCTGGGACATCTACGCCAGCATCGTGCGCGGCGAGAGCGTTTCGCCGCAGCCTGAGCCACAGCCTAGCCCGCAGCCTAGCCCGGAGCCTTCGGGTTCCGGCGGCGACATCGGCGGCGGCCTTTCCAACCCCCTGCGCGCCAAGGCGGCATAGCCTATCCTCCAATCCGGGGCCTCCGCGTCGGCCGGCCCCGCAGGCGAAGAGGCCCCGCCATTGCAAGAATGACACATCAGCAAAGAAAGCCCCCGCGTC
>MNUQ01000069.1:0-26376 GCA_001871085.1 Desulfovibrionaceae bacterium CG1_02_65_16
GACTACTTTCGTTTGAACACGGCTATGTGAATGTGGTTCCAGTGGGCCTTAACATCTGCATCCTGCGGGCCAAGCCATCGAAAGGTCGGAGGAACCGTATCAGTTTTGTAAAACCCGCCATACGGCGAGATGAACGCCTGGACATTGGGATCATTCTCCGCCCTGGCCTGCATCTCCTCCGCCTGCCTGCGCAGCTCGGCGTCGGCTGCGCCGCCCTTGTTCGCCACCTCGGAAATATGCGCCCCGTTGACGTAATTGATGTCCACAGCCCGGCCTTCGCTGTGCGGGTCGGCCTTCTTGCCGAGGGCTTTTTTCAAGTCAGCGCCCTTGTCTGGACGGTAGGCGCTGCTCACGTTGAGATCTTTGCCTTCGCCGACGGTGTGCAGAGTGTCGCGCATGCTCGGCTCCAACTGCTGTTCGCTGGGCTTCGGCTTCAGCGGGCTGTCCCAGGTCACTGCCCCTCTCGGGGAAGGCTTTTGCGCCTGCCCGGCCGGAGCCGTCTTCGCGGTCGCCCTCGCCGGCGGAGCCCAGTCCGCTTCTTTCGCCGCCACCCACCAGTCGGGGATGCCGTCCCCGCGCTTGCGGTCCTGAATGTCCTTGTGCGAGTTGACCGGCGTTGCCGCGCCCGTCTCGTCCATTATCCATAAATTTCTGCCGGAAGCGTTATGAAGCATAAGGAACCTCCATGCGTTTTGCAATGGAGTATAGCATGAGCTTTTTCGCGTGGACGAAAATGCCCTGCGTTGGCAGGAAAAAGGATAAAAATGACGGGTTGACAGGGGTTCGAGGCGTAACAAAAAAGGCCCCGGCCCCGTGTTTGCAGGGGCGGGGCCTTTCGTTTCAGGCGTATCGGCGCGGGGAGGCTTGCCGCCTCTTATTCCGCGTCTTCCTCCTCGTGCTCGGGGGCGAACCAGCTCTCGGCCAGGATGGGGCCGTAGTAAATGGCCTCGTCCTCCAGGTCCTCCTCGATGCGCAGCAGCTGGTTGTACTTGGCCAGCCGGTCGCTGCGGGAGAGCGAGCCCGTCTTGATCTGCCCGGCGTTGATGCCCACGGCCAAGTCGGAGATGAAGGCGTCTTCCGTCTCGCCGCTGCGGTGGGAGACAACCGTGGTGTACGCGGCCTGCTTGGCCATTTCGATGGTGTCCAGCGTCTCCGTCACGGTGCCGATCTGGTTGAGCTTGATGAGGATGGAGTTGCCCACGCCGCGCTCAATGCCCTCGGCCAGAATGTCCGGGTTGGTGACGAAGATGTCGTCGCCCACCAGCTGGATGTCGTTGCCCATGCGGTCGGAGAGGCTGATCCAGCCCTCCCAGTCGCCCTCGGCCATGCCGTCCTCAATGCTGACGATGGGGAAGCGCGACACGAGGTCGGCGTAGTAGTCGATGATCTCCGCGGGGGAGTAGACCTTGCCCTCGCCCTTGAGGTTGTACTTGCCGCCTTCAAAGAACTCGCTGGCGGCGCAGTCCATGGCCAGCGCGATTTCGCTGCCCGGATTGTAGCCGGCGGCCTCGATGGCGCGGATGATGTACTCCAGCGCCTCGGCGTGGCTTTTCAGGTTGGGGGCGAAGCCGCCCTCGTCGCCCACGCTGGTCACGTGGCCGTCCTGGGCCAGAATGTCCTTGAGGCAGTGGAAGGTCTCCGCGCCCATGCGCAGGGCGTCGGCGAAGCTCTCCGCGCCCATGGGCATGATCATGAACTCCTGGATGTCCAGGTTGTTGGGGGCGTGCGCGCCGCCGTTGATGATGTTCATCATGGGCACGGGCAGCAGCTTGGCGTTAACGCCGCCCAGGTACTGGTACAGCGGCAGGCCAAGGAAATTGGACGCCGCGCGGGCGTTGGCCATGGAGACGCCGAGAATGGCGTTGGCGCCCAGCCGGCCCTTGTTGTCCGTGCCGTCCAGGTCGATGAGCGAATTGTCCAGCGCAACCTGCCGCAGGCCGTCCATGCCGACGATGGCGTTGGCGATTTCCTCGCGGATGTTGTTGACGGCCTGGGTGACGCCCTTGCCGCCGAAGCGCTTTTTGTCGCCGTCGCGCAATTCCAGCGCCTCGCGGGTGCCGGTGCTGGCTCCGGAGGGCACGGCCGCGCGGCCGGAGGCTCCGGATTCGTAGGTGACCTCGACCTCGACGGTGGGATTGCCTCGGGAATCCAGAATCTCGCGGGCCCATACAGCGATGATGGTGCTCATATATGCTCCTTGGTTTTTTCGAACCGGGTTTCGTGCGCGTGTGTCGCAGTGCGCCTTCTACAGTATTTTTGTCACGGGTTCAAATACCCGCGCGTGACGATTCCGGGGCAGGGGCGCTATTGAGCACGCAAAAAGGCCCGCCACAGGCCCTCCATGAGCAAATCCTCGCGCACCTCGTGGATGGCGGGGCAGACCGAGGCGATGCGCGAGGCGAAGCCGCCGGTGGCGATGAGCCGCAGCTCGTCCTCGCGCCCGGGCAGAAGCGTGCGCGCCAGCCGCCTCGCCAGACCCTCCACCATGGCGGCGAAGCCGTAAATGAGCCCCTGGTTGAGGCTTTGCGAGGTGCTCAGCCCGATGTCCAGCCCGCCGTCCTTGCGCGGGGGGGCTATTTCGAGCGTGATGTGCGGCAGCTTGGCCGTGCCCGTGGCTAGCGCCCGGGCTGCGGAAAGCACGCCCGGGCAGATGAGCCCGCCCGTGAAGGCGTCGCCCAGCACGCAGTCAAAAGTGGTCGCGGTGCCGAAATCCACCACCACCAGCGCCGGGGCGTTGGATATCTCCCGCGCGGCGAAGGACGTGACCAGTCGGTCCGCGCCCACCTCCGCCGGCCGGGCGTAGAGGTTTCGTATGGGCAGGGGGATGCCGTCCGGCTCCGCGCCGGGCACAAAGCGCATGCCCCGGCCGAAAAAGCGCGCCGTGGTGCGGGCGAGCACCGGATTCATGGGCGGCACCACGGAGGCGGCCACAATGGCCGTCACCTGGCCGGGGGAGACGTTCTCCACGCGGCAGATGTCCAGCAGTTTGAGGCCCCAGGCGTCGGAGGTGTCCAGACCGCCGGCCTGCGCGGTTGGCAGGGCATAGCTGGCCACAAGGCCCAGGCCCGGGCGGGCCAGGCCGATTTTGACGTTGGTGTTGCCCACATCGAGCAGAAGTATTGTTTCCATGAGGCGTTCCTGGTGTGCGCAAGAGGGGGATGACACCGCGTCGCGGCACGATTTTAAAAGAAAACGTCACACACACGGGTGCGTATCCCGTTGCGTATGCTTCCTGGTCGGTGTATTGCCGCAGAAGAGACATCCGTCAAGGAGAATGCGCATGGATCCGGCCAAACTCATACCGGCGGCCGAAGCCATCCCCTCCCCATGGGGCTGGTTTGAGGCCCTGTTGCTTGTCACGTTCGTCCTGCACATCATCTTCATGAACCTTGCCGTGGGCTCGGCGGCGCTGGCCTTTTTCGGACGGCTCACCGGCCGGCACAAGGAGCTCGCCCGCGAGCTGGGCCACCGCGCCCCCACCTTTCTGGCCTTTACGGTGAACCTTGGCGTGGCGCCGCTGCTTTTCGTGCAGGTGGTGTACGGGCAGTTTTTGTACACCAGCTCGGTGCTTATGGCCGGGTGGTGGCTCTCGGCCATCCTCGCCGTCATTCTGGGCTACTACGCCCTCTATGCGCACGACGGCAAGTTCGAGACCGCGCCGGGCCTTTCGCTCGGGGCGCTGGGCCTTTCCCTGGTGTTTCTGGCCTACACGGGCTTTTTGCTTTCCAACAACATGACGCTGATGCTGCGGCCCGAGGCGTGGACCGCCTACTTCGCCCGGCCGGACGGCAGCTTGCTCAACCTCGCCGATCCCACCATGTGGTCGCGCTTCGTCCACATCATGCTGGCGGCCCCGGCCGTTGCCGGGCTGTACGCCGCGCTGCTGGGCCAGAAAAAGCAGAGGCCCGACTGGGTGGCCTACGGCCTGGCCTGGTTCTCGCGGGTCACCATGCTCCAGATTCTGATCGGCGGCTGGGTGTTCGTCTCCCTGCCCAGCCGCGTGCGGCTGGCCCTTATGGGCGGCGACGTTCTGGCCACGGCCATGCTCGCGGCCAGCATTCTGCTCGGCCTGGCGGCGCTGTACGCCGCCCTCCAGAAGAAGCCCGTCCCCACGGCGGCGCTCGCTCTGGCGGCCATCGCCTGCATGGGCGTCACGCGCGGGCAGGTGCGGCTCATCACCCTGGCCCCGTATTTCCATCCGTCCAGCCTGCCGGTGGCCCCGCAGATTTCGCCGCTGGTGATGTTCCTCGCCGTGTTCGTCCTCGGCCTGTGGGGCATTGGCCATATGCTGCGGCTTTACGCCAAGTCGGCCCCGGGCCGGGCGGGGAGGGGCTAGGCCATGGAATATCCCATCTGGCACCTCACCGCGCTGGCCGGCGGCTTCTGGATCGCCCTCATCGGCACCTTCCACGTGTTTCTGGCGCACTTCGCCGTGGGCGGCGGGCTGTACCTCGTCCTTGCCGAGCGCTACGCCCGGCGGCTTGAGAGCCCGCGCCTGCTGGCCCACGTCAAAAAGCACGCGCGCTTTTTCCTGCTCCTCACCATGGTGGCGGGCGGCGTCACCGGCGTGGGCATCTGGTTCATCATCGGGCTGCTGTCTCCGCAGGGCACCAGCACGCTGCTCAAAGTCTTCGTCTACGCCTTCGCCACGGAGTGGGTGTTTTTTCTGCTCGAAATAGTGGCGCTCTTGCTCTACTATTACGGCTTCGACCGCATGGACCCGCGCGACCACCAGCGCCTGGGCTGGATTTATTTCGGCGCGGCGTTCGCCTCGCTGTTCATGATCAACGGCATCATCGGCTTCATGCTCACCCCCGGAGCCTGGACCACCACGCGCAACTTCTGGGACGGCTTCTTCAATCCCACCTTCTGGCCGCAGCTGGCGCTGCGCACAGCCATAGCCTTGTCGCTGGCCGGGCTGTTCGGCTTCGTCACCGCCACGCGCATCCCGGTCGACGACGGCGGCGCCGACCGCGAACGCATGGTCCGCATGGCCGCGGCCTGGACCATTGCGCCGCTGGTCGTCTGCCTCGGCGCGGGCTGGTGGTACATCCACGCCCTGCCGCAGGCCCAGTACGAGATGGTGCTGCTGCGCTCCGCGCGCATCGGCGGATTCCTCAAGCTCTTTCAGGTGTTTGCCGGGGCCGCGGCCCTGGGCGCTCTGCTTCTCGCCGTGCGCCTGCCCGGGCGCGTGCGCTTCCCGCTGGCGCTGTGCATCGTGCTCACGGGTTGGGGGATCATCGGCAGCTTCGAGTTCATCCGCGAGGCCGCGCGCAAGCCCTACCTCATCTACGGCCACACCTACTCCAACGGCATCCGCGTGGGCGCGGAGGCGGCCGCCAGCGCCCAAGGCTACCTCGCCACCGCCAAATGGGCGCGCATCCGCGCGGTGACCCCCGAAAACAAGCTCGCCGCCGGCGCGGAGCTGTACCAGCACCAGTGCTCCAGCTGCCACTCCATCGGCGGGCCCATGAACAACATCAAGCCCTGGACCGCCAACCTCACCGAGCGCGGCATGGTCGCCCTGCTCGGGGCCATCAACCGCGTCAACCCGGCCATGCCGCCCTTTGTGGGCAATCAGGCCGAGAAAGAGGCGCTGGCCGCCTATCTCGCCGAGGTTCTGGGCCGCCGCAAGGACGCCGACCAGCCCGCCGTGGTCATCGCCGAGGAAACGTCCGAGGTGCCGGCCTTCGACCCGCGCACAGCGGAATACGTGCTGCTGGCCTGGCCCGACCTCGGCATGCACATGGTGGTGGAGTCGCAGGGGGCCTTCATCCTGCGCAAGCCCACCCTGGGGCTCAACGCCCAGCTGGTGAAGCGCGGCGAAAGCCCCGGCAAGATCACCGAGGGCGTGGAGCTCACCTATAGCGTGGAGAACAACGCCGGGGCCGGCACGCTGGCTCCCCTGGCGGGACGCGACTGGTTCGGGGCCACCCTGTCCCTTTCGCCCCGCCGGTCCGACGGCGCGCTCAATCCCTACCCGCTGGCCACCATCACCGCCGTGGATTCCGCCACCCGCGCCACCCTGGGCATGACCCGCGTGGCCCTGCCCGTGTCCGACGAGGTGGCCTGCTCCTCCTGCCACGGCGGGGGCGACGGCAAGGGCAACATCAGCGGCCAGACCGGCCTGAACATCCTGCGCATCCACGACTGTCTGAACCGCACCGCCCTCTCCGCCCAGGCCGGCGGCGGCAAGCCCGTGGAATGCACCTCCTGCCACGCCGATCCCCTCACCGGGGCGGCCGGCAAGAGCGACCTGCTCTCCGTCTCCGCCGCGCTGCACGGCTTCCACGCCAACACCCTCAAGGGCCAGGGGGCCGAGGCCTGCGCCCGCTGCCACCCCAGCCGTCCCGATGGCGGCACCCGCTTCCAGCGCGGTCTGCATGCGCAAATGGGGCTCGACTGCACCAACTGCCACGGCCCGCTCGAAGACCACGCCCTGGGCCTGCTCAAGCGCGAGGCCGAGGCCAACGACGGCAAGGGCAAGCGCGGGGCCAGGCGGCTCATCAGCCAGATCACCCCGCAGCTCATGGACAAGGCGTCCATCCCGCCGCGCACCGCCTGGCTGCAAACGCCCGACTGTCTCGCCTGCCACAAGGACTTCGGCTCCCCCGATCCCAGCCAGGCCTTCGGCCACTGGACCAAGGGACCGGAGACGCGCTTCCGCACCCGGCTCGACGAAATGGGCGCGCTCTCCTGCCCGGCCTGCCACGGCCCGCAGCACGCGCTTTATCCTTCCGTGAACCCATACGGAAAGGACCGCGACATGATCCAGCCGTTGCAGTACCAGAAGCTTGCCCGGCCCCTGGGCGCGCAGGGCAATTGCACCATGTGCCACAAGGTGCGCATGGATACCGACGCCCATCACCCCAACACCATCAGGAAGTAGGGAGCATGATCGTACGCGAATGGAAATGCCTGTGCCCGCAGGAAACCGCCGAGGGATTCCTGGGCCATCTGCGGGCCACCGGCGTGGATGAGGCCCGCGTGGTGCCCGGCTACCTGGGGCACCAGATTCTCACCCGGCAGGCCGGCGGCGGCCAAATCGAGTTCACCCTCCTCACCTGGTGGGCGTCGCTGGACCACGCCAAAGCCTTCGCCGGCGCGCAAACCGATGAGCAGGCCAGCCGCGCCGTGCTCTACCCCGGCGACGAGCGCTACCGCATCATCCCCGAAACCACCGTGCGCCACTACGACGTGCGCGAGACCGTTTGGACCGGGCCTGGCAAGTAGGGCGAAGCCGAGGAAAACGTCGTCCCTGAATCCGGGCAGGCCTGCCGTCGTCGGCCAACCGCCAGGGGACGCCTCGCCGCGTCTGCAAGCCGCCGGTGGCGCGGTCGCGCGGGGGTGGCGTCAAAGCGCTTGATCATATTTGGTAACACGAAAAATTAATTGTTGCTATCAAGACGGGAGTCTGCTAGCTGCTCCCAATGGTTGAGAGCCCCTCGTCAACCATTGGGCCGCACCGGCAGGCGTCTCTCCTCCTTACCCAATGGAGAGGAGAAAACGTCTGCGGGTGTGGCCTTTTTTGCGCGGAGGTTTCAAGGCGAAAGGAAAGGCTCCACCCCATGCGGAGGCGGGCGTCAGGCTGGAAAGGAACGCACGCCGGACTGGGCGTTCCCCCCCCAAGGGAGAGGACGTCCGTTTACCGGCATGGGCGGGGCTAATGGCTGTGCTCGTGCGGCTCTTGGTCGTGCCCCGGATGCTCATGGTCGTGCGGGCCGTGCTCGCCGGCATGCTCATGGTCGTGCCCGGCGTCTCCGCCCTCATGGTCGTGCGGGTGCTTGTGCTCGTGCACATGCTCATGGCTGTGGGTGTGCTCGTGCGGATGGGAATGCACCCCGATGCCCGGATGCTCGTGCGGATGCTCATGCGTGTGGGTGTGTTCATGCCCGTGGTCGTGGGAATGCTCATGGTCGCCCTTCATGGCTGTCCTCCCTTTGGGATGGGGTTCACGGCTACTGACAGCAATATAGTGCCGCGGAGGCCCCAGGGACAGCCCGCACGCATGATTTCTTCGTGCGCGCGCCATCGCCCGCTTTGCGCAAAGCGTCACACGCGGGCGGACGTCTAGTCCCGCACGGTAAGGCTTCCCCCGGCGCCCAGCGCCCGCCGCAACGCGGTCGCCAGCGTTTGTGGCGCATGGACGCGCCCGGCGGCGGCAAGGCTGAGGTCCTCGCAGCCATCCGGCTGGAACGCCTGGAGTCTCCATTCAACGCCCGCAACGCCGGAAAGCTCCGCAGCCAGAGCCAGCAATTCGGCTTCGGACAACAGCGCCGGGTGCCAGGTGGTGCGCAGTTCAAAGGCCGCGCCGGATTTGCGCAGCAGCTCCAGGCTTTGCCAGGCGGCCTTGGCGCTGCCGGGGCGGCCCGTGATGCGGTCGTACGCCGCGCGCGGGGCCTTGATGTCCAGCCCCACCCAGTCGCACAGAGGCAGCGCGCGGGCCAGGGCGGCGGGGTTCATGCCGCTGGTGTGCAGGCCTGTCTTGAAGCCCAGGCCGCGCACCGTCGCCATGGCCCCGGGCAAGCCCGGCTGGAGCAACGGCTCGCCGCCGGAGAACACCACGGCGTCCAGCAGTCCCCGCCGCGTTTCGAGCCAGTGCAGCACATCTGGCCAGGGGCGCCCGGCATAGGGGGGCCCGGAGTCTCCGCCATTAGGCCCGAATGGACGCAGGGCCGCGTTGTGGCAGTATGGGCAGCTCCAGGCGCACCCCTGGCAAAAGACCACCGCCGCCAGTTCGCCCGGCCAATCGACCGTGCTCAGGGACGTGAGCCCGCCGACAACGAGCTCCGGCCCAACGGATGCGGACGCCGCCTCGCCGCTGGCGAGCCCCGCTGCGGACGGGGACGTGCTCACGCCTGGGCCGTGTCCAGGGCCTCGCCCTTGGGCTCGTTGAAGCACACGCGTTCGTCGTACTCGCCCTTCTTGCCGATGTTGAAGGCCGAACGCGGGCGGTAATAGCCCATGACGCGGGTCCAGATTTCGCAGAGCTGCTCGCGGCCCTGCTCGGCGCAGGCGGGGCAGGTCGGCTGTTCGCCGGGGAGGTAGCCATGGCTGGGGCACACCGAGAATGTGGGCGTTATGGTGATGTATGGCAGGGCGAAGCGGGAAAGGGCCTTGCGCACCAGATTCATGCAGGCCTTGGCGCTGGACACCCGCTCGCCCATGTACAGATGCAGCACCGTGCCGCCGGTGTACTTGCGCTGGAGCAGCTCCTGTCGGGAAAGCGCCTCGAAGGGGTCATCGGTGAAGCCCACCGGCAGCTGGCTGGAGTTGGTGTAGTAGGGCTGGTCCGTGGTGCCCGCTTGCAGGATGTCCGGGAAGCGCTTGCGGTCCTCTTTGGCGAAACGGTAGGTGGTGCCCTCGGCCGGGGTGGCCTCCAGATTGTAGAGGTGTCCGGTCTGCTCCTGGTAGCCGGTTATGCGCGCGCGCACGTGGTCCAAAAAGCGCACGGCCAGGGCGTAACCGGCCTCGGTGGTGATGTTTTGCGCGTCGGAGGTGAAGTTGCGGATCATCTCGTTGACGCCGTTGACGCCGATGGTGGAGAAGTGGTTGCGCAGGCTGCCCAGGTAGCGCTTGGTGTAGGGGAAAAGCCCCGCGTCCAGTCGGCGCTCAATCTCCTTGCGCTTGATCTCCAGGCTGGTGCGCGCGATGTCGAGCAGGGTGTCGAGCCGGGCGAGGAGGTCGCGCTCGTTGCCGCGGGCCAAATATCCCAGACGCGCGCAATTGATGGTGACCACGCCCAACGACCCGGTCTGCTCCGCGCTGCCGAAAAGCCCGTTGCCGCGCTTGAGCAGTTCGCGCAAATCAAGCTGCAGGCGGCAGCACATGGAGCGCACCATGTTGGGCGTCAAATCCGAGTTCACGAAGTTCTGGAAGTACGGCAAGCCGTATTTGGCGGTCATCTCGAAGAGAATGTCCACGTTGGGGCCGTCCCAGGGGAAGTCCTTGGTGATGTTGTAGGTGGGGATGGGAAAGGTGAACACCCGGCCCTTGGCGTCGCCCGCGGTCATCACCTCTATGTAGGCCCGGTTGATCATGGCCATTTCCGGTCCAAGCTCGCCGTAGGTGAAGTCCATCTCCTCCCCGCCGATGACCGGGTGCTGGCTGGCAAGGTCCTCGGGGCAGGTCCAGTCGAAGGTGAGGTTGGTGAAGGGCGTCTGCGTGCCCCAGCGCGAGGGCACGTTGAGGTTGTAGATGAGTTCCTGGATGCTCTGGCGCACCTCTTCGTAGCCCAGCTTGTCCTTGCGCAGAAAGGGCGCCATGTAGGTGTCGAACGAGCTGAACGCCTGCGCGCCGGCCCATTCGTTCTGCAGCGTGCCCAGGAAGTTCACAATCTGCCCCACTGCGCTGGTGAGGTGCTTGGGCGGCTTGGCCTCAACCTTGCCGGGCACGCCGTTCAGCCCCTCGGTGAGCAACATCCGCAGCGACCAGCCCGCGCAGTAGCCGGAAAGCATGTCCAGGTCGTGGATGTGCAGATCGCCCTCGCGGTGGGCCTGGCCCACTTCCGGTGGATAGACGTGGTTCAGCCAGTAGTTGGCGGTCACCTTGCCGGAAACGTTCAGAATGAGCCCGCCGAGCGAATAGCCCTGGTTGGCGTTGGCGTTTACGCGCCAGTCCTGCCGGTCCAGGTATTCGTTGATGCTGGCGGCCACGTCCACCACGGTCTTTCTGTCCTGGCGCAGTTTGGCGCGCTGCTCGCGGTACACGCTGTAGGCGCGCATGGTCTTGAAGTGGTTGGCCGAGATAAGCGCCTGCTCCACCGCGTCCTGAATGTTCTCAATGTCCGGCACGCGGCCGCCAAAGCGGTGGGAAAGGACCTTGATAACCTGGGCGGTGAGGAGTCCGGCCTCGGTGTCGTCGAACTCGCCCGTGGCCGCGCCCGCCCGGCGGATGGCCGAGCGGATCTTGCCGGCGTCGAAGGCGATGGTTTCGCCGTTTCTTTTGCGCACCTGGGCGGGCGGGGCGATGGGCCGCAAGGGCGTCAGCACCGGAACTTCGGCCGGGGAAGAGGTTCGCGTGGCGGATTGCTCGGAAAGGACTGTTGCGGCGTTGGGCATCTGCTTCTCCATTCAGCTAGGGTGTCGATAACGCGGGGGGTCGACGCCTGCAGCCAACGGAAGGGGAAGGCCCCGCCCTTGAGACTCTGCCGGATCGCCCTCCCACGAGGCTCTCGGTCACGCCGCCCGGCATGCGCGCGGGCGGGAGCTGGCAGGTCTTCGGACTCACGGGCGTTGCGGGCATCCGCCGCCTTGCGCGCCCCCACGACTTCCCGGCTTCCGCCAGTGTCACATGTGGGGGGATTTATTCCCGTTCACCGCTGCGGGGCAGTTCTGGGCTTGCACCAGATTTCCTTTTCACCCGGCCTGAGGCTGGGCACCAGCTCAAGGCGCACTATGGGCAGTCCAGATTCTGCTGTCAATTCCGCTGCGAAAAGGCAACATGCTGAAATAACAGTCTTGAGGCGGTCAGGCACACCCTGAGGCATAAAGGTAACAGGGCAGATTCATTACGCGAAACAGCGGGAAAAGCCGGCGGGAATAGATTCTAGAAAAAATCATGAATTTGCCAGGGGGCTGATGCCTGCGGTGTTCCGCCGGGCGTGACCGCCGACGCGAGGGACGCGAGGGACGCGTGGGATGCGTGGAACGCGGCCGCTATTCCGTTTTCGGGAACTCGCCAGCGATGGCGCGGTCGAGGAGGTCGAGCAGGCGCCGCAGAACGCTTTCGGGGTCAAGGTCGTGCAGGCACTTGATGCCGAGGGCGCAGGTGTTTTCGCTGCAGGGCTGGCAGGGCAGGCCGAGCGCGATGTCCTCGTGCCCGGGACCGGGGAAGGTCCAGGCGGTGCTGGTGGAGCCGCGCACGGTGAGGCTGGGGGTGCCCACGGCCACGGCGAAGTGCCGGGGCGAGGAGCAGTTGCCCAGGTGCAGGGTGGCCTCGGCCTGCATGGCGGCCATTTCGCGCAGGGTGGTCAGGCGCGGCGGCAGGATGATGCGTCCGGGGGGCAGCCCGGCGGATTCGGCCTGGGCGCGGGTTTCCCCGGCAAGGGCTTCCTCGCCGGGGCCGAAAAGCAGCAGAAAGCGCAGGCCAGGGCGCTGCGCGGCGGCCATGGCCAGCAGCCGGCCATAGTGGCTGGCTGGCCAGCGGCGGGTTATGCGCCGGTGGGTCGGGTCCACGGTGACGAGGATGTCGCCCGGGGCGAGCCCCCAGGCGGCGAGCTCCGCGCGGGCGGCTTCGCGCTCGGCCTGGGTGAGGTACAGGCGCGGGCGCAGATTCTCCCAGGGCAGGCCGAAGCCGTTCATGAGGATGCCGGCCTTGCTTTTTGCGGCATACGGACCGGAGACCGGCGCCCAATGGGTGTAGAACGGGCGGTTATACCACGGCGGCGGGTAGGAGAAGCGCACGCGCGCGTCGGAGAAGGCGAGGGCCCAGCGGATGCGCGGCAGCTGCTGGAAGTCGATGATGATATCGTAGCGTTTGCCGCCGCCGGTGCCCACCCGGTGGTAGAAAAGCAGGTCGTGCAGCAGGCTTTTGCCCCGCTCCAGCGCCCATATATGGTGAACGTTGGGGTTGTTCTCCAGCACGGGCGCGCACTTCTGCTCCGTGTACACGTCGATTTCGGCGTCGGGGAAGCGCTTGCGAAGCATCTCCAGGCTGGGGGTGAGCATGAGCACATCGCCAATTTGCCGCAGCTGGCAGCAAAGAATGCGCCTCGGCTGCAATTCGGCAAGGCCGTCGATGTGGTAGTCAAGGGGGGAAGGCATGCAGTGTCAAATCCTGGCGGCGCAGCAATCGCGCGGAGTTGGTGTTGTATGCGGAAGGTCCGGGCGCAGCAGTTGACCTTCCCGGCGGGGAGGAGACTCAGGCTTTCGTAATTGCCGCAACGGGCCATTTTGCGTGTTCAATTCCCCAAATCGTGAGACTCCATATAATAGGGCCTGCCCTCGTGGCAAGGCCGGGAACCCTGTATGGGCGCGCTTTAAACAATATAAACGCTGTAACGGGCGGCGGCTTCAAACAAATGTTTACCCGCGGCGTTCCTCCGCGATGGCCTGCCTGCGCATTTCGCGGCGGCGCAAGGCCTGGCGCAGGCGTCGCTCGGCAACCGCGTCGCCCTCCACGATGAGCGGCGGCGCTGGGCGTGGGCAGCCCTTGTCGTCGAGCGCCACAAAGGTGAGGTAGGCGGAATTGGTGTGGCGCACATCGCCGGTGAGCAGGTTTTCCGCCTCCACGCGCACGCCGATCTCCATGCTGGTGCGGCCCACCATGTTCAGGCTGGCCTTGAGGATGACCAGCTCGCCCACGTACACTGGCCTGAGGAAGTCCATGCGGTCGATGCTGGCCGTGACGGCCCAGCCGCGCACATGGCGCATGGCCACAACGCCGGCGGCGGTGTCGATGAGTTTGAGGATGACGCCGCCGTGCACGTTGCCGGCGGGGTTGGCGTCCTCTGGCAGCACCTGATAGGTGAGCGTGGCCGAAGACTGCGCGGCGGTCTTGCCGGCGGGCGTCTCCAGGTTGCCGGCGCACACGGGGGCGGAGGCGGGTGCGGACAGGGCCTCGGGCAGCGTATCGGGCAGGGGCTTGGTCATGGCTCTCCTCCAGTCTTAAATGCAGGCCACGGCGGCCATGCTCCGTGGTGTAGGCTTGGCGGCTGCGCCGGTCAAGGCGGCGCGGGGCTTTCTATCCGGAGCGATGCGTGGTATTGGGTCTGGATACCGCATACGCGAGGAGTCCCCATTCATGGCGATTTCATCCCTGCGCCGCGCAGCGCGCGCGCTTGCCGTTTCATGTTGTCTCCTGGCCTTTGGCGCGGCCCCGGTTTGGGCCGCCTCCCTCGCCCTGGCAGCGCCGGTTCCCGCCGCGCACAGCGCCTGGGCGCCCGGCACGGCCTGGAACTTTCGCACCTATCAGGAAGCCATGCGCCAGTCGGGCCGGCAGGCGGCGATTCCCGAAAAAGACTTCGCTGAGCTACAGTCGCGTAAGGCCACGGCCATGGCCGCCATCGAAAGCTACCTCAAACGGCGCTTCGGCAAGGCCGACTCCAACGTGTTGCGCGCCTTCCGCGAGCTGCCGCGCGAATACTACCACTACGACTACCAGCGCAGAAAGCCCTTCGCCTCCAACTGCTACGAGCCGGAGCCCAAACCCTGGGCCATCGGCTACGGGTCGGCCTTGTCCGACTACCTCGGGCAGGCGTACATGACGCAGCTGGCCAAGCCCCGCCCCGGCGACACCGTGCTGGAGGTGGGCACCGGCTCCGGCTTTCAAAGCTCGCTGTTGTCGCGCATTGTGAAGGAAGTGTACTCGGTGGAGATCATCAAGCCGCTGGGCGCCGAGGTGGCCAAGATCTACAAGCCGCTTGGACTGGAGAACGTGCACACCCGCGTGGGCGACGGCTATTACGGCTGGCCCGAGGTCAAGGGCGGCTTCGACATCATCATGGTGACCTGCGCCGCGCGTTATGTTTCGCCCGAGCTCTTGCGGCAGCTCAAGCCGCAGGGACGGCTCATCGTGCCCATCGGCCAGCCCTTCCGCAAGGGGCAGGTGCTGTACGTGTTCACCAAGGATAAGAGCGGGCGCGTGCATTCCCGCAAGGATATGGGCGTGTTCTTCATCCCCATGACCGGCAAGATCATGGAGAGCAAATCCTAGGCCGTATGCGCCGCCGTCTGGCTGTCCTGATTGTTGCGGCCGTGGCCGCGCTGTGCGTCTCGCCCGGGGGCGTTCCGGCCCGGGCCGAAAGCGCGGCGGGCATGACCCAGGATGTCCTTGACTCGCTCACCAAGGCCCCGGGCAGCCATGGGGAGGCCCCCCGCCACGTGTCCGGCGGCGGCCCCTCCGCGCCCACGCAGCCCGTTGCGCCTGTTGTGTCCGGTTCGTTCGGCGCTGTCGATTCGTCCGGCGCAACACCTTTCGCCACGCGTCAACGCCAGAACGCCGTCAGCCAGAGCCGCACGTTTCTGCTCAAGCACGACGGCGTGGAGCGCCGCGCCCTTGTTGTCGCGCCGCGCGGCGCAAACTGGCGGCCCGCCCCAACCATCATCTTTCTGCACGGGGCCGGCGGCTCCGCAACGCAGGCCATGCGTCAAACGGGGTTGGCCGGACGCGCCGCGGCCGCTGGCTTTCTCGTCGTGTTTCCCGAGGGGCTGGGCACGGGACACGGGGGCCAAACCTGGAACACCTGGGACTGCTGCGGCTACGCCCGCGACCACCGTGTGGACGACGTGGGCTTTCTGGCCGCGCTCATCGAGCGGCTGAAGCGCGATGGTTTCGTCGATCCCAGAAGAATCTACCTCGCCGGATTTTCCAACGGCGCGGTGCTGGCCAGCCGCTTCGCCCTGGAGCGGCCCGGCGTGGCCAAGGCCATCGCCGCGGTTTCCGGCGACCTGCCCTGCGACGCCCCCAAGCCCCAGGCGAATTTGCCGGTGCTGCTCATCAACGGCGCGCATGATGCGCTCTCCCGTTTGGCCCCCACGCCGGCCCATCCGGCCACGGGCCGGTATTGCGCGGACCACCCGGCCCGATTTCAGGCTGTGCTCTGGGCGCGGGGCATGGGGTTGGGCAAAGCGCGCATAAGCGACTCACCCCGCGCCAGGGTGCGCGAGGAGGCCTACGGCCCGGCCAAGGACGGCGGAACTGGTCTGGTGCGCCACTATATTCTGAAGCGCGGCGGGCATGCCTGGCCCGGTGGCGCGAACGAGCGCTACCCCTACTGCGACCTGCCCTGCGGCGATATGGACGCCACCGGGCTGGTGCTGCGGTTTTTCTCGGAAATGCGCTAGGCGGGCGCGTCCGTTAGCGGTCTGCCATTGACGGTCTGCCTTGCCGGTCCGTTGCTGTGGGGGCGGTGTGCGGCTTGCCCCGCCAGGGCTGTGCCGGGACAGCGCAGCGCGGCAATCAACGCTGCGCATGCCGGCCACGCTGTTCTTCGCAACTGGCTTGCAGGCTGGCGAAGGCTTGTCCCCCAAAGAACCTCGGTCATATTGACCGCCCGTAGGCCCCCGCCCGACTTGGCCGAATGATTGCCCGAATGATTGTCCGAATGGGTGCTCGAATGGGTGCTCGAATGGGGCCTACTTGGCGTTCTTGGGCGGCACCACGCACGATTCGCTGCAGCAGGTGCCGTAGAGGAAGCCGTTGTAGGCGTGGAGGATGCGCTCCTCCTTGCGGCGGCGCTCGTCGGGCAGGGGCGCGGCCGGCTTTTTGGCGGCTATGGCCAGCGCCTCGCTCCAGGTGGGGATGGCGCGCACGCCGGTAGCCACGCAGTCGCCGCTTGCGGTGTCGAGGATGCTTGCGCCGATGGAGTCCGTGGCGATGGCCACGGGAACCGGACCGCCGGGAAAGAGCCGCGCGCAGCTCACCGTTTCTCGTTCAAAGCTGCCCACATCGCCCGCGCAAAAGATGACGATGACGATGGGACGTCCCGCGTCGTCGCTGGCCACAAGGTCGATGTGCCGGCCGGTCTCCTCGCCGTCGATGGTGAAGACGAGCGGCACCTTGGCCTTGAGCCCGGTTTTGGGGTAGTCTTTCTCCTCCACCAGATATTTCGCCAAAGCCTGCCGGAACTCCTCGTAGGTGGTTTCCTCGATGGTTTTTCCGGTGAGATAGTCGGTGAGCATGCCGCCCAGGCTGACTTCATGCATGGCGCGCCTCCTGTGGGTTCATGGTGAAACGTAACGGCTTGGCCGGCGAAGTCAAGATGGCGCTTTGACGTGGCGCGGGTGCGCAACGGCCCTCGAAGCGGGGCGCGCCACGCAAAGGGCCCGCAAAAGCGGGCCCAGAGGGAGTGAGAGGGAGCGGAGAGCGTTTACGGCAGCAGCTGCTGGCCAGCTCGCACGGCGTAATCGAACAGGCCGCTGGGCATGATGCCGAAGAGCAGCACCACGGCCGCCAGCAGCCCCGCGCCGCAGAGGCTGAAGGGGCTGTTGTCCGGCACGGGCGGATTTTCGCCGGCCTCATGGGTGTAGGCGTGGCGCACCAGGCTCAGGTAGTAGAAGATGGCGATGGCGCTGTTGACGCCCAAGGTGATGACCAACCAGTTGTAGCCATGATTCCAGGCCGCCGTGGCCAGGAAGAGCTTGCCGGCGAAGCCGATGGTGGGCGGCAGCCCCACCAGGGCGAAGGCGCCGACCGCCAGAGCGAAGGCCAGGGCCGGAGCGCGCCGGTACAGGCCGTTCAGGTCATCAAGCTGGAGGTTGCGTCCGTCCGTGGCCACGCGGCTGATGACCCAGAAGCACAGCAGGTTCATGGCCACGTAGGCCAGGGCGTAGAATGCCGCGGCCGCGAGGCCCATGGCCGTGCCGGCCACCAGCCCCACCATGAGGTAGCCCGCGTGCGCCACGGAGGAGAAGCCGAGCAGGCGCTTCACGTCCTTCTGAGCCAGGGCGCACAGGTTGCCGAAGGTCATGGAGATGGCTCCGAGCACGGCCAGCAGCGTGGTGATTTCCAGGCCGGGCTTGAGCAGCGCGGCCAGGCGCACCAACACCACCACCGCGCCCAGCTTGGGCAGGGTGGCCACAAAGCCGGCGGTCTCGTTGCTCGCGCCCTGGTACACGTCCGGGCACCAGAAGTGGAAGGGGAACAGCGCCAGCTTGTAGAACATGCCGCCCATGAAGAGCGAAAGCCCCACGACGGCCATGGGCTGAGCCTGGAAGGACCAGGGGCGCTGGGCCAGCTGGGCGATGTAGCTCGTGTTCTGGCTGGCCAGAATGTACGAGAAGCCGAACAGTGCGATGGCCGTGGCCACCGCGCCGAAGAGGATGTACTTGATGGCCGCCTCGGCCGCGCGCTTGTCGTTGTCGCGCAGGGCGATGACGGCATACAGGCTGTAGGAGCTCAGCTCCAGGGCGATATAGATGGTGATGAGCTCCACGGCGGAGGAGAGGAGCATCAGCCCCCAGGCGGAAAGCGCCAGGAACATGAAGTAGTCCGGGCGCTTCCTCTCGGCCAGGGAGGGCTGGCGGGCGGCGTTCAGCACAGCCACGTAGAATCCGGCGGCAATGGCCAGCTTGAAGAACTGCGAGAGGGCGTCGATTTTGTAGACATCGCCGAAGATGAGCCCCTGCGCGTTCCAGGAGACGATGTTCACGAAGATGCCGAACCCGGCGAAATAGGGCAGCCAGCGTTCGGCGGGCGGGGTCTCCGCGCCGCCGGGCCTGTCCGGGCCGGCTCCAAGACTCTGGAAGAACAGGGCCACAATCAGCAGCAGCTGATACAGCTCCGGTACAATCTGGATGGGATTGAACTCCACGGCGACCACTCCCTAGTTGTTGACCGGTTCGACGGGCGATTCCACGGCGGCGACGGCCGCGGGCGCGGACACGGCGGCGACGGCCTCAGGCACGGGCTGCGCGGCCAGCGTCTGGCTCGTCGCGATGTGCGGCGCAAGGTCGCTCACCAGCTTTTCCACGCTCGGGTCGATGACATCAAAGATCAGCTTCGGGGCCAGGCCGATGTAGAAGACGAACAGCGCCGGGATGACGAGGTACGCCCACTCGCGGCTGTTCAGGTCGCGCCAGGTCTTGGCTGTGCTGGGCCGTCCCCAGGCCAGCTTGATGGTGACGCGGAACATGTACGCCGCGCCGAGCAGCGCGCCGGGCACGATCAGCGCGCCCACGTACGGGCTGTGCTGGAACGCGCCGGTGAACACCAGCATTTCGCCCACGAAGCCGTTGGTGCCCGGGAAGCCCATGCTGGCCAGGGCATATAGCCCCCAGAAGCCCATGAAGGCCGGCAGGTACTTGCCCAGGCCCATGTTGGCCGAGATGTCGCGGCTGTGGCTGCGCTCGTACACCGTGCCGATCATCATGAACAGCGCGCCGGTGATGATGCCGTGGTTCAGCATCTGGAAGAGCGCGCCTTCAACCCCGCGCAGGTTGAACAGGAAGATGCCCAGCGTCACAAAGCCCATGTGCCCCACCGAGGAGTAAGCCACCAGCTTCTTGATGTCCGTTTGGCCGAGGGCGATGGCCCCGCCGTACAGAATGCTGGCGATGGAGAAGGCGATCATCATGGGGGCGAAGTATACGCTGGCGTCAGGGGTCAACGGCAGGCAGAAGCGGAGGAAACCGTATGTGCCCATTTTGAGCAGCACCGCAGCCAGAATGACCGAACCGGCGCTTGGCGCCTGCACATGGGCGGCGGGCAGCCAGGTGTGGAACGGGAACATGGGCACCTTGATGGCGAAGGCGAGCGCCAAGGCCAAAAACGCCCAGAACTGGAAGTCGAAGCTGAAGTGCGTGTGCATCAGCTCGGGAATCGAGAAGGTTCCGCCGGTGACGCGGAAGGCCACGATGGCCACCAACAGAAACATGCTGCCGGCCAGCGTGTACAGGAAGAACTTGAGGGAGGCGTAGCGCCGCTGGTCGCCGCCCCAGACCGCGATGAGCAGGTACATGGGGATGAGCATGGCCTCCCAGAACACGTAGAAGAGCACCAGATCAAGGGAGGAGAACACGCCCACGCACGCGCTGGTCATGAACAGCAGGCAGAAGTGGAACTCCTTCACGCGCTTGCCGATGTAGGTCCAGGAACACAACACGCACAGCGGCAGTATGGCCAGCGTCAAAAGCACCATGAGGTAGCTGATGCCGTCGATGCCAAGCGCGTACTCCAATCCCCATTGGGGCACCCAGTGCGCCTTTTCCATGAACTGGAAGTCGGCGTTGAACTGGTAGGTCAGCAGGGGCAGCCCCAGGATAAGCTCAAGGATCGACGCGCCGAAGGTATAGGCGCGCGCAACCTGCGGGCTTTTGATGAGGAACAGCCCCGCTGCGGCCACAAGCGGGAACACGATGAGGCTTGTTAAAACCGGGTATCCGAAGTCCAAGGCTCGCTCTCCGTCTCGTTGCGGGGTTTAGGCAAGATACCAGACCAGGGCGAAGATGCCCAAGGCCAGCGCCGCGGTGAGCCCCAGGTAGTCCTGCAGCCTGCCGCTTTGCACCTTGGCGCCAACGACGCCGATGTTCCGGACCGTATACGCCGAGCCATCCACCACGGTGTCGATTCCCTTGGTGTCGAACCAGACAGTACCCCGCGCGAGGTTCAACAGCCCCGCCAGGCCAACGGCCCTATAGGCCTCGGTCCAGTGGTCGTCGAGCCATGCCAGGGGCTTGGAGACCAGGGCGTAGGCGCCCCGGCCAATGAGCCGATAGAAGTAGTCGAAGTCGAGATTGGTCTTGGCGTGCGGGGTGATGATCTCCCGCGTGAAGTAGAACGCCAGGCCCGAGAAGCCCAGGAGCAAAAGCGCCTGCAACACGTGCCAAGTGGTCCAGGGGTGGTACATCTCTTCCATCTCAAAGGGCAGGTAGCGGTAGAGCATGTCCGGGTAAAGACCCTGGGCGATGCACAGCGAGGCCCCCATGGCCATGGCCAGGTACATGTTCAGCGGAATGGGCTTGAGCACCATCTTGTTGTTGGCCGGCTTGGCCCAGAAGGCGAAGTACGGCAGCTTTATGCCCACCGAGAGGAACGTGCCGACGGCCGCGATCTCCATGCCGATGGCCAGCCAGGTGCGATGCGCCTCGGCCGCGCCGGTGATGGTCATGGTCTTGGAGATGAAGCCGTTGAACAGCGGCATGCCCGAGATGGAGAGCGCCGCCACCATGTACAGCGCCATCACCCAGGGCAGCCGGTGCGCCAGCCCGCCCAGTTGGTCGAGCTTGGTGGTGCCGGCCGCGTAGAGCAGGCAGCCCGTGCCCATGAAGAGCAGGCCCTTGTACAGAATGTGCGCGTAGGCGTGGGCCACCGCGCCGTTCATGGTCATTGCCGTGCCAATGCCGATGCCGGCCACCATGTAGCCCACCTGCGAGACGATGTGGTAGGAGAGGATGCGCCGGGCGTTGTTCTCTATGCACGCGTACAGCACGCCGTACACCGCCATCACCGTGCCGGCTATGGCCAGCACCTCAACCCCGTGGAATCCGCGCAGCAGCACATACACCGCCGTCTTGGTGGTGAAGGCGCACATGAACACCGAACCGGTGACGGTGCCCTGGGGGTACGCGTCGGGCAGCCAGGCGTGCAGCGGCACAACCGCCGCGTTGACGCAGAAGCCCAGCATGATCATCCAGTCGTAGGCCATCATCTGGCTGGGGTCCACGTGGTCGAAGCCCAGGCTGCCCACGGCCTTGTAGCGCATGAGCAGGCCGATGAGCAGGAACAAGCCGCCGATGGTGTGGTACAAGAAGTACCGGAAGCCCGCCCTGGTCGCCGCCGGGTTGCGCGCCAGCCACACCAGAAACGTGCTGCCGATGCTCATCATCTCCCAGAAGACGAACAGCGTCAGGTAGTCGCCCGCGAAGGTGCAGCCGAAGGCGCCGCCAACGTACACGCAGGCCATGATGTGCTGGAGCTTGTCGTCCACGTGCATGGCGTACACCATGCCGATGAGGCTCATGATGGCGAACACCTGCGCAAAGATGAGCGAAAGCTTGTCCACCCGGCCGAAGTGCAGCGTCTGCCCCAGCCACGTGAGCTGGCCGTATTCGCCCGGGGCGATGGTCATGACGCTCCAGATGGCCACGATGGGCGGCACCAGCAGCAGCCATTTCCAGCCCTTGCCGGGCACAAACGGCAGAATGAACGCCAGGAGGTAGAACCCCAGCGCTGGATGGACGAAACCGCTAGCTGTTGCGATCATAGTAGTCATCTCCCCGGCTGATCATGGGCTGAACGATCTTTTTCATGATGATGACCATGGCCAGGCCGACAACCAAGCCAAACACGGCCCAGAAGCCCGGGTAGGCGTCGAACACGTACTCCGCCTCGTGTGGGCGGATGAACACGTTCGCGGCGACAAGCCCCGCCAGGCCCAGGAAGAACAGCGCCGCGATGACGCGCGTTCTGGCCCGAAGCCAATTCAGCAGCATTCCGAACAAGCTCATTGCGGCCCCCTTAGAACTTGCCAAACACGCGGATGAAATCCATGAACAGCGCCGGGAACAGGCCCAGCAGCACCGAAATGGCCCCTGTGGCGCACAACGGAATCACCATGGTCAGCGGCGCTTCGCGGTAGGTCTCGAACTGCGCGGTCTCGGCCACGGGCGGTTTGAAGAAGGCCCGGTAGATGATGGGCACGAAGTAGCCGGCGTTGAGCGCCGTGGAGAGCATGAAGGCCATGAACAGGACGATTTGCCCGGCCTGCAGCGCGCCGTTGACGATGTACCATTTGGAGACGAAGCCGCACACCGGCGGCATGCCGATCATGGACAGCGACCCGATGGCGAAGGCGCCGAAGGTCCAGGGCATCTTGCGGCCCAGACCGTCCATGAGGCTGATCTTGCGCAGGCGCGTGGCCACAAAAATGGCGCCGGCCGCGAAGAACAGCGTGATTTTGGAGAAGGCGTGGTGGGCGATGTGCGCCATGCCGCCCTGCATCGCCATGGGCGTCAGCATGGCCACGCCGCACACGATGTATGACAGCTGCGCCACGGTGGAGTAAGCCAGCCGGGCCTTGAGGTCGTCCTTGGTGAGCGCGATGAAGCTGGCCGCGGTGAGCGTGAAGGCCGCCACGCAGGCGGTGGGGAAGCCCAGGTTCAGCTGGTGCATCACGTCCACGCCGAAGCCGGAGAGGATGATGCGGCACACGCAAAACACGCCCGCCTTGACCACCGCCACCGCGTGCAGCAGGGCCGAGACCGGCGTGGGCGCGACCATGGCCGAGGGCAGCCAGTTATGGAAGGGCATGAGCGCCGCCTTGGCGATGCCCGCGATATACAGCGCGTAAGTGATGGTGACGGCCAGCGGATGCGCGGACACGACATCGGGCGGGAACATGCCGGTCACCACGTCGCCCAGGTGGAAGTCCAGCGTGCCCAGCAGCACGTAGGTCATCACCATGGCCGGCAGCAGGAAGAGCTTGCTGGTGCCCATGAGGTAGACAATGTACTTGCGCGCCCCGGCGAAGCCCTCGTCGTCCTGGTGGTGGGCCACCAGCGGGTACGTGAACACGGTGATGACCTCGTAGAAGAGGTAGAGCGTGAACACGTTGGCGGAGAGCGCCACGCCCTCGGCCCCGAAGATGGCCACGGCGAAGCACACGTAATAGCGGGTCTGCGCGTGCTCATCCAGGCTGCGCATGTAGCCGATGTTGTAGCTGGTGGCGAACATCCACAAGAAGCTGGCGACCAGGCCGAATATGAGCGAGAGCCCGTCGGCGCAGAAGGTGACCGTGATGCCGGGCATGATGTGGAAGAGCGTGTATTTCCAGATATTGCCGGCCAGCACCTGCGGCGCCATGCTGAGCACCGAGGCGAAGGTGAGGCCGCCGGCGATGAAGCTTACAGCCTCGCGCCGGTTGACGTTGCGCCGGTTGAGCCAGATGAACAGCGGCGCCACCAGGGTGATGGCCACCGGCAGAAGCACGCGGGCGCTTTCTATGATCCCTGTCATGGTTAGCTCATCCCTTCAGCGTCGAAACGGCGCTGCTTTTTGTGGTGCCGAAACGCCTTGCTATGACCACGATGATGGCGAGCACGAGTGTCGCCTCCGCCGCGGCCAGGCCCATGACGAACAGCGTGCCGAGCTGCCCCAGCATGGCGTTGGCCGGGGTGAGCTGCGCCGCCGCCACGATGGACAGGCCAGCGCCGTTGAGCATCAGCTCCACGCTGATGAGCATGCCGACCAGGGTCTTGCGCTGGGAGATGCCGAACAGGCCGGCCAGCAGCATGATCAGGGCTACGAGTTGGTAGAGCGTCAGCGGACTCATTTGCCGATCCTCCTCTCCCAGGCCAGCAGCACCGCGCCGGCCATGGATACCAAAAGCACCACGGAAATCAGCTCGAAGGCGAGCCCGTAAGGCCCAAGCAGACCAAGGCCCAGCTTCTCTATGCTCACCTCCACGGGAACGCCGCTGCTCACCACCGGACGAGTGAGGATGAGCCAGGAGAGCACGCCGCCCACCACGGTGACGGCCAGCAGCGCCAGCACGTTCTGGCGGAGGGGGGCGCTTGCGGCCTCCTCGCCGCCGGCGTCGGCGCGGGTGAGCATGATGGCGAAGAAGATGAGCACGCTCACCGCGCCCACGTAGATGAGGATCTGCATCAGCGCCAGGAAGGTGCTGTTGAGCAGCATGTACATGCCGGCCACCCCGAGCAGCGTGGCGATGAGCCCGACCATGGCCCGCACGAGGCTTTTGGCGCTGACGGCCAGCACGCTGCCGCACAGAATGATGAGCGTGTACACGCCGAAGGCTATTTGGGCCAACTGTTCCATGGGTTAGGCCTCGCTCGCTGCTGCGGCGTGGGCCGCAGGCTCTGCTTTGTGGGCGCTGGCTTCCGATTCGCGGAGCTTCAGCACCAGATCGAATTGGAAGTCGTTGCGCGAGTATCCCGCCATGTAGACGTTGCGTGAAAACCTGAGCGATCCGGCCGGACAGTTCTCCATGCAGGTGCCGCACAGGCTGCACAGGCTGTAGTCGTACAGAAACTTCTCCGGGTCTCTGGGGGTCTTGTCCCGGGGCTTTTCCCCCTTGGCCCGCGCCTCGGCCTGGGCCTTCTCCTCCTCGGGAGTGGGCTTTGGGGCTTTCTTCTTGACCACCGTGATGCAGCCGGACGGGCAGGCCAGGGCGCACATGCCGCAGGAAATGCAGCGCGGCTTGAAGGGGTCCTTCATGCCGCCCACCAGCTCCAGGTGGCCCTTGTAGGTGTCGAGGTTGGAGACGGCCTTCCAGGGGTAGCGCACGGTCCGCTGGGGCTCCAGGAAGTATTTCCCGGTCACCTTGAGGCCGACCATGAGGCTCCAGAGGTCGGAGACGGTCTTAAAGGCTTCCTTGATGGCGTTCATATCTGTTCTTTTCTCCCCCGGATCACTTCACGAAGGTGTACTGCGCCAGCTTCACGAAGAAGGCGGTGAGCAGCAGGTTGGCCACAGCCAGGGGCATGAGCCACTTCCAATTGATGTTCAAAAGCTGGTCAAAGCGCACGCGCGGGTAGGTCCAGCGGATGAGCACCATGAACAGCATGAGCAGGGAGACCTTGAGCAGGAACCAGACCGGACCGGGCAGCACCGGACCCTGCCAGCCGCCCAGGAAAAGCGCCGTGGCCACGGAGCAGACCACGACCATGTTGGCGTATTCCGCCAGGAAGAACATGCCGAAGCCCATGCCGGAATATTCCACATGGAAACCGGCGGTGAGCTCGCTTTCGCCTTCCGGCAGGTCGAAGGGAGCGCGGTTGGTCTCCCCCAGGGCGCTTACCATATAGATAAGGAACGCCAGGGGCTGGGTCATGATGTTCCAGTTCCAGGGCCAGGTGCCCTGTTCCTTGACCACCGTGTCCAGATTCAGGCTGCCCGCCACAAAGGCCACGGCCAGCACGGAAAGCAGCAGCGGAATCTCATAGGCCACGGATTGCGCCACCGCGCGCGCCGCGCCGAGCAGGCCGTACTTGTTGTTGGAAGCCCAGCCCGCCAGCAGCAGCGCCAGCACCGTAAGCCCGGCAAAGGCCAGAATGAGCAGCAGGCCCAGGTTGATGTCCAGGGGCACCAGCCCCTCGCCCACGGGCAGTGGCATGTACAGCAGCAGCACGGGGAGAAACACCAGCACCGGCGCAAGCCAGTAAAGAATGGGATCGGCGTGGTCGGGCATGAACAACTGCTTGCCGATGAGCTTGAGGGCGTCGCACAGGGGCTGCAAAAGTCCGTTGGGGCCGACCTCGTAGGGGCCGGGCCGGCGCTGCACGTGGCCGGCCACCTTGCGCTCCACCCAGACCATCACCAGAGCGATGAGGCCTACGCTTGCGGCCACGGCCACAAGGTCGATGAGGATGTGAATGAGTTCAGCGGGCATCGCGTTCTCCTACCTGTCGATTTCCGGGATGATCAGATCGAGGCTGCCCAGGATGGCCACGGCGTCCGCCAGAAGGGTGCCCCGGCTTATCTCGGCGAAGAGGCTCAGGTTGCTGAAGCCCGGGGCGCGCAGTTTGGTGCGGTAGACGTTCTTGCCGCCGTCGGAGATCACATGCACGCCGATTTTGCCGCGTCCGCCCTCCACGGCGAAGTAGGCCTCGCCCTTGGGGACCTTCCAGCTGGGCTTGGGCGCGCCCTTCACCAGGATGTCGCCCTCGGGCATTTGCTCCAGGCACTGCTCGATGATCCGCATGCTTTGCTCCATCTCGATCATGCGCACGTCGTAACGGCCGCGCGCGTCCTTGAGATTGGAGGTGGGCACCTCGAAATCGAGCTTGGGATACACGGAGTACGGCACGGCGCGGCGCACGTCGTATCCGATGCCCGACCCGCGCGATACTGGGCCGGTGGCCCCGTAAAGCTGGCAGAGCTCGGGCTCGATGACGCCGATGCCTTCGATGCGCTTGCGCAAAATGATGTTGTCGGAGACGAGGTCCTTGTACATGGGCAGGCGCGAGCGCATCCAGG
>MNUQ01000069.1:26421-31022 GCA_001871085.1 Desulfovibrionaceae bacterium CG1_02_65_16
TGAGCCACCCCGCCGATGCGGAAGTAGCTGTAAGTGAGCCGGGAGCCCGTGGGGCACTGCAGAATGTCGAGAATTTTTTCGCGGTCGTCGAAGGCGTACAGGATGGGGGTGAAGGCGCCCAGGTCCAGCAGGTACGCGCCCCACCATAAAAGGTGCGAGGCGATGCGGTTGAACTCGCAGGTGATGACGCGCACGTACTCGGCGCGTTCCGGCACCTCAATGCCGGCCAGCTTCTCCACCGCGCCCACAAAGGCCCAGTTCCAGGCCAGCGCGTGGCCATAGTCCACGCGGCCCATGTTGGGAATATACTGGGCGGCGGTTTTCACCTCGGCCATCTTTTCGTGCATGCGGTGCAGGTAGCCCAGCACGGGCTCGGCCCGCAGCACGTACTCGCCGTCAAGCTCCACCATGACCCGGAGCACGCCGTGGGTGGACGGGTGCTGCGGACCCAGATTCAGAATGAGCGAGCCTTCTTTGGCGGTTTTGGCGAAATTGTTGGTGTAAAAGTCGCCGGCGACCTGTCCCATATCAGCGTAGCGTGTCATAGGCGCGGTCCTTAAGCCGTCGCGGCGGCGCCGCCGGACTCTTGGCCCTTGGCCGCCGGGGCGTCGGGCGTCATGAGGGTGAAGGACGGGCTGACGAAGACGACCTCCCCGGCCTCAAGCATCTCGCGCGCCTTGTCGCGCGCCTTTTCGTCCTTGCGCAGGGGGAAGCAGTCGGCCATGTCCGGATCGATGAGCAGCGGAATCAGGTTCGGATTGCCCGGGAAAACCACGCCATGGAAGTCGCGGGTCTCGCGCTCGTGCCATTCCGCGCCGGGGTACACGCCGGCGATGGACGGCACCTCGGGCGCCTCGTGGGGGGCCAGCACGCGCACGGTCACGCGGCCGGGCTGCGTGAAGTGGGCGAAGTGGTAGCTCACCACAAAGCCCTCAACGCAGTCCAGGGCGGCCAGGTCCTCCAGATGCCAGCCGGCTTCGCGCAGGCGCTTGGCCGCGGCCACAATGGATCCGGCCGGCACGAAGGCGACCACGCTTTGGCCGGTCTTGGCGAAGTCGCAGTTGGCCAGATATTCAAGCGGAATGCCGGCAAACAGCGTGTTCATCACATGCCCTCCTCAAACGGGCCATCCACGGGCGGATTGGGCCAGAAGCGCTTGCCGGCGATCTTTTCCTGCAGCAGGAACAGGCCCTCCAGCAGGCCCTCGGGGCGGGGCGGGCAGCCGGGCACGTACACGTCCACGGGGATGAGGTTGTCCACGCCCTCAATGATGCCGTACTGGTTCTTGTAGCGGAAAGGGCCGCCGGAAATGGCGCAGTTGCCCAGCGCCATGACCCAGCGCGGGGCGGGCATCTGCTCGTACAGGCGCACCACGGCGGGAGCCATCTTTTTGCTCACCGTGCCGGCCACGATCATCAGGTCGCTTTGCCGCGGGGAGGGACGGAACACCTCCGCGCCGAAGCGGGCGATGTCCCACCGGGCCATGCCCACGGCCATCATTTCAATGGCGCAGCAGGCCAGGCCGAAGGTCATGGGCCACAGCGACATGGAGCGGCACAGGTCCATGATCTTTTGCGCCGGCCCGATGTTCAGGTACGGGTCGGCGACAAGGACATCCGGTTTTTGCGCTACGAGATTTTGCGCGGCCATGTGAACACCCCTTTCGCCCAGAAATAGAGAATTGCGAGAGCCAGCACCGTGATGAAGATGACCATTTCGAAAAAGGGCATCCAGCCTTCCGTGACGCGGTACACGGAGGCCACGGGGAACAGGTAGAGCACGTCCACATCGAAGGCGAGAAAGAGCAGAGCGTAGACGTAGTAATTGATTCCGAAGCTTGTCCAGGCGCCGCCCTGGGGCCGCATGCCGCACTCATACGGCATGCCCATGTCGCCGCCGCTTGCGCGCGGGGAAACCAGATAGGCCAGCACAAGCGGCCCGCCCGCAAACAGCAGCCCGCCCACCAGGAACAGGATGATGGCCAAGTGAAGCCAACTGAAGACCATAGTCCTCCCCCTTCACGGAAAAATTCGGCCCAAGATATCGAGCCCTTGCCCAACCTTTGGAGAATGATGCACTCTTTTGCCTCGACTTGTCGAAGACGTCAACCCCTCACGCGGAAAATCACGGTAGCTCGACCGTTTTTCACGCTGCCTCCGACAGGATAGTTTATGGAAATTGCTTGCGATATTTTTAGATAGTTTAATTTTTCACAAGATATTGGGCCCTTGCGGGCATGCTTTGCCGCGGGTCTTTGCCGCATGCAACCACGCGCCACGACTTTTCTTTTCAGCCAGGTTACACTAATTTTTAATTAGTAACACTCCAAGCTTGCGCCGCTTCTTTATTACACCAGTGTATTGCCCTCTTCGTGCTACTGAAATTAATATTCATATGCGCAAAGTATGTTTACGGCGCCAAAATCATTCTAAAACGCTGGGCCCTTGTGCCGCAGGCCGATTCGGCTTATGCAGCGAACCACGGAAAAGCACCCACAGCATCAGGAAACACGCATGGCGAGAACCGCAGCAAGCAACACCACCACCCCCCGCCGCCGTTTGGCGTTTGCAACCGCCGCCCGGACATGGGCGAAAGGCTAGGCGGCCATGTGCGGCATTTGCGGCCATGTGCGGCCCGCCGGACTGCGCGAGGACGACCCGAAACATCTTGAGGCCGTGCTGGAGCGCATTCGCCACCGGGGCCCCAATCAAAGCGGCGCTTGGCGCGGTGAAAAGCTCGCCCTTGGCCACGCACGGCTCTCCATCCTCGACCTGGACCCGCGCGCCGGCCAGCCCATGCGCGACGAGGCGTCCGGCAACGTCATCGTCTTCAACGGCGAGATCTACAACTTCCGCGCCCTGCGCGCCGAGCTGGAGGCGCAAGGCGAACGCTTCCGCACCACCGGCGACACCGAGGTGCTTCTCGTCCTGTACCGCCGCCTTGGCCAGGCCTGCCTGTCCCGCCTGCGCGGCATGTACGCCTTCGCCATCTGGGATCCCGCCCGGCAGGAGCTTTTTCTCGCACGCGACCCCGTGGGCAAAAAGCCCCTCGTCTACTTCGAAGGCCCGGCCGGTCTTGTCTTCGCCTCGGAAATCAACGCCCTGCGCGCCCACCCCGACTGTCCGACGGAACCCGATCCCGAGGCCCTGGACCTCTATTTGAGCCTGGGCTACGTGCCCTCGCCCCGCACCATGCTGACCGGCGTGCGCAAACTGCCGCCCGGCTGCTGCGGCACCTACTCCTGCCGTTCCGCCGCGCCGGAGCTTGTGGTGCGCCGGCACTGGGAGATGGACTTCCGCGTCAAGCGCGAAATCTCCGAGGCCGAGGCCCTGGACCTCGCCTGGACCGAGCTCAACGAGAGCGTGCGTCTGCGCCTGGAATCCGACGTGCCGCTGGGCCTGCTGCTCTCCGGCGGCGTGGACTCCAGCCTGGTGGCGGCGGTGCTGGCCGACCAGCGGCCCGGCAAGGTCGAGGCCTTCTGCATCGGCTTCGACGAGAAGAAATACAACGAATTGCCCCATGCCCAGGAGGTAGCCCGACACCTCGGCATTACTCTGCACTATGAAATAATGCCGCCCGCCAGCCTCGCCATGCTGCCCGAAGTGGTGGAGCGCTACGGCGAACCCTTTGCGGACGACTCCGCCCTGCCGGCCCTCGCCCTTTCGCACATGGCGCGCAAGCACATCACCGTCGCCCTCGGTGGCGACGGCGGCGACGAACTCTGCTGCGGCTATCCCGTGTACCGCCACGCGGGCATGGCCGGAGCCCTGGGCGCGCTCGCCACCCTGCGGGCCCCGGGCGGCAGCGCCCTGCGCCGCCTCACCGTGCGCGAGGGAGCCCTCGACGCCGTCTTTGGCAAACTCGCCGCCGTCGTCTGGCCCGAGACCAAGCCGCTCATCCGCGCGGAGGCGCGCCTGCGGCCCGTCAAGCGCAGCCTGTACACAGCGCAAACCGCCAGACTCGTGGACGGCGTCTTCGCCGACTGGTTTCTGCCCTGGCTCGACCGTTCCTACCAGCGCGCCGGCAACCCCATTGAGCGCATGCTCTACATCGACAACAGCACCTGTCTGCCCGACACCCTGCTTGTCAAAATGGATATCGCCAGCATGGCCCACGCCCTGGAAGTGCGCTCTCCGCTGCTCGACCAGAAGCTCATCGAACTCTTCGCCAGCTTTCCAACCCGTCTCAAGGTGCGCGGCCGCGAAACAAAATATCTGCTGAAAAAGATGGCCGAAACCCGCATCCCGCGCGATGTGCTCTACCGCCGCAAGCAGGGCTTTGACCTGCCCATTCGCGAATGGATGGCCGGGCCCATGCGCGGCTTCGTGCGCGAGGCCCTGGCCCAGGCCTCGCCCACCCTCAAACAGCACCTCAACCTCGACGCCGCCTTCACCCTGGCCGACGAGCACGCCCACGGCAAGAACCACAAGAACATGCTCTGGCGGCTCGTCGTGCTCGCCTTGTGGAGCCGCTGCAAGTAGAACCAGGCAGGTGGGTCACAGCCGGCTGTTCTCCGGGGGCGCCGCCCCCTGCACCCCCGCCAGAGGGCATGCGCCCTCTGGACTCCCTGTTCCGAACGAATCGGCCGGGACGGCATTCGC
>MNUQ01000029.1 GCA_001871085.1 Desulfovibrionaceae bacterium CG1_02_65_16
AACAAAAAGGCCGCCCCCGGATTGGGAGCGGCCTCTGTCTTGCGGCGGTTTGTGGAATGGAACTTAGTACTCCATTTCGCCTTCGCCCTTGATGGGTCCGCTGAAGGCCTTGTAGACCCAGGCCTGGTAGAGGATGACGATGGGCACGAATACCAGCGCCACGCCAAGCATGATCTTGAGCGTGAGCTCCGAGCTGGAGGCGTTGGCGATGGTCAGGCTCCAGGCCGGATTGAGCGTGGAGATGAGGATGGCCGGGAACAGGCCCACCACGCCGAACAGCGCCACGCAGAGAATGAACACGGCCGAGCCCGCCCAGGCCTTCCAGTACTTTCCGGCGGCCAGATACATGCGCGAGGCCAGCAGCCCGGCCACGGCGGCGGCCAGGATGAGGAACAGGTGCGGGCTCTTCATATAGTTGCCGAAGAGCTGCGTGTGCACGAAGGAGTAAGCCAGAAACGCCAGCACCAGCACCAGCGTGGCCACCCACAGCTTGCCAGCCATGGCCGCTGCGCGGGTCTGCATGTCGCCCGTGGCGCGAATGGCCAGCCACAGCGCGCCGTGCAGGCAGAACATGGACACAAAGAGCACGCCGCCCAGCAGGCCGTAGGGGTTCAGGAGGTCGAGCAGGCCGCCCTGGTTCACGTGCTGCTCGTCCAGGGGCAGACCGTAGAACAGGTTGGCGAAGGCCACGCCGAGCAGCAGCGCCGGCAGGAAGCTGCCCGCCACGTGGCAGGCGTCCCACAGGCTGCGCCAGCCGGCGCTTTCCACCTTGCCGCGAAACTCGTAGGAGACGCCGCGGATGATGAGGGCGAAGAGCAGCAGGAACAGGGCGGAGTACAGTCCGCTGAACATGGTGGCGTAGGCCAGGGGGAAGGCCGCGAAGGTCACGCCGCCAGCGGAGATGAGCCATACTTCGTTGCCGTCCCAGAAGGGACCGCCAGCGTTGTAGATGGTGCGTTTGTCGAATTCGTCCTTGGCCAGAAAGGGCATGAGCGTGCCCATGCCAAGATCAAAGCCGTCCAGAACGAAGTAGACGGCCCACAGCACGCCCCAAAGCAAGAACCAGGTAGTCTCAAGCATTGTTCTCTCCTTGCGTTTTTTGGGTAGCGGACCTTACGCGTCCTGGGGACCCTTGCGGGCGGCGGCGAGCATGAGATATGCGCCGGCCGCGCCAAGCAGCGTATACAGAAGCACCATGGCCACCAGGGAGCTGCCGGCCTGGCCGACGGTGATGGGCGAAACGGCGTCGGCCGTGCGCATGAGGCCGTTGATGATCCATGGCTGGCGGCCCACCTCGGCCACGGTCCAGCCGGCCTCCATGCCCAGATAGGGCAGGGGCATGGCCCAGATCATGATCTTGAGGTACGTGGGCATGGCCGCGAGCTTGCCGCGCTTCAGATAGCCGATGAGCATCAAAAGCGGCATGAGCGTGCCGATGCCAACCATGACGCGGAAGGCGATGAAGGTGAGGCCCACGGGAGGACGGTCGGCCGGGGCGAAGTCCTTGAGCCCCTTCACCTCGGCGTTGAAATCGCTGAAGGCCAGGAAGCTTAGCAGTCCGGGCACGGGCATGGCCTGCACCAGATTCTTTTCGCCTTTTTCATCGGGAATCTGCAGCAGGTACATGGGGGCGTTTTTTGTGGTCTCCCAGTGGGATTCCATGGCCGCCAGCTTGGCTGGCTGCAGCTTGGCCACCAGATTGCCATGCAGGTGCCCCTGCACAGCCACCACGATGCTGGCGAGCAAGCCAACCGTGACGGCCAGACGCATGGACTTGCCGAAGAACTCCTCGTGCTGCTTGCGCAAAAGATGCCAGGCGCTGATGCCGGCGATGAAGAAGGTGGCCACGCAGAATGCGCCGGCCACCACGTGCACGAATTCGTTCCAGGCCCAGGGATTGGTGATGACGGCGATGAAGTCGGCGAGTTCAACGCGGCCGTTGCGGATCACAAAGCCCAGCGGGTTCTGCATGAAGCCGTTGGCGATGAGGATCCACACCGCGGAAAGATTGCTCGCCAGGGCCACAAGCCAGGCGATGGTGGCGTGGGCCTTGGGCGAAAGCTTCTCCCAGCCGAAGTGCCACACGCCGATCATTGTGGACTCGAGGAAGAAGGCCGCCGTGGCCTCAATGGCCAAAAGCGAGCCGAAAATGTCGCCCATGTAGGCGGAGTAGCGCGACCAGTTCGTGCCGAACTGGAATTCGAGCGTGATACCCGTGACCACGCCGAGGGTGAAGTTGATGAGGAACAGTTTGCCCCAGAACTTAGCCATGCGTTTGTAGACCGGATTGTCCGTGCGCGCATAGGCCGTCTCCATGCAGGCGATGAGCACGGAGAGTCCCAGGGTTAGCGGCACGAACAGGAAGTGGAACACGGTTGCCGCCGCGAATTGCAGCCTCGAAAGCATGAGTACGTCCATAGAAACCCCCGAATTTTTTCAGTTCCCGACCAAGAATGATTCCTACTACTGCGATCGGGGCCGATTTGCAACACCTTCCTTCTACCATTCCGCGATTCATTTGCAACAAAATTGAAACCGGCCGGAGATTGCGCGCGGGTTCGGTTTTGCGTAATTGAACATGAACTCCTACGGAGGTGATGCATGGGCAAATGGGATTCCTGGCGGGACATGGACGAATTCCGGCAGCAGATGGAACGCTTGTTCGACGAGGCGCGCAACATGTGTGGCGAACCGAGCGCCGGCTACGTCTGGGCGCCCCGGGCCGACGTGCTGGAAACCCCGCAAGCCATCATCGCTCAGGTGGAGCTTCCCGGCGTCCGGCCGGAGCAGGTGGTGGTGGAGATCGTGGACGGCGACCTCGTGGTGCGCGGGGAGCGCAGCATTGCGTGCCCGGATCCGGACGACCCCACCTATATTATAATGGAGCGCGCCCATGGCACCTTTGCCCGGCGCTTTGCCTTGCCGCCAGGAGTGGACAGCGGCGCCGTCACGGCCACATTGGCGGAGGGCCTGCTCACCGTCACCGTGCTGAAGGCCCATGGCGGCGCACCCGGCCGCTTCACGCTGCGCATCGATTGATCCACTCCCTCTCGAACGCCCTTCATGCCCGTATCGGGGATCAGGCCGGTTGGCCCGCGCCGTCATGTGCTGTCCCCGTTCGGGGAGGGTATCGGCGGTCTTTGTGTTGCTATTGATTTGTTCCTTCCTGCTTTATGCAATATACCTAAATTAAACGACTATTTGTGTTCTTGTCGGAAGGGGTGTGGGGAGTTCGAGTTGGAGCCCGAATTGGGCGGCATGCGGGAGAGTGAGTTGTGACGCGGGCATTACGGATCTTGTTTCAATTGCCTCCTTGTTTCACAGGGAATATGACTACCGTGAAAACATCAATGTGAGAAATGACGTGTGATTTT
The DNA here is from genome assembly GCA_001871085.1 of Desulfovibrionaceae bacterium CG1_02_65_16. GTDB lineage: Bacteria > Desulfobacterota > Desulfovibrionia > Desulfovibrionales > Desulfovibrionaceae > Humidesulfovibrio. The sequence continues at coordinate 3,375 of MNUQ01000029.1, forward strand.
TAGAAAATTGAAGCAATTGAGAGTTAAGCCTGTGGAAAATGTATTTCACAAGAAGTTGGCGCTTTTGTTGGACAGGCCAGGAAGCCCCGGATTTCAGCCATTCCTCATTCTTAAATTTTGGGCCGTCGCGCCTTGATAATTTTATGAATGTAATAAAATAAGTGCGTTACATTGTAGAGAACAGGCTGCTTCCCCTCTCGGCATCTGACGTCAGGCGGGATTGTCCGCGACAGCGTGCGCGCGTAGACAGGCTTCCATGAATGCGGATCTCTGGCTGAAACTGCTTCCCATGCTCGAAAATCGACTGGAACAGGGGCTCTATACCCTCTGGATCAAGCCGCTGACCGCCTGCTGTGCAGGAAACAACCTTGAGCTGCAGGCTCCCAATGAATTTGTCGCCTCCTGGGTGCGCGAGCGCCTTTTGGATACCGTGCGCGAGGCCGCGCAGGAGCTGACCGGCCGGCGCATGGAGCTTTCGGTCGTGGTGCGCCGACCGGCTCCCGCCGCCACCGCCTCCTTAGCTGACTCCGCCTCTTCGGCGTCGCCCCTGGCGGCGATGAGCGCAGCCGTGCGGCCTCGCCGAGGCGAGACCTCCCGCCTGGCCCTGCCGCTGGACTACCAGCCCCGGCCCATAGCCGACTCGCGCTGGCGTTTCAGCTTTGAGGACTTCGTCGTCGGCCCCTGCAACGAGCTGGCCTGCGCCGCCTCCAAAGGCCTGTGCAACGACGCCCTCGCCGCAGACCATTTGTTTCTCTCCTCCGGCCCGGGCCTGGGCAAAACGCACCTGCTGCACGCCATTGGCCGCCAGCTGGCGCAGAAAAGCAATCGCTCCCGCGTGAACATCGCCTGTCTTTCGGCGGAGGAATTCGCCACGCGTCTGGTGCTGGCCATCAAGGCCCGGGAGGCCGCGCGCTTCAAGTCCGAGTTCCGCGAGTCGGTGGACGTGCTGCTGTTGGAGGATATCCATTTCTTCCAGGGCAAGGGCAAGCTGCAGGACGAGCTTTTGATGACCCTGAAGGCGCTTCAGGCGCGCGGCTGCAAGGTGGTGCTCACCAGCTCCTTCCTCCCGCGCGAGCTCAACGAGGTCGACCCCCAGCTGGTGTCGTGCTTCGCCTCCGGATTCCTCGCCCTTATGGATACGCCGGATTTCGCCACGCGTGAGGAGATTGTGCGGCGCAAGGCCAAGAGCCTGCAGGTGCAGGTGCCCGACGACGTCACCGGCCTGCTGGCCGAGCGGCTCACCACGGACATCCGCCAGTTGGAAAGCTGTCTGAACAACTTGGTGCTCAAGGCGCGGCTTTTGGGCCAGCGCATCACCACCGAGCTGGCTTGGCAGGTGCTGGAGAACTACGCCGAGCAGTCCTCCGCGCCCAATGTTGACCGCATTGTGAGCTTTGTGTGCAAGACCTATGGCATTGAGGAGCCGGAACTGCGTTCCAAAAGCCGCAGCCAGCAGACGGTGCTTGCGCGCAACACCGCCTTTTATTTGTGCCGCAAGCACACCGACCTCTCGCTGGCCGCCATTGGTGAGCGGCTGGGCCGCAAGCATTCCACCGTGCTCAAGGGCATCATCAACGTGGAGCGCGAAATCAACCACCAGACTCCGCTGGGGCGTCAGATCTCCAGCACCATCAACCGTCTGAGCAGCTAGTTTCCAGATATGTCCGCCCGGGCAACATGGGCGAAGATTTTCCGGCGCGCGCCGGGTCGGCCCCTTGGCAGGAAATCCTGCATGGGGGGAGGAAGCCGGCCCGCCGCGTTGTTTTTTGTGCGCCAAGGCGAATCGTAGGGACGCGGGCGCAACGCGCCAATGCCGGGCGGTATGCTTACGGCGGCCGCCTGCGGCAGACTTTGGGAATGTGCGGTTAATCCAGCAGCGGCTTGCCGGCTGTTGCTATATTGCGGCTGTGGTGTCGGGATGGGGCTGAAGGGAGTTGAAGGGAGTTGAAGGATCAGCGCAGGGTGAGGCTGCCGCGCGCGAGGATGGTTTGCGCCTCGGCTTCGCTCAGCCCCCGGCCTGCGGCTATGGCCGCGAGGTTGTCCTCCGCGTCGGAGACGCGCAGGTACACGGGGGCAAGGGGCCCGGGGCCGTACAGGGCGGCGGCGGCCAGCTCCAGCAGCGACTGCGGCCGGGGCGCGTCCCATACGCGCGGCAGCAGGCGAAGGTCCGCGTCGGCGGCGGCGAGAGGCGCGAAAAACGCCAAGTTGCGCCGCAACCCGCCGCCCAGCATAACAAGCGGGCGCGGCAGGCGCGCAAGATACGCGGGCATGGCCTCCAGCATAATGACTTCCGGCGGGGTCAGGGCGCTTTCGCGCGCAAACGCCTGCGCGTACACCTGCCCCCGGCGCGACCACACGAGGGCCAGCGCGTCGCCGGGCGCGGTTTGCGCGGCCTCGCGCGCCAGCAGCTCCAAATGACCTATGCCGGCGAGCTGCGCGCCGTTTCCCGCCGCCAGCCCCTCGGCCAGCGCCAGCGACATGCGCAGCCCCGTAAAACTGCCCGGGCCGGTGACGCAGGCAATGCGCCGGATGTCGGCCGCGTGCGCGCCCAGACCGTCCAGCATGTGGCGGATACCGGGCGCGAGGAAGCGCATGGCCTGGCCGGGCACGGTCCATTCCTGCGCGGCCAAAAGGACCGCCTCGCCGGTTCCGCCTTCCGTCCCGCCGTGCATGCTGCCAATGGCCATCTGCAGCCGCTCGTCCGCGCCGTTGATGGCCAGCAGCA
>MNUQ01000144.1 GCA_001871085.1 Desulfovibrionaceae bacterium CG1_02_65_16
ACCAACATCTACAAGAAGTAGACGGCAACGCCTGGCGGGCCGGGAAAACCCGGCCCGCCATATTTTCCATGAGCCAAGGAGCACGCCATGTTCTTCAACAACGACAGCGACGCCCCGAAAATCCGCATGAACGGACGCCAGAAGCTTTTCATCTGCGCCATCGACCTGGGCATCGTCATCGAGCTGTGCGTGGCCATGGCCTGCGCCACCGCCGTGCCCCCGGAGGACTTCACCCCCACCTTCATGAAGACCTTCTTCGCCACCTTCCTGCCCACGCTGCTGCTCGGCTTTGGCGGGTTCCGCAAGCTGCGCGACCGCACCGACACCCCGGACAACGCCGACACCCCGGACAACGCCGCCAACGCCACCGACGGCAACGCCGCCGAACACATTTAAGCGCCATGGACTTCGCCTCCCTTGCCCTGCGGCGCAAAATCACCGGAAACATCGGCGCGCTCATCCTCTTCCTCACGCTGGCCCTGGCCATCGACGGCATGATCGCCGGCGGCCGCAAGGATCCCCGCGCCTTCGACCTCGTGCCCGGAGAGAGCCTGACCCTGAGCGACGTGATGCCGCGCGGCGCGGCGCAGCTTACCGAGCTGCGCCTGGAGCCCGACGACCCGCGCCTGGCGCCCACCCTGACGGAGACCTACTCCGGCTTCTGGCTGGGCGGCACCATGTGGCGTGCCAACCTGGACATCCCCGCGGGCATGTCCCTGGGCGACCACTCCCTCGTCATGCGGTACCAGAACGGCACCGAGACAACGCCCCGGCAGGTGTTCAACATCCACGTGCTCAAGGACGCAAGCGCCGTGCAGGCCGCCTCGCTCTCGCTGACGACGCGGCTGATCGGCTTTTCCGCCTACGCGCTGGCGGCGCTGTTGCTGCCCTTCGCGCTTCTGCCCATGGCCGCCAGCTACCTGCTTTCACGCAAGATCGCCCTGGCGTTGCGCCAACGCGGCATGGCGGAGATATACCGCGCCCTGTCCACGCCCGAAGGCCAGCGCATCTATTTTTCCGTGCCGCCGGGGAGCACCCTGCCGCTGGACGCGGAGGTCACCGTTCTGGATGAACAAGGCGATAACGAGCTTGGCGTGGCGCGTGTGGCCGTCGCCGTCAAGGGCGAGGCCGAGGCCATGATGCAGGACGGCGCGCATATCCGTCCGGGTTCACTGGCCAGCTTTGGGCGGCTGCTCGACGCAACCGCGGACTGATCCGCGGTTTTGCACAAACCCTCCATGTACCCATTGGTGTAAGACAACCTATTTCTGCTCTTGGAGATTTTTTTCTCCCACAAATGTCGCCCAGGCGACATTTTTTTATTTTTCCAGGTTGCCTTACAATAGCCTTACCTCCCGGCCAATCCCCACCATGTCCATGTGGTTTTTTTTGACACAGTCCCCTTTCCTTGGCCGCCATTTTGGGATAATGGGCAACCGCTAGGTAAGTTCACCAAGATTTTGAGGGGGTTTCATATCATGTTTGATGCGTACATTGGGGTTCTTGTCTTATGGCCCCTGGTCGCCGGCCTGCTGTGCCTGGTGCTGAGAAGCCCAGGCGTGCGGTCGACGCTGGTGCTGGCCACTGGCGCGATTTTGGCCATCGGCGCGCTGGGAGTGGCCTCCCAGGTTCCGTTCACGGCCAATCCCGGCTTTCTATCCTCGGAAACGGCCCTGAAAGTGGCGGAGGGCGCAGCCTTCGTCTTCCCGGCCTACTTCCTGCTCCGCGGCCTGATGGAGAAACATCTGCTCGTCATCGTGTTCGCGTGCCTGCAGCTGGTTCTGGCCGTTGTCGGCATGCTGAACATGCCCGAGCCGCAGGCCATTGCAAGCGCGGTGGTGTGTGACGGACTTTCGCTGGCGCTCGTGCTCATCGTCGCCATCGCGGGTTCGCTCATCTGCATTTACGCCCTGCCCTACATGAAACGCCATGAGGAGCACCTGCACCTCAAGACGAGCCGCCAGCCCGGGTTCTTCCTGGTGCTGCTGGCCTTCCTCGGCTTCATGAACGGCATGGCGCTGTCCAACGACCTGCGCATGTTCGAGGCCTTCTTCGAAGCCACGACGCTGTGCTCGTTTTTGCTCATCGGACACGACAACACGCCCGAAGCGAGAAAGAGCGCCTTCCGCGCCTTGTGGATGAACGCCTTGGGCGGCGTGATGCTGCACTCCGGCATCCTGCTCATTGAAAAGCAGTTCGGCATTGTGGACATCCACGCCATCATCAATCCGGCCCTGTGGACCGGCGTCTCCATGCTGCCCATCGCGCTGCTGGCCGTGGCCGGCTGCGTCAAGGCCGCGCAGATGCCCTTCCAGGGCTGGCTGCTCGGCGCCATGGTGGCGCCCACGCCCGTCTCCGCGCTGCTGCACTCCAGCACCATGGTCAAGGCCGGCGTGTTCCTGTGCCTGCGCCTTAGCCCCGTGCTGCAAAGCACCAACACCGGGCGCATTCTGGCACTGGCGGGCGCGTTCACCTTCTTCGCCACCGCGGCCCTTGCGCTGGGGCAAAGCAACGCCAAGAAAATCCTGGCGTACTCCACAGTCTCCAACCTGGGGCTGATCATCGTCTGCGCCGGCATCGGCACGCCCATCGCGGTCGCCGCCGGCGTGGTGCTCATGCTGGTGCATGCCGCCACCAAGGGGCTTTTGTTCCTCTGCGTGGGCGACATGGAGCAGACCATCGGCAGCCGCGATCTGGAAGACCTGCGCGGCATGATCGCCAAGAGCCCGGTGACGGCGCTGGCCGCCTGCGCGGGGGCCATCGGCATGGTTCTGCCGCCCCTGGGCATGCTGGTTGGCAAGTGGGCCACCCTTGAGGCGGCTCAGGCCGACCCGGTCATCATGGTGTTCATCGCCCTGGGCAGCGCCCTGGCCGTTGTGTGCTGGGTGCGCTTCGCCGGCACGCTCATGAGCGGCAAGTCCATTGAGGGCCCGCACGCCCACACCTCGGCGCTCACCAACATGCCGCTGCTGACCATGCTCGCCAGCGCCATCGGCCTGGGCATGGCCGCGCCGTGGATCAACGCCCTGCTCCTGCCCGACGCCGACGCCGCAAGCGCGCTGGCCGGCGGCTGGGGCGTCATGCCGCCGCTGTTCGTGGTGGCCATGCTGGCCTGGATCATCGGCATGAAGGTGCTGGGCCGGCAAAGCTCGGTGCCGCTGGCCTCGCCGTACATGGCAGGTTTGCCCTCCGCCGAGCCAAACAGCTTCGTCGGCGCTCTTGGCAAAAGCTGGGTGCTGACTGAAGGCAACGAATACGCCACGGAGCTCTTCGGCGAAGCCAAACTGACCAAGCTCGCCGGGGTTCTGGCGGGCGCGTTCCTGCTTGCCCTGGTTGGAGGTGCCTTCATATGAACCTGACGACATTCTACCTCGCCGTGGCCGGACTCATCCTGGCCCCGCTTTTGGGCGGCCTGGCCGCCGGCGTGGACCGCGTGGTCACCGCCCGGCTGCAATCCCGCATGGGGCCGCCGCTTTTGCAGCCCTTTTACGACGTTGGCAAGCTCATGAGCAAGGTCATCGCCCCGGCCAGCCAGTGGCAGGGCCTGTTCGTGCGCTGGGCGCTGGTCGCCTCGCTTGCGTCCGACGTGCTGCTGGCCGCCGGCGGCGACGTGCTGATGTGCTTCTTCATCCAGGCCGCCAGCGCGTGCTTTGTGACGCTGGGCGCGTTCTCGGGATCCTCGCCCTACAGCAAGCTTGGCGCCCAGCGCGAGCTGTTCCAGATGCTCTCCTACGAGCCCGTGTTCCTGGTGTGCGTGCTGTGCATGGCCAAGGCCTCGGGCGGGTTCGACGCCTACAGCATGATGGGAGCCAGCGCCCAGCCGCTGCTCTTCAAGATGCCGCTCATCATCCCCGGGCTTGTGTTCGTGCTGCTGATCAAGATGCGCAAGAGCCCGTTCGACCTCTCCGCCTGTCACCATGGGCACCAGGAGCTTGTGCGCGGCGTGTACACCGACTACGCCGGGCGCGACTTCGCCCTGCTGGAGATCGCCCACTGGGCCGACGTGGTGGTCATCCTCTGGATCTGCTCGTTCCTGTGGGCCACCGGCCCCTTGCAGATGCTGGTGGTGGCGCTCATCGCCCTGTTCGTGGTCATCCTCATCGACAACATCAGCGCGCGCCTGACTTGGCGCCACATGGTCAAGGTTGCGGCCCCCGTCGCCCTGCTTTTGGCGACCGTCAACCTGCTGTGGCTGTACTTGGAGTAACCGTATGTCATTCCTTAAAAAATCACAGATCAAGTCGCCGTGGCTCATGCACTTCGACTGCGGATCGTGCAACGGCTGCGACATTGAGACCCTGGCCTGCCTGACCCCGGTCTACGACGTGGAGCGCTTCGGCATCATCAACGTGGGCAACCCGCGCCACGCCGACGTGCTCATCGTCACCGGCACGGTGAACCCGCGCAACGCCGTTGTGTTGAAGAACCTCTACGACCAGATGCCCACCCCCAAGCTGGTCATCGCCGTGGGCGCGTGCGGCTGCACCGGCGGCGTCTTCCGCGAGGCCCCCAACGTCCTGGGCGGCGTGGACAAGGTCATTCCCGTGGACGTGTACGTGCCCGGCTGCCCGGCCAAGCCCGAGGCCATCATGGACGCCGTGGTCACCGGCCTCGGCAAGCTCAAGGGCATTCTGGAGGGAAGCAAATGAGCATTGAAGCAACGAACATCACCGCCGACGCGCTCGTGGCCGAGGCCACCAGGCTGAAAAACGAGGGCTGGCGTCTGGTCACCATGTCCAGCGTCGAAATCGACGCCGTGAACATGGAGATCCTTTACCACTTCGACAAGGACCTCAAGCTCACCAACCTGCGCCTGAGCCTGCCCAAGGGCGGCACCATCCCCAGCATCTCCGGCGCCATCTTTGGCGCGTTTTTGATTGAGAACGAAATCCGCGACCAGTTCGGCGTCACCTTCGATGGCCTCGTCATCGACTACCAGGGCCGCCTGCTGAACGAATGCACCGCCACTTCGACCAGCTCGCCCTTCTGCCGCCTGCTGATCAAGGAAGGCATGACCGTCGCCAAGGAGGGCAAATAATGGCCCGCACCGTCATACCCTTTGGCCCGCAGCACCCGGTGCTGCCCGAGCCCATCCACCTCTCCCTCGTCCTTGAGGACGAGAAGGTCGTCGAGGCGCTGCCCACCCTGGGCTACGTGCACCGCGGCCTGGAGATGCTGGCCGCCAAGCGCGACTACAACCAGATGATCCAGATCGTCGAACGCGTCTGCGGCATCTGCTCCATGCTCCACTCCACGTGCTACTGCCAAGGCATTGAGGAAATGATGGGCCTTGAAGCGCCCCGCCGCGCGCGCCTCTTGCGCGTGGTGTGGGGCGAACTGCACCGCCTGCACAGCCACCTCTTGTGGCTGGGCCTCTTCGCCGACAGCTTCGGCTTCGAAAGCCTGTTCATGCAGCTGTGGAAAATCCGCGAGAAGGTCATGGACCTGAACGAGGGCACCACCGGCAACCGCGTCATCGTCTCGGTGAACGTGATTGGCGGCGTGCGCACCGACCTGGACGAAAGCCAAGTGCGTTGGATCAGGGACACCCTGGTGGACGTGGAGGCCGGCATCAAGGCCCTGCAAACCACCATCATGAACGACGGCACCGTGTGCCGCCGCACCAAGGGCGTGGGCATCCTCACCAAGCAGGCCGCCTACGACCTCGGGGCCGCCGGCCCCACCCTGCGCGGCAGCGGCGTGGCCCAGGACATGCGCCAGCTCAAATACGCAGCCTTCGACGAGATTGCCTTTGAGCCCGTGGTGGAGACCGCCGGCGACTCCTGGGCGCGCGGCAACGTGCGCTTCCGCGAGTGCCTGCAATCCATCGACCTTGTGCGCCAGGCCCTGGACCGGCTTGAGCCGGGCGAGCTGACAGTCAAGGTCAAGGGCAAGCCCGAGGGCGAGGTCATCACCCGCGTGGAGCAGCCCCGGGGCGAGTGCCTGTATTACATCAAGGGCAACGGCGACAAATTCCTGCAGCGCGTGCGCATCCGCACCCCGACCTT
>MNUQ01000082.1 GCA_001871085.1 Desulfovibrionaceae bacterium CG1_02_65_16
GCCCGGGGCGCATGCCCGGGGCGCATGCCCGGGGCGCATGCCCGGGGCGCATGCCCGGGGCGCATGCCCGCAGACCGCAAGCCTGTAGGGTGCCTGCCCCAAAGGCCGGGCGGCGCGTCCCCCTTGAGAACGCAGGGCAGGTGTGGGAGTATCCATGGTCGCGCCGTGCGGATGCGGCGGCAAAGACGACCGCAACGGACAACAACCGACAACAACGTCTGAGCCGGCGAACCCTGCGGGCCCATGGCAACAGCGAAGCGAGCGGCGGCGGGCGGCGAAGCCGCCGGAGGCAAAGGGAACATATGTGCGGCATCTGCGGAATCTATGCGCCGGGCAGGCCGGAGGGAGCCGAAGTCCTCGCCCCGCTGGCGGGCATGACCGCCGCCCTGGCGCACCGCGGCCCGGACGACGCCGGAGTGTGGACCGACGCGGAGGCCGGCATCGGACTGGGGCACCGCAGGCTGTCCATCCTCGACCTTTCCCCCCTGGGCCGGCAGCCCATGTTCTCGGCCTCGGGCCGCTTCGTGCTCTCCTACAACGGCGAGGCGTTCAACCACGCGCGCCTGCGCCAGGAGCTGGCCGAGGCCGGCCGCCGCTTCAAGGGCGGCTCGGACACGGAGGTGCTGCTGGCGGCCATCGAAGAATGGGGGCTTACGCGGGCGCTGACCCGCTGCGTGGGCATGTTCGCGCTGGCCCTGTGGGACCGCCGGGAGCGCGTCTTGTCCCTCGCGCGGGACAGGCTGGGCGTGAAGCCGCTCTATTACGGACACCTCACGGGCGGCGGCGTGCTCTTCGCCTCCGAGCTCAAGGCATTGCGCCGGCATGCGTGCTTCGACGCGGCCCTTGACCGCGACGCGCTGACCCTCTACTTCCGGCACAACTACATTCCGGCCCCGCACAGCATCTATGCGCAGGCAAAAAAGCTGTTGCCCGGCGAAATCCTCGTCATCGACGCCAAAGGCGAGCGCCGCGAGCGCTACTGGGACGTGGAGGCCGTGTGGCGCGAGGGCTTCGAGGAGCCCCTCACCTCCGACGACGACGAGGCGACGGACGCCCTGGAGCGCCTGCTGACGGACGCCGTGGGGCTGCGCATGCTGGCCGACGTGCCCGTGGGCGCGCTGCTCTCCGGCGGCATCGACTCCAGCCTGGTGACGGCGCTGATGCAGAAGCAGAGCACCCGGCCGGTGCGGACCTTCTCCATCGGCTTCGCGGAGGCGGCCTGGAACGAGGCCCCGCACGCGGCCGCCGTGGCCCGGCGCCTGGGCTGCCAGCACACGGAGCTCATCGTCTCCGCGCGCGACTTGCTGGACATCGTCCCCGACATGCCGCGCCTGTGGGACGAGCCCTTCGCCGACTCCTCGCAGATTCCCACGGCCATTCTCTGCCGGCTGGCGCGGCGACATGTCACCGTGGCGCTTTCCGGCGACGGCGGCGACGAACTGTTCTCCGGCTATGCGCGCTACCCCTGGACCCTGCGCGCCCACGCGCTGCTTTCCGCCATTCCGGCCCCGCTGCGCGGCGCGGCCCACGCGCTGCTGCGCGCCCTGCCCACGGCCCTGTGGGGGCTTTTGCCGCGCGGACACAAGCTGCGCTGGCGGCTCGACGCGCTGGGCGCGGCCGACTTCGAGGCCCTGTACCGGCACTTCGTCTCCCACTTGAAGGACCCGGCCGCGCTGATTCCGGGCGCGCGCGAACCGCAATACGCGGCGGCCCTGCTGCGGCCCATGGGCGACACGCCCGACGCCCGACGCGCCTGGATGAGTCTGGCCGACATCCTGAACTATCTGCCCGACGACATCCTCACCAAGGTGGACCGCGCAAGCATGGCCGTGGGGCTGGAGGCGCGCACGCCGCTCTTGGACCACCGCGTGGCGGAGTTCGCCGCACGCACGCCCATGAGCCGAAAGGTGCGCGGCGGGCAAAGCAAGTGGCTGTTGCGGCAGGTGCTGCGCCGCCACGTGCCCGAATCCCTCACCGACCGGCCCAAAATGGGCTTCGGCGTGCCCATTGCGGCCTGGCTCAAGGGCGAGCTCAGGCCCTGGGCGTCGGACCTGCTCTCGCCGGCGGCCGTCCGCGCGGGTGGCCTGCTCGACGCGGACATGGTGGCGCGCATGTGGCGCGAGTATCTGGCGGGCGAGGACAACTGGTGCCACTGCCTGTGGGACGTGCTCATGTTCCAGGCATGGCGGGAGGCCGACGAGTCCGGCGACGCGGCCAGCCGCAGCAAGCCCGTCGATATCACCGCCTGCGATATGACCGTCCGCAATATGACCGGAGGCCTCGCGTGAGCTGGGAGAACGAGCTTGGCCGGGGCGAGCGCTTCGCCTTCGGCGCCAACTGGCGGGACTTTCTGCGCCGGTTCACCCCGGAGCGCCTGCGCCAGGCCGAGGGATCCCTGCGGGCGCTCCTGGGACGCGACGACCTGTGCGGCCTGCGGCTGCTCGACATGGGCTCGGGCTCCGGGCTGTTCTCCCTGGCGGCACGGCGGCTGGGAGCCGGCGTCGTCTCCTGCGACTACGACCCCGACTCCGTGGCCTGCGCCGAGGGGCTGCGCGCGGCCCTGCGGCCGGACGACGCGCCCAAGCCGAATCCGACGGACGAGACAGGCCCGACGGGTTGGACCGTGCTGCGCGGCTCCGTGCTGGACCGGGAGTTCCTGGCCGGGCTGGGCGGCTTCGACGTGGTCTATTCCTGGGGCGTGCTGCACCACACGGGTGACCAGTGGACCGCGCTGGACAACCTGTGCGGCTGCGTGGCCCCGGGCGGCCTGCTCGCCATCGCGCTTTACAACCGCCAGCCATTTTTCACGCCGCTGCACACGGCCATGAAACACGCCGCCTGCCGCTGGCCGCTGGCCGGCCGGCTGGTCATCGCGCCGATATACGGCCTGGGCGTGGGCGCGCTGCTCGCCATGGCCGACCTGCTGCGCGGGCGCAATCCCCTGGCCCGGCACAAAACGTCCGGTCTGCCGCGCGGCATGAGCTTCTGGCACGACGTGCGGGACTGGGTGGGCGGCTGGCCCTTTGAGACAAGCACGCCGGAGCAGGTGTTCGACTTCTGCCGCGCGCGCGGCTTTGCGCTGCGAGGCCTGCGCACCGTGGGCGGCAAATCCGGCTGCAACGAGTTCGTGTTCGAACGCGCGGCGCGGCCACCCGCTGCCGGGGACCCTCCGCCATGCGCATTCTGCTGAGCATTCCAAGTCTGGCGCGAGGCGGCGCGGAGCGGCAGTTCGCGGCGCTGGCCGCCGGGCTGGCCGCGCGCGGCCACCAGGTGACCGCCGTGACCCTGGGCCCGGCGGACTGCGACACGGCGGACTGCAACACAGCAACCAGCAACACGGCAGACAGCGACACCGCGAGGCCCCGCCAGGCAAATGCCAACACGGCGGACTTTTGCGCCCAGCTGGGCGGCGCGCGCCTCGTCCCGCTGGGCAAGGCCTCGCGCCTGGACACCCCCCGCGTGGCCGCAACCCTCGCCAGCCTGCTGCGACGCGAAGCCCCGGCCGTCCACTACGCCTTTCTGCCTAGCTGCTGCGTGCTCGGCGGACTGCTCTCGCCATTTTTCCCACACGTGCGGCTGGTCATGGGCGTGCGCGCCAGCAACCTTTCCGGGCTGCCCGCCGCCTCGCGCCTGCTGCTGGCGCTGGAGGCGCGGCTTTCGCGCCGGGCGCGGCTCGTCATCGCCAACTCACGCGCGGGACTGAACGACGTTTTGGCGCGCGGCTTCGCCCTGGCGCGCGCGGCCGTGGTTCCCAACGGGATCGATATGCGGCATTTCCGGCCCGACAAGGCCATGGGCGCCCCCCTGCGGCGGGAGTGGGGCGCGGATGAAGCGCGGCCGCTCATCGGCCTGGTGGCCCGGCTGGACCCCATGAAGGACCACACGACATTCTTGCTGGCGGCGGCGCAACTCGCGGCGCGCAGGCCCGACGCGCGTTTTGTGTGCGTTGGCGCGGGCCCGGAGGCCTATGCCCGGGGGCTGCGAAGGCGGGCGGAGGCCCTGGGCCTGGCGGAGCGCCTCGCGTGGGCGGGGGCGCGCGCGGACATGCCCGCAGTGTACAACGCGCTGGATGTGCTGTGCCTGTCTTCCGCCTGCGGCGAGGGCTTCCCCAACGCGCTGGCCGAGGCGCTGGCCTGCGGCGTGCCCTGCGTGGCCACCAACGTGGGCGACGCGGCCCTGGTTCTTGGCGACATTGGCGCGGTGGCTCCCCCGGGGGACGCCGCGGCCCTGGCGGACGCGCTGGACGCCATGCTGGAGCGTGCGCAGCGCGCAGGCCCGGCGCTGGCCGCGACCTGCCGCGAGCGCGTGACGCGGGAATTCTCGCTGGCGCGCATGGTGGAGGCCACGGAGGCGTTGCTGACAAGCATGTAGGGGATATTCGCACAGGGGGGAGAGTGCGGCGGGCAAAAAAAGAGCCGGGCAGGCCCCCCACCTGCCCGGCAGACACATCGGTCCAACCGATGCGGCCGCCGGGAACGTTGCCGCCCGGCGCACGACAGCATTTAAACAATAAGCGTACCAAACAAGTCAAGCTCTAATATTCCACATAATTATGGAAAATTAGGCAGATATTGCCGCCTTGGGGCTGGTCAAAAATGCGCCGTTGCTGTATGTTTTTTCCGGAATCCTTCTGTTTTCACTGGAATCCGTGACAGAACCGCCTACACCGGAGACTCCATGCCCGTCGTACTCGTGGTGGATGACGACGACCTGTTCCGCGAGCTGCTTTGCACCTCTGTGGCGCGACACGGGCACAAGGCCGTGGGCGCGGCCAGCCTGGCCGAGGCCCGCCGCGCGTTGGCGAAACTCGAAGTGGATCTGGTCTACCTTGACGTACGCCTGCCCGACGGCTCGGGCATAGAGGCGCTGGAACAGCTGCGGGCCGGCCAGGACCCTCCGGAGGTCATCATCGTCACCGGCCAGGGCGACCCGGACGGCGCGGAGCTGGCCCTGCGCTGCGGCGCGTGGGACTACATCGAAAAACCGGCCTCGGTGGACCGCATGACCCTGCCCATGCTGCGCGCCCTGGCTTACCGGGGCGAAAAGCGCCGGCGGCGCGCCCCCTCCCTCACGCAGGACTCCGGCATCATCGGCAAAAGCCAGCGTCTGGCGGCCTGCATGGCCCAGGCGGGCATGGCCGCGGCCAGCGGCGTGGACGTGTTCATCACCGGGGAAACCGGCACCGGCAAGGAAATCTTCGCCCGGGCCATCCACGCCGCTGGCGGCCACGCCAAAGGCCCCTTCGTGGTGGTGGACTGCACAACCCTGCCCGGCACCTTGGCCGAGAGCGTGCTCTTCGGCCACGAGCGCGGCTCCTTCACCGGCGCCGACCGCAAACAGGCCGGTCTCATCGAGCAGGCCGACGGCGGCACGCTTTTCCTCGACGAGGTGGGCGAGCTTCCCCTGGGCATACAGGTCAAATTCCTGCGTGTGCTGCAGGAGCGCAGCTACCGGCCCGTGGGCGGCGGGCAGGTATGCAAAAGTGATTTTCACCTGGTGGCGGCCACCAACCGCGACCTCTCCGCCATGGCTGAGCGCGGCGAGTTCCGCCACGACCTGCTGTACAGGTTGGGGGCCTTCCGCCTGGAGCTGCCCCCCCTGCGCGACCGCGAGGGCGACATAGCCGCCCTGCTGGAATGGCGTCTGGCCGCCATGGCCGCGCGCGAGGACGATCCGGGCCCTGCGCCCAGCCCGGAGTTCTTGGAGCTGCTGCTCTCCCACCACTGGCCCGGCAATGTGCGCGAGCTACTGCAAACCATCGACATGAGCCTGGTGGCCGCCCTGGGCGAGCAGGTGCTGTTGCCCCAGCACCTGCCCCTTGAACTGCGCGTGCGGCTGCTGCGCGGGCGGGTGGCCTCCCGGGCCGATGCCGCCCTGCCGGCCCAGGGATTGCCCGCCGCGCCGCCGGCCCCTCCCTCCACGGCCTCCACGGCGGCCGCCCTGCGCCCCTGGCGCGAGCACCGCGCCAGGATTCTGGAACGAACGGAACACGAAT
>MNUQ01000158.1:0-10705 GCA_001871085.1 Desulfovibrionaceae bacterium CG1_02_65_16
GTGCCGGGGCGCATCGCCTGGGACTGGGACGAGCCGGGCTACCGGCCCGCGCCCGGACAGGAGGTGACAGTGGAGCTCCGGCTGCGGCCGGTGCATGGCTTCGCCAACTTCGGCGGGGCGGATTTCGAGTGGCAGCAGCGCCTGCGCGGGGTGTTTGTGCGCGCGTACACGCGCGGGCCGCTCGGAGAGGACGGCGCTGGCGCGGCCTTCGGCCCCCGTCCGCGCGCCTTCTGGTGGGACCTGCGCGAGGATCTGCGCACCCGGCTCATTGCCCTTTTGCCACCGACGCAGGGCGGGGCCATTGTGCTGGGGCTGCTTTTGGGCGACCGCTCGCGCATCGGCCAGGAGGTGACGGACGAACTGCGCGCGGCCGGGCTTTCGCACACGCTGGCCCTCTCCGGCCTCAACGTGGTCTATGTGGCTGTGCTGGGCTGGGCGCTGGCCTGGCTCGCCGGGCTTGTGCATCCCCGGATCTATCTGCGCGTTCCCCGGCAGAAGCTGGCGGTGCTTGTCTCTTTTCCGCTGGTGGCGGTTTACGTGTGGGTGGGGCAGGCCAGTCCGTCGCTGGTCCGTTCGGCCTGGATGTTCGGTTTCTGGGGCCTGCTGCTGCTGTTCGACCGTGGCCGTGCGCTTGTGGATGGGCTTTTTCTGGCCCTTCTGTTCATTATCGGCCTGGACCCGCTTTGCGTCTTTGACGTGAGCCTGCAAATGTCCGCCGTGGCCGTGGCGGGCATGGCCCTGCTGTATACGTGGCTCGCCGCGTTTATCCCGCGCCCGCGCCGGCTTGTGCTGCGCCCGCTGCACTGGGCCTGGGACGCGTTCGCCCTCACCCTGTGCGCCAATCTGGCGCTGCTGCCCATCACCGTATGGTATTTCGGCACATATCCGCCAAATTTCCTGCTCAATCTGCCCTGGCTCCCCGCGCAGGGGCTGGTGGTGCAGGTGCTGGGCATGCTGGGCATGGGCTTGGCACCGCTGCCCGGCTGCTCCGGCGTGGCCGGCGCGCTGCTGGCCGCCGCCGCCCATGCGCAGGACTGGATGCTCGACGCGCTGCACCGGCTGGTGGCGGCGGGGTTCTTTCCCACCTGGGCGCTGTTGCGGCCGCTGTGGCCGGAGCTCCTTGGCGCGGGAGCCGCGCTGGCCGCCGCGCCCTTTTGCCGGACGCGCAGCGGCTGGCCGCGAGCCCGGGCGTTGACGCTGCTCATCGGCGGGCTGCTGCTCATGGCCTGGCCGCAGGCGCAACTGCTGGCCGAGGACGCGCGCGACGAGGTGCGGCTGACCGTGCTCGACGTGGGGCAGTCGCAGGCGTTGCTGGTGACCGCCCCGGGCGGCCGCCGCGTGCTCATCGATGCCGGTGGCAGCTTCAGCCGCACCTTTGACATGGGCCGCTCCGTGGTGGGGCCGGCGCTTTGCTGGGGCCGGCCGCCCCGGCTCGACGCGGCGCTGTTCAGCCATCCGGACATCGACCATGCGCAGGGCTTGGCCTGGATTCTGCGCGAGTTCCATGTGGGGCGCTTTTACACCAACGGCCAGTGGCCAGAAGGCAAGCTGGACGGCGAACTCACGGCCGCGCTGCGCAAGAGCGTGGCCAATGGCGCGCTGACGCCCGAACGCCTTGTGGCCGGGCAGACGCTGGATTTGGGCTCAGGCGTGCGGCTGGAGGTGGCGCATCCGGCGGCGGACTATGTGGGGCGCGGCACCAACGAGAATTCGCTCGTGCTGCGCCTGGTGTGGCGCGGCCATGGGCTGGCGCTGCTCCCCGGCGATGTGGCGCGCGACGGCATTGAGGATATGATTGCGCGCGGCAGGGATTTGCGGGCCGAGGTGCTTGTGCTGCCGCACCATGGGTCCAAGTCCGGGCTTTCGGGCATGCTGTACGAGGCGGTGGTCCCGGCGCGGGCCGTGGCCAGCTGCGGGTTTCAGAACCAGTATCATTTCCCGAACAAGGACGTGGCGGCGGAGCTGGCGCTGCATGGCATTCCGCTGACCTCCACACCGGAGCGCGGCATGCTCGAATTCACATGGCGCGCGCCCACGGCGGGTCTTAGTCCGCGGAGCGCCCGTCGCTGAAGCGGCAGCCGCCCGTGGCGCAGGCGAGCAGGTATTCCTGGGCCAGCGGTTCGCCAAGCGGTTTGGCGTAGAGGTAGCCCTGGGCGAAGTCGCAGCCGAGCGCCCGCAGAATGTCGCGCTGGGATATGTGCTCCACGCCTTCGGCGATGACATGCAGCTGCAGGGAGTGGGCGAGGCTGATGATGGCCTTGACGATCTCCTGCCCCTCGGGCCCCTTTTCAAGACGCCGCACGAAGGAAATGTCGATTTTGAGCGTGTTCAGCGGGAATTGCTGCAAACTGCTCATGGAGGAGTAGCCGGTGCCGAAGTCGTCGATGGACAAGGCCATGCCAAGCGCCTTGAGCTTGCGCAGCTTCTCCACGGCGCTGGCCGCGTTGTCCATAATGGCCGTCTCGGTGATCTCCAGCTTAAGGGCCTGCGGGGGCAGGCCTGTCTCGGCGAGCACGGTCTTGATGTCCTCCACCAGCAGCGGTTCGGAGAACTGCCGGGGCGAGAGGTTCACGCTCATAACGAGATTTTTGGCGTGCTCGCTCTGCTCGCGCCAGTTTTTGAGGGTGCGGCAGGCCTCGCGCAGCACCAGCAGCCCAATGTCGACGATGAGCCCGGACTCCTCGGCCACGGGGATGAATTCCCCCGGGGAGATGAGGCCCTTGCGCGGATGGTTCCAGCGCACAAGCGCCTCGAACCCGTGCAGGGTGGCCGAGTCGTTTAGCCGCACGATGGGCTGATATTCCAGAAAAAATTCGCCACGGCCCACGGCCCGGCGCAGGTCGGTCTCCAGCACCAGCAGGCGGCTGGCGCGGTCCAGCATGGCCCGTGTGAAGGCCTTGAAGTGGTTGCGGCCGGCCTTTTTGGCCTGGTGCATGGCCACGTTGGCGTTGCGCAGCAAGTCCGCCGGGCTCTCGGAGTCCAGCATGCCCAGGGTTATGCCCAGGCTGGCCGTGAGCTGGATTTCGTGGCCGGCCACCTCAAGCGGGCGGCTCAGGGTTTGGCGCACGCGCTGCACCGCCTGGATGCTCTCGCGCGGGGAGGACAACTCCTCCAGCAGCAGCACGAATTCGTCGCCGCCGAAGCGCGACACCGTGTCGAACGCGCGCACGCTGGAGCGCAGAATCTCGGCGACCATCACCAGCACCTTGTCGCCAAAGGCATGGCCCAGGCTGTCGTTCAGCACCTTGAAGCGGTCCAGGTCGAGGAAGATGACGGAGAAGGAATAGCGTTTGAGCCGGCGCGAGCGCTCCATGGCCTGATGGATGCGGTCCAGGCAGAGGGTGCGGTTGGGCAGGCCGGTGAGCGGGTCGTGCAGGGCCAGATGGCGCAGTTGCAGCTCCATTTCCTTGCGGCCGGTGATGTCGCGCAGGGACAGGCGGCTGCCCATGGACCCGCCGTTGCCTCCCATGACTTCGCGTTTGACCTCGTTGACCCAGCGCACCTGCCCGCTTTTGAGGCGGATGCGGTAGTCGAGCGACTCGTCGTCGTGGCGCTGCTCGTGGAAGTGCCGCCAGTCGGCCAGATCCTCCTCGTGCACCAGTTTTTCCAAACCGCGCGGGTCGGCGAGAAAGTGCTCCCTCGGGTAGCCGGTGATGCGTTCGCACGAGGGGCTGACGTAGAGCATTTCGCCCGTGGGGCTCACCCAACACTCCATGCCGTGGGTGTACTCCGCCACGATGCGGTGGCGGTCCTCGCTCTCCTTGAGGGCGCGTTCGGTGCGCACCTGCCGGGTGGTGTCCACGCCGAAGGCTCCCACGCCGTTCACCTGCCCCTGGCGCATGAGGGGGAATTTGGTCACCTGCAGAAAGCGCGTTGGCCCGCCGCCCAGCGGCCGCACTTCCTGGTTCACCGTGATGGGCTTGGCCTCGCGCCGGACGTAGTCGTCGCTTTCGCGCATGATGGCGGTCACGTCGAGCGGCCAGAGTTCGGCGTCGCCGTGGCCTACAATCTGCTGCGGAGTCAGACCGAGATATGCGCTGTAGGCCGGATTGCAGAACAGGTAGCGGCCGGCCATGTCCTTGATGGTGGCCGAGGCCGGGGAGTTCTCCATGAACGAGGTGAAAAGCTGGCGGCTGCGGTCCAGCTCGGCCTCGATCATGAGGCGCACCGTGACATCGCGGGCGATGACCACGGCGTAGCCCCGGCCGGCGAAGGAGTGCAGCGTCACGGTGATTTCCGTGGGCACGCTGCGGCCCTCCGCGCCGGTGAGGGTGGTGACGATGTGCCCGTTGCGGAACTGGAGCGCCTCGCCACAGGTTTCCGCGTCCTTGGCCACCCCCGCGTAGCGCGCGGCGATTTCCGGCGGGAACAGGTCGGCGATGTGCCGCCCCAGCACGTCGGCTCGCTGCATGTCCAGCATCAGCAGCGCGGTCTCGTTCACGTCGGCCACGGCCCAGTCCTCGGTCTGGAACACGAAGATGGCGTCGTTGGCGTGGTCCACCACAGCGCGAAAGCGCTCCAGCTCGTCCAGCTTGCGGCGCAGCTCCGGATAGTAGCTCTTGGCCATGGAACGCTCGCCCAGGCCGATGAGCCTGTCGCGCAGCGTGTTATGCGGGCGATGATCGTCAGAGGGCATTGTGGAACACGGCGCGTAACTCCTCGGCCGTGGAAGGCTTGGGGTTGGTCACCATGCAGGGGTCGTGCAGGGCGAACTCGGTCAGACCGTCCAGATCCTCGGGCCGCACGCCCAGGCTGGCCAGGCCTTTGGTGACGCCGACGGCGCGTTTGAGGGCGCGCACAGCGCCCAGCACGGCCTCTCGGCGGGTCGCATTATCCGCGTCCGGCCGCAGGGGGGCGCCCAGGGCCACGGCGATGTCGGCATAGCGCTCAGGCGCGGCGTCGAAGTTGTAGGCGATGACGTGGTCAAGCAGCATGGCGTTGCACTGCCCGTGGGGCAGATCCATAAGCCCACCCAGGCTGTGGGCCATGGCGTGCACCGCCCCCAGGATGGCGTTGGAGAAGGCGAGCCCCGCGTACATGCTGCCGAGCATCATTCCCGCGCGCGCCTCCTTGTCCGCCGGGTCGGCCATGACGCGCGGCAGATTGACGGCGACGCGGCGCGCGGCCTCAATGGCGAAAAGATCCGTGGTGGGGCCGTGCGCGTTGGAGACGTAAGCCTCGATGGCGTGGGTGAGCGCGTCCACGCCGGTGTTGGCCGTCAGTTCCGGGGGCATGGTCAGCGTGAGCATGGGGTCGATGAGCGCCACGTCGGGCACCATGGCCTTGCTGACGATGGCGATTTTGACCTTGCGCGTGGTGTCGTTGATGATGGCGAACTGGCTGACGTCGGCGGAGCTGCCGGCCGTTGTGGGCACGCAGATGAGCGGCGGTCCCGGGTTCTCCACGTTATCCACGCCCTCGAACTCCAGCACGTGGCGATCGTTTGTGCACACAATGCCGATGCCTTTGGCGCAGTCCATGGGGCTTCCGCCGCCCACGGCGACGATGCCGTCGCACCCCGTGGCGCGGTATACCTCGGCCCCGTGCATCACCTCGGTGTCGCGCGGGTTGGCGTGAACCTGGTCGAAAAGCTCCATGCCCAGCCCGCTGGCGTCGATGGAATCGGCAATGGCCGCGAACCAGCTCTGCGCGCGCACGCCCTCGTCGGAGACGAGCAGCACCTTGCGCGCGCCGAGATTCTGGGCGTAACGCCCGGCAAGTTCCGACGCTCCCGCGCCAAAAACGGTCTCCGGCGCAAGAAACTTTCGGAGGTCAAGCAGCGATGCGGCATCCATGTTGCGCCCTCCATCTGGATGTACCTTCCACAGGCCTATGGCTGTAGATGCATTCCATTTACCCTAGAAAACTGAAGAGGGGAAGGTCTTTGTGCAACCAATGGAGTATTGCGTTAGTAAATCCATACTTGGCCGGCGGCCATGGTGCGGATGACGCAGCCGGGCAGAAGCGCGCCCAGAGCGCTGGCGCTGCCTTTGCCCGTGCAATGCCCGGCGACCACCAGGGCGACGGTGAAGCGCCTAAGAGCCTCCGCTGTTTCCGCAAGAGCATCCGGACCGGCGTTGTAGAGATGCAGACCGCCCAGCACCGCGTGGAAGGATTGGATTCCCAGGCGTTCGCGCGCGCAGTTGAGCGAGTTCATGAGCCCGCTGTGGCAGCAGCCCAGAATGGCCACCGGGCCTTTGGCCGTTTGGAGCACCAGAAAGGCGTCGTCGGGCACGCTGTCGGGATGTTCACCCCCGGGGTCGAGGAAGAAGCCGGCCACGGATTCGAAGCGGCCCGGCGCGCGCGGAATGTCCGTTATAAGCGTCAGCCCCGGGGCCAGCTCGGTGAGCGGTCCAGCGGAGGAGAAGGCTGGCAAGGGGCGCGGCGGGCCTATGGGCCTGCGCGGCTTGCCGCCGGGCTCATCCGCATAGCGCGCGCCGGCGCAGGCCGGGTGGGCATGGATGGCTCCGCTGAAGCCCGTGGCCATGAGGGCGGTGAGCCCGCCGGTGTGGTCGTAGTGCCCGTGGCTGAGGGCCAGGCCGCGGGCGGCGGCGGGGTCGATGCCGAGGGCCGCCGCGTTCCTGAGGAACAGGGGGGTCTGGCCGGTGTCCCACAGCCACAGACCGCCGGTCTCATCGCCGGGGCCGCCCAAGTCTATGGCCAGGGAGAGGCCCCACTCGCAGCCGCAGTCGTCGCGGCCGGACTCATTGTCGCACAAAACGGTGATGCGCCGTCCAGGCATGCCGCTTGCGTTTGCCGGCATCAGCTCTTCCTGGCGTCCTGGGCGGGCGCGGCGTCGTGCTTGCCGCCGGGCTTGGGCCACTTCTGCGGATCGTCCTTGAAGAGCTTGTAGTTCAGCGAATCCACAAGGGCCTGCCAGCTGGCCTCGATGATGTTGTGCGACACGCCCACCGTGGTCCAGCGGTTGTGCCGGTCGCCCGATTCAATGAGCACGCGCACGTAGGAGGCGGTGCCCCCGTCCTTGTTGGCCATGGACATGACGCGCACCTTGAAGTCCAGCAGGCGCATTTGGCGCAGGTTGGGATACGAGGGCTCCAGCGCCCGGCGCAGGGCCACGTCCAGCGCGTTCACCGGACCGTGCCCCGTTGCGGCGGTGTGGGCCACCTCGCCGCGCACCTGCAACATCACCGTGGCCTCGCTGAAGGGCTCCTTGTCGTCGTTGACGGCGTCGAG
Organism: Desulfovibrionaceae bacterium CG1_02_65_16; assembly: GCA_001871085.1. Lineage (GTDB taxonomy): Bacteria > Desulfobacterota > Desulfovibrionia > Desulfovibrionales > Desulfovibrionaceae > Humidesulfovibrio. The sequence goes on from MNUQ01000158.1 coordinate 7,195, forward strand.
CACGCGGTAGTTCAGCATCTGGAAATAGCGCTTGCTCCAGCCCATCATGCGGAAGAACAGAATCTCGTAGCTGGCCTCGGCCACGGAGTATTCATAGCCCTCGGCCTCGCGCCTTTTGAGCTCGGCCAGCAGGTCCAGCACGGCCGGGTCGTCCTTGTCCAGGTCGTAGCCGTATTGGCGCGCCTTGAACAGGATGTTGCTGCGGCCAGCCAGGTCGGAGAGCAGCACGCGGTTGGAGTTGCCGACAAGCTGCGGCTCAATGTGCTCATAGGTGTGCGGATTTTTGACCACCGCGCTTACGTGGATGCCGCCCTTGTGGGCGAAGGCCGAGCCGCCCACGTAGGGCTGCCGGGGGAAGGGCCGCTGGTTTGCGGTCTCCGCCACGTAGAGGGACAGGCCGGTGAGCTTCTTCAAGTTTTCCGGGCCGATGCAGCGCACTCCCAGCTTGAGCTCCAGGTTGGGGATGATGGAGCAGAGGTTGGCGTTGCCGCAGCGCTCGCCGTAGCCGTTGATGGTGCCCTGCACCTGCGACGCGCCCAGGCGCACGGCTTCCAGGCTGTTGGCCACGGCCAGCTCGGAGTCGTTGTGGGTGTGGATGCCCAGGCTTGCTCCGGGCAGCTCCGCCTGCACCTTTCGGATAATCTCGCCAAGGTCGCCGGGAAGTGTGCCGCCGTTGGTGTCGCACAGAACGAGTACATCGGTCCCGGCCTCGTGCGCGGCCTTCAGACAGGCCAGCGCATACTCCGGGTTGGCCTTGTAGCCGTCGAAGAAGTGCTCGGCGTCGAAGAACAGCTCGCGCACGTTGGGACGCAAAAAGGCCAGACTGCCGCCGATAAGCTCCAGATTGCGCGGCAGCGACACGCGCAAGGCGCTGGTCACGTGGAAGTCCCAGGTTTTGCCGAAGATGGCCGAGGCCTCGACCTGGGCCTCCACAATGGCTTTCAAATTGCCGTCGGCCTCGGGCGCGCACTTGGCGTTGTGCGTGCTTCCAAATGCCGAGATGACGGCGTTTTTGAGCGCGTAATTCTTGATTTCCTTGAAAAACTGCTTGTCCGTGGGGTTCGAGCCGGGCCAGCCGCCCTCAATGTAGTGGATCCCCAGTTCGTCTAGCTTGCCCGCGATGCGAATTTTGTCCTCGGTGGTGAGGTGCAGTTCTTCCGCCTGGGTGCCGTCTCTGAGGGTCGTGTCGTAGATGCTGGCCTGACGCATGGTCTCCCTTCTTTTGTAGTACGTTAGCCGATGAAGGCTTGGTGCAGGGTGCGCACCGCGAGCTCCGTGTATTTGTCCTCGATGAGGCAGGAGAGCTTGATCTCCGAGGTGCTGATCATGAGGATGTTGATGTTTTCGTCGCGCATGGCGCGGAAGGCCTTGGAGGCGACGCCGGAGTGGTTGCGCATGCCCACGCCGATGACCGAGACCTTGGCCACGCTCTTGTCCGAGAGCAGGGCCTTGTAGCCGATTTCCTGCTTGAGACCCTCCATCAGCTTGAGGGTGGCGTCCAAATCGGCTCGGGTCACGGTGAAGGTGATGTCCGTGCGGCCCTCGCGGCTGGGGTTCTGCACGATCATATCCACGAGAATCTGCTTTTCCGCAATGGGGATGAATATCGAGGCGCAGACGCCGGGCTCGTCGATGACGCCCACCAGCGTGACTTGCGCCTGGTCCTTGTCGTAGGCGACGCCGGAGACCTGGACTGCTTCCATGATTTTATCCTCCTGGGTGACGATGGTGCCGGGCTCGTCGCTAAAGGTCGAGCGCACGTGCACCGCCACATTGTATTTCTTGGCGAATTCAACGGAACGGATTTGCAGCACCTTGGCGCCCATGCTGGCCATCTCCAGCATCTCGTCGTAGGCGATGCGGTCGAGCTTCTTGGCCTCGGCGCAGATGTTGGGGTCGGTGGTGAACACGCCGGGCACGTCGGTGTAAATCTCGCACATTTCGGCATGCAGCGCCGCCGCCACGGCCACGGCCGAGGTGTCGGACCCGCCGCGGCCAAGGGTGGTGATGCGCCCGCGGTCATCCGCGCCCTGGAAGCCCGCCACCACAAGGACGTCGTATTTCTCCAGCATGCCCACGAGCTTCTCGTCGTCGATGCTCTCGATGCGCGCCTTGCCGTAGCAGCTATCGGTTTCAATGGGGATTTGGAAACCCAGGACCGAGCGGCACTTGATGCCCGCATCCTTGGCCATCATGGCGAAAAGCGCCACGGAGATCTGCTCGCCCGTAGAGACGAGGCTGTCCATTTCGGCGGGGTCGGGCGTTTGCGACCACTGCCGCGAGAGAGCGATGAGCCTGTTGGTCTCGCCGGCCATGGCCGAGAGCACCACGATGACCTTGTCGCCGTTCGCCAGGGGGCGGCGGACATTGTTCAGCACCTGCTGCATGCACTCCAGGTTGCGCACGGAGGTGCCGCCGAACTTTTGAACCACAATGTTGTTCATCGCTGAAATTCCTTCTCCCAAGTATTGAGGCGCGGCGCCAGCGCTTCAAGCAGGTCCGCGGCCGCTTTTCCCCATGCCCTGATTTCGAGCGTCCGTCCAGCCTGTTCCGCTCCCGTCGGGGCCATCTGCGGCCAGGTGAGCAGCAGCGCCTCCAGCGGCCAGTCGGCCCGGGGCAGGTTTTCCACCCATTCGGCCACCAGCAGAACATCTTGCGCCTCCAGGGCGTCGTAATATTCCTCCGGCGCGGAGCCGGCCGCCGCGCCGGCCGCCCTGTACAGGTCGAAGTGGGCCACGCGCGGGGTGGTGGGGTAGATGTTGACCAGATTGAAGCTCGGGCTCGACACCTCGGCCTGCTCAGCGCCGGGCAGCGCGGTCACAAGCCCGCGCACCAGCGTTGTCTTGCCGGAGCCCAGCGGCCCGGAAAGCAGCAAGGGCACGAGGCCGCCGGAAGCGGTGCGGCCGCCGGCAAGGGCCGGACCAAGCACCGCGCCCAGTGCCAGCGTGCCGTATTGATCTGGGATGTAAAGCCGCACCGGATCGTCCTACTTGTGGTGGTGCTCCAACAGGGTGCGCAGAATATCCTCTTTGCCCACCACGCCCACGAGCTTGCCCGAGTCCACCACGGGCAGGGTGTACAGCTTTTCGTTCACCATCACCGTGGCGATTTCGTCGATGGGCGTTTGCGGCGTCACGGCCTTGGGATGCTGGGTCATGGCCTCGGTCACGGTGGTGGCGGCGATCTTGTGGATCTCGCGTTCGAAGTCCTCTCGGCTGGACAGGGCGATGAAGCCGTCGAGCATGGCGAAGATGGAGGGCATGGTGACCTGCTTTTGCTGGGCGACAAGGTCGCTTTGGGTCAGCACGCCCACAAGCATGCCCTTTTTGTCCACCACCGGCGCGCCGTTGATCTTGCGGTCCAGCAGGAGCTTGGCGGCCGTGAGGATGTCGGTGTCCGGCGAGAGGGTGACAGGGTCCGGGGTCATGATGTCTATGGCCTTCAGCATGAGGTTCGCTCCTTGAGGACGAGTGGCAGGGTATGGGCAATCTCCGTGGGAAGATTGCCCCGG
>MNUQ01000158.1:10725-36750 GCA_001871085.1 Desulfovibrionaceae bacterium CG1_02_65_16
TGCCAATAAACCGCGAGGCAGGCGGCCTGCAAGGGGGCGATGCCCCGCGCGAGGCAGGCGGCCATGACCCCGGCGAGGACATCGCCGCTGCCGCCCACGGCCAGATTGGGCGCGGCGATGGGGCACAGGTGCAGCACGCCCTCAAAGCCCACCAGCGTGCCCGCGCCCTTGAGCACCAGCACCTGCGGGTGCGTTTGGCTGAAGCGCCGGGCGGCGGCGGGGCGGTCGGTCTGCAATTCGCCCATGCCGATGCCAAGGATGCGCGCCATTTCGCCCGGGTGCGGGGTGAGCAGGGCGTTTTTGGGCAGATCGGCCATCAGCTTGGGCGCTTGGGCCAGGTGGAACAGGGCGTCGGCGTCGACCACGCAGGGCGGGGCCCAGGCGCGGCCCATGTCCACGCTGAAATATGTGGCGAAGGCGCGGGCGAACCCGGCCAGAAATTCCGCCGCGCCGGCGTCGCGCCCCAGCCCCGGGCCGATGACCACGGCGTCGAAGCGGCCCAGGTGCGGCAACAGCTCGTCCAGGCAGTCAGGGGTCCAGTGCGCGCTCTGCCCCAGGGGCAGGGCCATAATGTCCGGCAGGCCGGACTTGACCTCGGCCAGCACGCCGCGCGGACAGGCTATGGTGGCCAGCCCGGCCCCGGCGCGCAACGCGCCCAGGCCGCACAGCTGCGCCGCGCCGGTGAGCCCCTCGCACCCGCCGATGACGAGCACGTGCCCGGCCTTGCCTTTGTGCAGGTCCGCCGCAGGGGTTTTGAGCAGGTCATAGAGGCCGGCGGTCATCAAAAATTGCCGGGACGGGGCGGCGGTCTCGGCCGCGCGGGGAATGCCGATGGGCCGGGCGCAGAGCGCGCCCACGTAGGGCGCGGCCTGAGGCATGGCGCAGCCCAGCTTGGCGGCGTGCAGGGCCACGGTCAAATCCGCGCGCACGGCGTCGGGACGGGGCAGGCCGGTGGTGCCGCACAGGCCGGAGGGAATGTCCAACGCAAGGACGAAGGCGTGCGCCGCCAAGCGGTTCATGGCCGCCACGCAGGCGGCGGCATCCGTGGAGAGCTGGCCGGAGAAGCCGGTGCCGAGCAGACCGTCCACGAGGATGTCCGGCGGTTGGGCGGCGGCCAGCATTTTTTCCGCGCGGGCCAGGGGCATGTGCCGCAGCTGCGCGCCGGCTCGCAGGGCCAGATCCATGTGGTAGCGGCTCTCGGCCTTGTAGGCGGCGCGGGGCTTGGTGTGCAGCACTAGCGGCGTCGCGCCCTCGTCGAGGAGGCGTCGCGCCAGGGCGAAGGCGTCGCCGCCGTTGTTGCCGCCGCCGGCGATGAGCAGCGCGCGCGCGCCCTCAAGGGGGCCGAAGGCCTCAAGCAGGGCGTCCAGGGCGCAGGCCCCGGCGTTTTCCATGAGCAGCTCGGGCTTGAGGCCGAAGTCCTCAATGGCGGCTTTGTCCCAGATGGACATCTCCACAGGGGTGGGCAGGGGCTCGAACATGTGACCTCCTCAACAAAGAGCGTTGTGGCGTTGCCGGGAGCCGGGCCTTACAGGGGGGAGCCCTCCAGAATAACGACGGCCGCGGCCGTGTCGCGCCCGTGGGTCAGTGAAAGATGCAGGCGCGTGGCGCCCATGGCCCGGGCCAGCTCAAGGGCGCGGCCGTGCAGGGCCAGCGTTGGCGCGCCGCTTGGCAGGTTGCGCACCTCGATGCCGTGCAGGGTCACGCCGTCGGCGAAGCCGGTGCCCAGCGCCTTGGCGCAGGCCTCCTTGGCGGCGAAGCGCGCCGCGACGTAGGCCTCGGGTCTGTTTTTCGGCAGGTTCGCGGCTTCCGCCGGTGTGAGCACGCGTGAAATAAAGCGCTCCCCGAAGCGGGACAGGCTCTCGCGGATGCGGTCGAGTTCCGCCACGTCCAGCCCCAGGCCCAGGACCACGGTCAGCCTCCGCTAGTCCGCGAAGCAGCGGACGATATCCGCCATTTCGCGCGTGGCCTGCCGGATGCCGACGTAGATGGCGCGGGCCATGATGCTGTGGCCGATGGAGTATTCGCATACGCCCGGAACATGCGCGAAGGGCAGCACGTTGACGTAGCCCAGGCCATGCCCCAGGTTCACCTTGAGGCCAAGATCCTGGGCATAGCGTATGCCCATGAGGATTTTGTCCATCTCGACCTTTTTGGCGGCCGGGGTTTTGGCGTTGGCGTAATGGCCGGTGTGGATCTCGATGAACTGCGCGCCGGTTTGGCTGGCGGCCAGAATCTGCGCCGGGTCGGCGTCGATGAACAGGCTGGCGGTCATGCCGCGCTCAATGAGCGGGGCCAGGAAGACCTGCAGCTCGCCCTCGCGGCCGGCGCAATTGAGGCCGCCCTCGGTGGTCAGCTCCTGGCGTTTCTCGGGCACCAGGCACACGCTCTCCGGGCCGATGGTCAGGGCGATTTGCTGCATTTCGGACGTGGCGGCCATTTCCAGGTTCAGCTTGGTGTTCACCGTGCGGCGCAGAATCTCGACGTCGCGGTCCTGAATGTGGCGGCGGTCCTCGCGCAGGTGCACGATGATGCCGGCCGCGCCGCCCAGCTCGGCCTCGTGCGCACCGAGAACGGGGTCGGGCTCCTGGCCCAGGCGCGCTTGGCGCAGGGTGGCCACATGGTCCACGTTGACGCAGAGAAGGGGCATGGGTACCTCCAAACGGTTTGTTCCTGTGATTAAGTATCCCTTCCCCCGTGCAAAGGCAACAGCGGCATGGCCGGAACCCACCTCCGCGTTGACATCGCGCGGCCGTGAAGGTACCCCGATGCCGTCAAAGACCGCCGCATACCACACAGCAGGAGTCGCTTCATGAACGTTTGCATCGTCGGCACCGGATATGTTGGCCTCGTCACCGCCGCCTGCCTCTCGGAGATGGGCAACCACGTGCGCTGCGTGGACAAAAGCGAGAAGGTCGTTTCGACCCTGCGCGCCGGAAGCATCCATATTTTTGAGCCTGGTCTGGAGGATTTGGTGCGGCGCAACACGGACGAGGGCCGTTTGAGCTTCACCGCCAGCCTGGAGGAGGGCCTCTCCTTCGGCGGTGGCGGCGCGGAGTTCGCCTTCATCTGCGTGGGCACGCCCTCCGGAGCCGACGGCGTGTGCGACCTCTCCTTCGTTGACGCCGTGGCGCGCGAGATAGGCCAGAAGGTGGAGAAGCCGCTCATCGTGGTGAACAAGTCCACCGTGCCCGTGGGCACCGCCGACCGCGTGCGCGGCATCATCGATAGCGAATTGGCCGCGCGCGGGGCCAGCGTTGACGTGGACGTGGTGAGCAATCCCGAATTTCTGAAGGAAGGCGACGCGGTGAAGGACTTCATGAAGCCCGACCGCGTCATCGTGGGCACGGAGAACCCCAAGAGCACGGAGATGCTTAAGGCTCTTTACGCGCCCTTCGCCCGCAGCCGCGAAAAGCTCATCATCATGCGCGTGAAAAGCGCGGAGATGACCAAGTACGCCGCCAACTGCATGCTGGCCACCAAGATCAGCTTCATCAACGAGGTGGCGAACATCTGCGAGCGCGTGGGGGCGGATGTCTCCGAGGTGCGCCTCGGCATCGGTTCCGACCACCGCATCGGCTACGACTTCATCTATCCCGGCGTGGGCTACGGCGGCTCGTGTTTCCCCAAGGACGTGAAGGCGCTTATCGCCACCGCGCGCGATGCCGGGTACGCCGCCGGGCTCATTGAGTCCGTTGATCAGGTGAACGACCGGCAGAAGCTGGTGCTGGCCGAGAAGATCCTGCGGCATTTCGAGCCGCTGGGCGGCGTGGCCGGCAAGACGCTGGCCCTGTGGGGCATCGCCTTCAAGGCCAACACCGACGATATCCGCGAGGCCCCGGCCCTGGCCATCATCAAAGCGCTCACGGCGCGGGGCATGCGCGTGCGCGCCTTTGATCCCGTGGCTGGCGCGCGGGCCGCTGCCGAGCTTGCCGGCAATCCGCTGGCCGAGCTTGCGCCGGGCCAGTACGAGGCGCTTGACGGCGCGGACGCGTTGGCCGTGGTGACGGACTGGAACCAGTTCCGCAATCCGGACTTTGCCGGCATGGCGCGCACGCTGGCCGCCAAGGTCGTGTTCGACGGCCGCAATCTGTACCAGCCGGAGCTTTTGTCCCGCTTTGGCCTGGCGCATTACGGCATCGGCCGCTAGACGCCTTTTACGAACGTTCCGCGAGAGGGGGGGGGCTGGCGCGAACACGCCGGCTCCCCTTTTTTGCGTTTGGCGCGGCCGCCTCAGAATCGCTCCTGGTGGACGAAATCCGGCCGGTAGCGATCCTCGCGCGGCTTCTGCTCCCCGGGCCAGCCGATGGGAATGAAGGAATGCGGGAGGATTCCGTCGGGAACGCCGAAGAGCTCGGTCATGCCCGCCACGCGGTCCTGCTTGGGGTAGACTCCCGTCCACACCGCGCCAAGCCCCATGCCGTGGGCCGCCAGCAGCAGGTTCTCCACCGCCGCCGCGCAGTCGATGACCCAGTAGCCGGGGTACTTCTCGGCGCGGGTGTCGCCGCAAACGAGGATGCCCAGCTGGGCCTTGGGAGCCATGGCCGCGTAGGGGTTGATTTTGGTCACGGCCTCCAGCCGCTGTGGCTCGCGCACCACCACAAAGCGCCAGACCTGCTGGTTGCCGGCGCTGGGCGCTGCCATGGCAGCGGCGAGAAGCGCCGTCACCTGCGCCTCGGTTACGGGCTGGGGGGTGAACTTGCGAATGCTGCGGCGGGTGTGAATGGCTTCAAGCACGTCCATTTCGACCTCCTTGTGCGGTTGCTGGAGCGTTCAATATATTTGCACGTAAAATACCCCCGCCCGACGCGAAAGGCAAAACATGCCGCTGTTGACCTGCCGGGCAATGGCGGGTAGGTGAATGCCGTCAAGTCGTTCCGGGATCCAAACTTTCAGGAGCAGCCGCCCATGCGTAAACCGACCATTGGACTCAGCCTTGAGGGACTGCCGTCCATAGGCCTTTTCGTCTTCGCCACCCTGGTTTTTGCAGCCATGGGCTGGTGGCTTCTCGCCCTCGTGCTGTTTGTCCTCACCTGTCTGGTGGTGCACTTCTTCCGCGATCCGGAGCGCGTGGCGCCAGAGGATCTGGACGCCGTGATTTCTCCGGCCGACGGACGGGTGGTCAAGGTGGACTTCGCGCCCGATCCTATTTCCGGCCAGGTGCGGCAGGTTGTGTGCGTGTTCATGAACGTGTTCGACGTGCATGTGAACCGCGCCCCGGTGGAAGGCAGCGTGGAGCTCATCCGCTACATTCCCGGCAAGTTTTTCAACGCCAGCCTGGACAAGGCCAGCACCGACAACGAGCGCAACATCGTTGTCATGGGACGCGGGGCCGACCGCTTCACCATTGTGCAGATAGCGGGGCTCATCGCGCGGCGCATCGTGTGTTGGGCGGAGCCGGGCGACATCCTGCGCCGGGGCGAGCGCTTCGGGCTTATCAAGTTCGGCTCCAGAGTTGACCTCTACCTTCCGGATAGCTATGCTGTGAAGGTGTACGTGGGCGAAACCGTCCGCGCGGGCGAGACCGCCATCGCGGTTCGCAAATAGCAAAAGCCGGAGCATCCGGGAGTTCCAATGGCCAAGGAAAGGGCTTTGCCCCGCCATAAAGGCGTGTACATTCTGCCGAACCTCTTCACCACAGCGAGCCTGTTTTTGGGCTTTCTGGGGATGATTTGGGCCATCGAGGGTAACTTCGAGAACACGGCGTTGTGCATTTTGGGCTCGTGCCTGTTCGACGGCCTGGACGGCAAAGTCGCGCGGCTCACCAACACCACCAGCGAGTTCGGCGTGCAGTTCGACTCCCTGGCGGATCTGGTGGCCTTTGGCGCCGCGCCGGGGTTGCTGATGTATCAGTGGCAGCTCTCGGAGTTCGGCACCCTGGGGCTCATGGCCTCGTTCCTGCTTGTGGCGTGCGGGGCCTTGCGGCTGGCGCGTTTCAACGTGCAGGCGGCCGTAACCAGCAAGAAGTTCTTCATCGGCCTGCCCATTCCGGCCCAGGCCAGCACGCTGGCCACCCTTGTGCTTTTCTCGCCCTATCTGCCGGAGTCCTGGCTCACTTCCGTTTTGCCCACGGTCAGCCTCGTGCTCGTGTACGTGCTCTCCTTCCTCATGGTGAGCACCATGCGCTACGCCTCGTTCAAGGAATACGGGTTCATCAAGGCCCATCCCTTCAGCTCCATGGTCACGGTCATCCTGCTCTTCGTCATGGTGGCCTCGCGTCCCAAGATGTTGGGCTTTCTCTTCTTCCTGGGCTACATCATCAGCGGCCCCATCTACACCATTTTCATCCTATCTCCCCGCAGCTCCAAGCTCCTACGAGAGTCCCATAAGGAACAGATCTCGTAAGCCGAGCGCCCCTCGCTTTCATCCATATTCGGCTTGAGCTGCTTCCTTTTGGGACGTTCCCCCTTGCGGGCAAACGCCCGCGACACCCGTGTTTTGACATTCTTGCAAGTGACCGGCGAACCGGATATTCTGACAAACTCTTCTTAAGGAGGAACCATGTCTGATCACGTATACATTTTCGATACCACGCTCCGCGACGGTGAACAGTCTCCCGGCGCCACCATGAACCTTGAGGAGAAGCTCGGGCTGGCCCGCCAGCTTGAGGCCCTCGGCGTGGACATCATCGAGGCGGGCTTCCCCGCCGCCAGCCAGGGCGATTTCGAGGCCGTGCAGGCCATTGCCGGCGCGGTGCAGAACATCCAGGTGGCCGCCCTGTGCCGCGCGCTCACCAAGGACATCGACCGCGGCTGGGACGCCATCAAGGACGCCGCGCATCCGCGCATCCACACCTTCCTCGCCACCAGCGAAATCCACATGGCCCACAAGTTGCGCAAGACGCGCGAGGAAGTGCTGGCCATGGCCGAGGCGGCGGTCAAACACGCCGCCAGCCTCACCTCCAATGTGGAGTTCAGCGCGGAGGACGCCTCCCGCTCGGACTGGGAGTTTTTGGCCAAGGTGTGCGAGGTCGTCATCAACGCCGGCGCCACCACGGTCAACATCCCCGACACCGTGGGCTACGCCCAGCCCTTCGAGTTCGGCGAGCTCATCGCCTACCTGCTCAAAAATGTGCCCAACAGCGCCAAGGCCGTGTTCAGCGTGCATTGCCACAACGACCTTGGGCTCGCCGTGGCCAACAGCCTTTCCGCCATCCGCGCCGGGGCGCGCCAGGCCGAGGTGACCCTTTGCGGCATTGGCGAGCGCGCGGGAAACGCCTCGCTTGAGGAGCTGGTTATGGCCCTGCACACGCGCCACGAGTTGTATAAGGTGGAGTGCGGCGTCAAAACCACGCAGCTGTATCCCAGCTGCCGCAGGCTCGCGCAGATCATCGGTCAGCCCATTCCGCCCTACAAGGCCATTGTGGGCACCAACTCCTTCGCGCACGAGTCCGGCATCCACCAGGACGGCATGCTCAAGAATCCGCTCACCTACGAGATCATGACGCCGGAGTCCGTGGGCCGCAAGGGCACGGACATGGTCATTGGCAAGCACTCCGGCAGTCACGCCATCAAGTCCAAACTTGTGGAGTTGGGCTACTCGCTGGACGAGCAGCAGCTCGGCGTGGTGTTCGCCGCCGTGAAGGAGCTTGCGGACAAGAAGGAGCGCGTGTTCGACGAGGATGTTGAGGCGCTGGTGCTGGAGAAGGTCTACCGCCGCCGCGACAGGTATCGCATGAAGGACATGAGTGTGTTCTCCGGCACGCACGGCGTGCCGCCCCACGCGGCCATGGTGCTGCAGGTGCTTGACGGTGAAAAGGTCGTTGAGGAAAAACGCCACTCGGCCTTTGGCGAAGGGCCGGTGGACGCGCTGTTTAAATGCATCGGCGAAATGGTGGGCTATGCTCCCGCCCTTGACCGCTTCCAGATCAACGCCGTCACCGGCGGCACCGACGCCCAGGCCACCGTGACCGTGCGCATTCTGCACGGTGACAAGAGCGCCGTGGGCCGTGGCACCAACGAGGACATCCTCGTGGCCAGCGCGATGGCGTTCATCAACGCGCTCAACCGTTTGGAGAAAATGAGAGAGGAGAAAGTCGAATGTCCCACACTTTAGCCGAAAAAATCCTGCAGGCGCACACGGATGAGGAAATCTCCGGCGCCGGGCAGATCGTCAACTGCCGCCTGTCGCTGGTTTTAGCCAACGACATCACCGCGCCGCTCGCCATCAAGAGCTTCAAGGCCATGGGCGCGGCCGGCGTGTTCGACCGCGACAAGGTGGCGCTGGTGTGCGACCACTTCACCCCGAACAAGGACATCGCCTCCGCCGAGCAGGTGAAGGTGGTGCGCGAGTTCGCCCGCGAGGCGGGCGTGACGCACTACTACGAGGGCGGCAACGTGGGCGTGGAGCACGCGCTTTTGCCCGAGCTCGGCCTTGTCGGCCCCGGCGACGTGGTCATTGGCGCGGACAGCCACACCTGCACCTATGGCGGTCTGGGCGCTTTCGCCACCGGCATGGGCTCCACGGACATCGCCGGCGGCATGGCCCTTGGCGAAACCTGGTTCAAGGTGCCGCCCACCATCCGCGTGGCCTTTGAGGGCAAGCTGGAGCCCTTCGTTGGCGCCAAGGACCTCATCCTGCGCCTCATCGGGCGCATTGGCGTTTCCGGGGCGTTGTACCGGGCGCTGGAATTCTGCGGTTCGGTCATCGACGATCTCTCGATCGAGGGCCGCATGACCATGGCCAACATGGCCATTGAGGCTGGCGGCAAGGTGGGCCTGTTCCCGGCCGATGAAAAGACGCTGGCCTACTGCCGGGCCGCCGGCCGCACGGGCGATAAGCCCCTCAAGGCCGACGCGGGCGCGGTGTACGAACAGGACCTGACCCTGTCCATTTCCGGCATGTCCCCGCAGGTGGCCTGTCCGCATCTGCCGGAGAACGTACGCGGCGTGGACGAGCTGGGCGACCTTGTGGTGGATCAGGCGGTCATCGGTTCGTGCACCAACGGCCGCATAGAGGACTTGCGCGTGGCCGCGAGCATTTTGAAGGGCCGCAAAGTGGCCAAGGGCGTGCGCTGCATCGTGTTGCCCGCCACGCCCAAAATCTGGCGGCAGGCCATGGACGAGGGGCTGTTCAGCATCTTCATGGATGCCGGCGCTGTTGTCGGCCCGCCCACCTGCGGCCCCTGCCTGGGCGGCCACATGGGCATTCTGGCCGGTGGGGAGCGCTGCATCTCCACCACCAACCGCAACTTCCGCGGCCGCATGGGCAGCCTCGAGAGCGAGGTCTATCTGGCCAGTCCGGCTGTAGCCGCGGCCAGCGCCGTCACCGGCGTCATCACGAACCCCGCGAAGCTGTAGCGCGAGAGAAGGAGAAGAGTATGCTGGTCAACGGCAATGCGCACAAGGTCGGGGCGCACATCGACACCGACGCCATTATCCCCGCGCGCTTTTTGGTGACAACGGACACCAAGGTGCTTGGCTCCAACTGCATGGAAGGGCTTGAGCCAGGCTGGGTCAAGCGCGTGCATCAGAACGACATCATGGTCGCGGGCGAGAACTTCGGCTGCGGCTCCAGCCGCGAGCACGCGCCCATAGCCATTCTTGGCGCGGGCATTCCCGTGGTGGTGGCCAAAAGCTTCGCCCGCATCTTCTATCGCAACGGCTTTAATATGGGGCTGGTGCTTTTGGAAGTGGGCAACGACATCGATAAGTTCAGCGACGGCGACAAGCTGGAGGTGGACACCGAGGCCGGAAGCATCAAAAACTTCACCACCGGCGAGACCATCATCTGCGCCAAGGTGCCCCCGTTCATGCAGGAGCTGCTCGACGCCGGCGGCCTGGTGCCCTACGTCAGGAAGCGCCTGGCGGAAAAGAAGCAGTAAGGAGCGATACGCATATGAAAATCTGTGTCATGCCCGGCGACGGCATCGGCAAGGAGATAGTGGCCCAGGCCCTGCGCGTGCTGGACCGCGTGACCGAGAAGTACGGCACCACGTTTGAGACCGAGGAGGCCCTCATCGGCGGCTGCGCCATCGACGCCACGGGCGGCCCCCTGCCCGAAGCCACGGTCAAGCTCTGCCAGGCGGCCGACGCCGTGCTGCTGGGCGCCGTGGGCGGCCCCAAGTGGGATGCCATCGACCCGGCCATTCGCCCGGAACGCGGGCTGCTCGGCATCCGCAAGGCTCTTGGGCTGTTCGCCAACCTGCGCCCCGCCAGCCTGTTTCAGGAGCTCAAGCACGCCTGCTACCTCCGGCCCGACATTGTGGCCCGCGGCATAGACCTGCTGGTGGTGCGCGAGCTGACCGGCGGCGCGTACTTCGGCACCCCGAAGGGCGTCGAGGTGCGCGACGGCGAGCGTGTGGGCTATAACAACATGATTTATTCCGAGCACGAGATCCGGCGCATCGCCAAGGTCGGCTTCGAGGCCGCCATGAAGCGCCGCAAGAAGCTGTGCAGCGTGGACAAGGCCAACGTGCTCGACGTCTCGCGTCTGTGGCGCGAGATTGTGCTGGAAGTCGCCAAGGACTACCCGGAGGTGGAGCTCTCCCACCTGTACGTGGACAACGCGGCCATGCAGCTGGTGCGCGACCCCTCGCAGTTCGACGTCATCGTCACCGAGAATTTGTTCGGCGACATCCTGTCCGACGAGGCCAGCGTCATCACCGGCTCCATCGGCATGCTGCCCTCGGCCAGCGTGGGCGAGAAGAATCCCGGCATCTTCGAGCCCATCCACGGCTCCGCGCCGGACATCGCCGGGCAGGACAAGGCCAATCCGCTGGCCACCATCCTCAGTGTGGCCATGCTGTTGCGCTACAGCGCCACCGAGAAGACTGGCGACATGGCCGAGCCCGCCGGCGCCATTGAGGCCGCCGTGCAGAAGACCCTGGCCCAGGGCTATCGCACGGGCGACATCCGCGAGCAAGGCTGCAAGCTTGTGGGCTGCACGGCCATGGGCGACGCCGTGCTGGCGAACATGTAGCCGCGCGGCCGGTCGAAACCATCCAAAACGAAAGGGGGCCTGCGGCCCCCTTTTTTTGCGTTTCATGCGCGCCGAAGCGCGCGCCTTACCAGGCGAAGGGTTCCTTCTCGCGGAACTCGAAGAGATATGGGAAGTCCGCGCCCTTGATGCGCTCCACGTGCTCGGCCTGGATGCGGAACTTGGGATTGGTGATGGCCAACCCCGGCCCCTCGCCGCGTGGTGCGAGCTTGGGCAGGCCGGCGTCCGCGCCTTTGAGCGCCTCCAGCCGGCCATAGACCTCCACCCAATCGCCGTCCTTCAGCGTATCCACCTCGGCCCCGGCCTGCCCGCGCGTGAGGAAACGCAGGTCCAGGCTGTCGGCCAGACAGCACACCACGGCCACCCGCCGCAGCAGCACGTAGCCGTGCTCACCCAACCTCGGGGCGCGCATGACCTCCGCGCGCAGGGCGAAGTGGGCGGGGTAGTCTTTGCGGCCTTTGTCGACCATGATGTACAGCTCGGCGAGGTTCAGCCGCACGTATGGCACGTTGCCCACCACTGGGTTCAGGTCCACCGGAACGTCGGCATTTGGCGCGGCCGCTGCGTCGGCGTGTGGGGCGGGATCAAACGCGCCGGAGCCCGAGGGCGCGGATTCGAGCGCCGCGTCGCGCCAGGCCAGCACCGCCAGGGCGAGGAACAGCGCGAGGAATGTCTGCCGCGCCAACCGGCCTGGCGTCTCCCGGCCGGGGCGGGGGCGCAGCAGCGGAGGCAGGGCGGCAAGGCACAGCAGCGCGCCCGCCGTGAGCGTGAGGTGGCTGAACTTGGGGTTCAAAAAGTTCCAGTACAGCCGCGAGCGCGCCAACGCGGCCATGAAGGCCCCCAGGCCGAGCAGGCACAGCCCGTCGAGGCGGTCCGGCAGCCCGGCGCGGAAACTGGCGTACCATCCAGTGCGGCCGTCGTGGAGGGTGGAGGCGCTCATCTGATCACCCCGGTGAGGCCCAGGCTGATGCAAAGGACGAAGATGGTCAGCGCGGGCAGAGTGATGACCACCAGCGCGGGCCGCCGCTTGAACACCGAGAGGAAGGCCGGCATGAGCTTGAGGTCGAGCATGGGGCCAAGGGTCAGAAAGGCGAGCAGGGCCGGGCGCGGAAACATGGACAGGCTTGCGGCCACAAAGGCGTCCGCCTCGGAGCAGATGCTGATGAGCACGGCCAGCAGCATGAGCGCGGGCACCGCCAGCCACAGGTTGCCGGAGACGAGCCCGAGCCAGCTTTGCGGCAGGAAGGCCTTGAAGGCCCCCGCGGCCAGCGCGCCGGCGATGAGAAACAGCGCCATGTCCAGGAATTCCAGGCCGGTAAGGCGCAGCACCTCCGGCAGTCCCCGCAGAAAGCCGTGCCGTCCGTGGTCATGTTGCGCCTCATGTTCATGCCCGCAGGCGCAACCGCAGCCGTTGTCCGATTGGTTCGCCATGGCCAGCGTGGGACGCAGCAGGTCCGCGCGTTGCGTCCCGCCCAGCACCCAGGCCACCGCGGCGGCGGGGACCATCACCAGCGCCGCGCGCCAGGCAACCATGCGCCAGTCGCCCTGAAAGGCCACCCACGTTGCGGCCAGGCACACCGGGTTCACCACCGGGGCGGCAAGCATGAAGGAAACGGCCGCTCCCGGCGGTACGCCCTTGTTCAGCAACCGGCGCGTCACCGGCACCACGCCGCATTCGCAGGTGGGCAGAATGAGTCCGGCCACAAGCCCCATGCCGATTTGCGCGGGCAGCCCACGCCGTGACAGGCGCGTCAGCGCGCCATCGCCCACGTACACGGCCAGCACGGCGGAAAGCAGCGAGCCCAGCAGCAGAAAAGGGGAAGCCTCCAGCACAATGGAGGAGACGATGGCCGCGAAGATGGAGAATGCGCTTTGGTCCATCTGGTTCCGCCTGATTCCGTCGGCATTTTGCTCTTGACATGTTATGCAACTTTGTTGCAAATCTCTGTGCAACAGAGTTGCACCGCCAGGGGTGTAGCTGAAACCAGGAGCCTACGCAATGAGAAAATTGTTTGGAATTCTTTGTGCTATGCTGATGTGTTGCGCCTTGCCGGGTCTCGCCATGGCCGGGCGGATGCAGGTGGCCGTCGGTGTTGCCCCTGTGGAGCACTTCGCCCAGAAGATCGGCGGCGACCTCATCCAGACCACTGTGCTGGTGCCCGCTGGCGCGGACGCGCATACTTACGAGCCCAAACCCTCGCAGATGCGCGCCATTTCGGCGGCTGCGGTGTACCTGTCCACGGGTCTTGAGTTCGAAGAGGCTTGGCAGGCGCGGCTCAAGGGCGCGAACTCGCGCATGGTCTTTGTGCCTCTGGACGCTGGGCTGCGGAAGATGGTCATGCCCGAGCACCACGAGGAGCACGAGGAGCCTCACCACATGGGCAAGGGCGGACACGAGGAGCCGGAGATGGATCCGCACATTTGGGTGGCTCCCTCGCAGGTGCGGCAGATGGCGACGAAAATCGCCGAGGCCTTTTCCAAGGCCGACCCCGCGCACGCCAAGGCCTATGCCGCCAACCTGCGCGCCTATCTCAAGGAGATTGACGCCGTGGACGCGCAGATCAAGGCGCAGTTCGCGGGCGTGTCGGCGAATCACCGCACCTTCCTGGTGTTCCACCCGGCCTGGGGCTACTTCGCCCGCGACTACGGCCTGATCCAGACCGCAATCCAGTATGAGGGCAAGGAGCCTTCGCCCAAGCGGCTGGGCGCCATCATCAGCCAGGCCAAGGCCAAGGGCGTCAAGGTCGTGTTCGTGCAGCCGGAGATGAGCCAGCGTTCGGCCACGACCATCGCCAAGGCCATTGGCGGACGCCTTGTGGTGGCCGACCCCCTGGCCGCCAATTGGGAGGTCAATCTGGTGAACGTTGCCAAGGCGTTCCGACAGGCGCTACAGTAACCCGCAAGGGAGGATGCGCGCGACATGGACGCCAAGGAGTTGCTCATACGGGCGGGACTTTCCGCCACGGCCAAACGGCTGCTGGTGGTGCAGGCGCTTACCGAGGCGGGCCGGCCCGTGACGCCCCAGGAGCTGCTGGAGCCCTTGGGGGCGCGCATGAATCGCGTCACTCTGTACCGCATTCTCGACTTGCTGGTGGAGCGGCATGTGGCCACGCGGCACAACGCCGGCGAGCGCGCCTTCCGCTACTGTCTGCACGGCGGGCCGGCGGGGCATGCGCACTTCACGTGCTCGCGCTGCGGCCAAACGGAATGCCTGGACTCCCACGCCCTGGACGAGGGCCTGGCGGAATTGCTCGCCCGCCTGCCCATGCGCGTGGACTCGGCTGAGATCCGCTTCGGCGGGGTTTGCCAAAACTGTCTGCGGCACTGAGCCCGGCTCTCCCGCGCATAGATGCCGCTGGTTCCGAACAAAAAGGCCCGGCCCGGAGTTGCTGCTCCGGGCCGGGCCTTATTTTTAGCAGTCGGCAGGGCTATACTTTCACTTCGTAGCCCAGCTGCACCAGATCGGCGCGTTGCCCGCCCCGGATGCCGAAGTTCTCGCGCGGCTGGTCGATGACGCGGATGAACACGTCGCTTTTGCCAACGCCGACAGTGGCGAGGCGCTCGACAATGGCCGTGTAGAGCCGGCCCTTGGTCTCGGCCGCGCGTCCGGCGAACAGCGCAATCTCCACCAGCACGTATTTGTCCGTCGCGCCCTCGGGCAGCAGCCATTCGTCCCGGCCATGCGCGCAGAGGCGCAGGTTGCGGTCGTGCGGGGGCAGGCCAAGTGTTGTGCTTATGGCCGCCTGCACAGCCTCCATGAGGGCGTGCTTTTCGCCGGCGCTGCGTCCCTTGAGGATGCTGACCAGGGTGACGGGCATGAGCGTTCCCTACACCAGGGGCCGGCCGGTTGCGGGCACGTTCTTTTCGAGCACGGCGGCCAGTTGCAGCATCCTGGCCTCGTCAAAGGCCCGGCCGGTGATTTGCAGGCCAACGGGCATGCCGCTCTCGCGGCCCAGGCCCACGGGCAGGCTCATGCCCGGCAGTCCCGCCAGGTTGGTGCTGATGGTGAAGATGTCCATGAGGTACATTTGCAGGGGGTCGCTGGTCATTGCGCCCACCTTGAAGGCCGTGGTGGGGCACACCGCGCCGAGCAGCACGTCGCACTCGGAGAGCGCCGCCTCGAAGTCCTGGCGGATGAGCCGGCGCACCTGCGCGGCCTTGCGGTAGTATGCGTCGTAATAGCCGGAGGAGAGCACGTAGGTGCCCAGGATGATGCGCCGCTGCACCTCGTCGCCAAACCCCTCGGTGCGGCTGCGCACGTACATGTCCATGAGGCTTTCCACGTTCTTGGCGCGGTAGCCGTAGCGCACGCCGTCAAAACGGGCCAGGTTGGAGCTCGCCTCGGCCGTGGCGATGATGTAGTAGACCGCGATGGCGTACTGCGAGAGCTTCAGATTGACGCGCTTGGTCGTTGCGCCCAGTTCCTCGGCCTTTTTGACGGCCGCGGAGCAGGCCTCGGCGACCTCGGGGGAGAGGCCCTCGTCCCAGTATTCCGCAGGCAGGCCGATGGTGAGCCCCTTGAGGTCGCCGCGCTCGGCCAGCGCGCCCACGTAGTCGGGCACGGGCGCGTC
Organism: Desulfovibrionaceae bacterium CG1_02_65_16; assembly: GCA_001871085.1. Lineage (GTDB taxonomy): Bacteria > Desulfobacterota > Desulfovibrionia > Desulfovibrionales > Desulfovibrionaceae > Humidesulfovibrio. Next base: position 26,232 of record MNUQ01000158.1, read on the forward strand.
CACGGAGGTGGAGTCGCGGCCGTCGGGTCCGGCGATGACCTGCAGGATGCGCGCGGCGTCCTCCGCCGTGCGCGTCATGGGGCCGATCTGGTCGAGCGAGGAGCCGAAGGCCACCATGCCGAAGCGCGACACGCGGCCATAGGTGGGCTTGAGGCCCACGATGCCGCAGAAGCTGGCGGGCAGGCGAATGGAGCCGCCAGTGTCCGTGCCGAGCGCGCCGTAGGCCTGGCAGGCCGCGACGGACGCCGCCGAGCCGCCGCTGGAGCCGCCGGGCACGCGCGAGAGGTCCCAGGGGTTCTTGGTGGCGAAGTAGGCGCTGTTTTCCGTGGTGGAGCCCATGGCGAATTCGTCCATGTTGGCCTTGCCCAACAGCACCGCGCCGGCGGCCTTGAGCTTGGCCACGGCCGTGGCGTCGTACACGGGGCGGAAATTCTCCAGCATTTTTGAGGCGCAGGTGGTGGGCGCGTCCTTTACGGCCAGCACGTCCTTGATGACCAGCGGCACGCCCCAGAGGGGTTTGGCCGGATCGGGGCCGGCCGCGTCGAGGCTCTTCGCCAGGGCGCGGGCCTCGTCGGCCTGCACGGAGAGCAAGGCCCGGACCTTGGGCTCGGTGGCCGTAATGCGCGCCAGGGCGGACTCGGTGGCCTCCGTGGCGCTGACGGACTTGTCCGCGAGCCGGGCGCGGACCTCGGACAGGGAGAGAGTGGAGATTTCGGACATGTTCGTTTCCGTATGGGGGATTAAACGATGCGCGGCACGATGAAGAAGGCGCCGTCGGTCTCGGGGGCGTTTTTCAAAATATCCTCGCGGGCGTAGTCCTTTTTGACCACATCGTCGCGCATGACGCTCACCTGGCCCACCGGGGTGTACAGGGGCTCCACATCCGTCGTGTCGAGCTCGGCGAGCTTGTCCATGTAGCCAAGAATGTCGCCCAGCTGCGCGGCGTACTGCTCGGTCTTCTCCTGCGTCAGGTCGAGCCTGGACAGGCGGGCCACCTTGGCCACTTCCTCGGAACTGATCTTCATGCGCGCTCCTTATTCCTTGGCGTCGCGTGCGGCGGCGCTTCTTCTGCTCTTCTGCGTTTCACGCGCGGCGCCTACGCGATGCTCGCGGCGGTCCCGCGCCTTGTCGATGCTTTCGCGCATGGTGGGCACGTCCACCAGGGCCTTGCCCTCCTTGCGCGGGGTGAACACGTACAGCTTCTGCTTGGCCACGCCGTCCGCGCTCCACAGCACCGGGGCCATGCTGTAGTCCAGGCCGGACAAGGCCGCAAGGCGGGCGTTGACCTCCGCAGGGGTCCAGCCCGGGCCAAGGGCCAGTCTGTCGGCCAGGCGCACGAAGTCGTAGCCGAGCGCCACCCAGAAATCGGCCTGCTGCCCTTGCTTTTGTCCATCGAGCACGGTCTGCAGGGCGCGTGCGCCAACCGTTTCCGGCCACCACGCCCCGGGGCAGGCGGCGTGCTGGAAATACGTGTCGTCAATGTCCTTGGCGTTGTCCAGCCCCACGCTCCAAAGATCCGTGCCGAGGAAGAGCAGCTGCTGGCCCTCAAAGAAGTAGAAGTCAGAGGTCAGCATTTCGGCCTGGCTCCAGTCCTCGGGCAGAAACACCGCGCCGAAGTCCGGCATGGGCAGGGGCATGTTCTTGTTGTGGCGAAAACCGTCCGGCACCTTGAGAAGATGGCTCACGCTCTGCATCCAGCGCGGGTGATCGTCGGGGGGGTAGGTTTCGCTGCCGGCCACGCGCAGGCCGCGCGCGCGCGCCTCGGTCTGAAAAACCTCGGCCATGCGCTGGCCGTAGTGGTCGCGCGGGGCCAGCACGGCCACGGAGCGGATGCCCAGACCCTCGGCGGTGAGGTCGATGAGCGCGCGCGCCTGATCTTTGAGGCTGGGGTAGAAGCGCCACGCCTGCCGGCCTTCCCGTATGGTCCCAAGGTCGGGCTGAAAGGCGAACACGGCGCGCCGTCCAAGGGTGCCGTCGGCCTGCAGGGCGCGCATGGAGTCCGGGGCGAGCAGCGGCCCGCCGACCACGGCCACGCCCGGCGGCAGGGCGGCGAGTTGGGCGCGCCAGTCCGAAGCCTCGGTGTTGATGACCTTGATTTCGAGGTTGCGGCCTTTCGCGGCCAGAATCTTGCGCGCCGCGCTGGCACCGCGCAGCACCTTTTGCCCGGTGGCGGCGAAACGCCCGGTGAGGGGCAGCACCAGCGCCAGACTCACGGTGGTTTGCCTGGGCAGCAGCGCGGCCGGCTGATCCGAACCGGCGCTTTGCAGACGCGTGGCGTTCTGCGCCAGCAACGTGCCACCTCCGGTCAGTCCCGCGCGGGCGCTTGGCGTTGACGCCGCCGGGGAGAGGCGGGCGCCTTGCCGGCCTCTGCGCGCGGCCTCACGCTGGATAAGGGCGTGGGGGAAGATGTTTTGCGGCCGTGGGCCGACCTGCCGTGAAAGGGCGGCGAAGCGGTCGTCCGGCAGTTCGCGCAGATTGGCGGCGAAGGCGCCCTCCAGCCAGGCGCTGGCGGCCACGTCCGGAGCCTGCCGGTGGATGTCCGCCAGCAGGTTCAGCGCGCGCACGGCGTCGCCGCTTTGGGCCGCGTATTCGGCAAAGGCCATGATGGCGCGGCAGCGCACCACATAGGGCAGCTCGGTATGGGCCATTATCCAGGCCTGGTGCGCGTCCAGCAGGTCCGCGCGGCCCAGGGCCATGAGGGTCTTGAGGTACAGGTCGTGCCAGGGCCAGGTGGCCAGCACGCTTTGGTCCGCGCCGGCGCGCATGTCCAGGGCATGCCGCGCCTGATGGTAATGCCGGTTTTTGAAGGCGCTTTGCGCCAGACGGTCCAGGGCCTGCAAGTGCTCGTCATGGTTGATGTCGCCGCGCTCCAGCAGGCGGGAGTAGAGCAGTTCGGCCCGTGGCCAATCGCCGCCCTTCCAAAATCCCTCCGCCTCGGCCGCGAGATCCGCCGTGGTTTGTTCGCTTGGTTGCTGCACCGCCTGCGACGAGGGCTGCGGCACGTTCAGCTCCATGCAGCCCGTGGTCAGCAACGCCGTCGCGGCAACGAGGGCCAGCGCCCACAGGCGCGCGACGCGGCGGCGTGCCGGACGCTGGGTCATGATCGCTTTCATGCTTCTGGCCTCCCGCTGGTGCATAAAAAATCCCGGCCCGCGAAGGTCCGCAGGCCGGGATAGGGTAAGCTGTCTCGCCGTGCAAGGCAAGCCGCCCGGTGGCGCGCGTTATTTGACTTCGGTGTAGTCCGCGTCCACCACGTTGTCGTCGGCGGGCTTGGACTGCTCGCCGCCCGCAGGGCCGCCAGCCGCGCCGCCGGCCGCACCGGCTCCGGCATCGCCTCCCTTCTGGGCGTAAAGCTGCTCGGCCAGCTTGTGGCTGCTCTGGGCCAGCTCCTCGGCCGCGGCCTTGATGGCGTCGGCGTCCTCGGTCTCCAGGGCCTTCTTGACGGCTTCGATCTTGGATTCCAGATCGCCCTTGAGCACGGGATCGACCTTGTCGCCGATGTCGTGCAGGCTCTTTTCGGTGCTGTAGACGAGGCTGTCGGCCTGGTTGCGCGCCTCGATGAGGGCCTGCTTCTTCTTGTCGTCCTCGGCGTGGGCCTCGGCGTCCTTCACCATGCGTTCGATGTCCGTCTCGGACAAGCCGCTGGACGCGGTGATGCGGATGGACTGCTCCTTGCCGGTGCCGGTGTCCTTGGCGGACACGTTGACGATGCCGTTGGCGTCGATGTCGAAGGTGACCTCGATCTGCGGCACGCCGCGCGGTGCGGGCAGAATGCCGGTGAGCTCGAAGCGGCCCAGCGTCATGTTGTCGCTGGCCATGGGGCGCTCGCCCTGGAGCACGTGGATGGACACCGAGGGCTGGCTGTCGGCCGCGGTGGTGAACACCTGGCTTTTGCGCGTGGGGATGGTGGTGTTGCGCTCAATGAGCTTGGTGAACACGCTGCCCATGGTCTCAATGCCCAGCGAAAGCGGGGACACGTCGAGCAGCAGCACGTCCTTCACGTCGCCCGCGAGGATGCCGCCCTGGATGGCCGCGCCCATGGCCACGACCTCGTCCGGGTTGACGGAGCGGTTGGGCTCTTTGCCGAAGAACTCGCCCACCTTCTGCTGCACAAGGGGCATGCGGGTCATGCCGCCAACCAGCACCACCTCGTCGATGTCGCGGGCGGAGAGGCCGGCGTCGGCCAGCGCCTTTTTACAGGGGCCGATGCTGCCCTCGACCAGATCCATGACAAGCTGCTCCAGCTTGGCGCGGGAGAGCTTGACCATGAGGTGCTTGGGGCCGTTCTGGTCGGCGGTGATGAAGGGCAGGTTGATCTCGGTCTCCATGGTGGAGGAGAGCTCCTGCTTGGCTTTTTCCGCGGCTTCCTTCAGGCGCTGCAGGGCCATGCGGTCCTTGGCGAGGTCGATGCCGTTGTCGCGCTTGAACTCCTCGACGAGGTATTGGATGACGCGCTGGTCGAAGTCCTCGCCGCCGAGGAAGGTGTCGCCGTTGGTGGCGCGCACTTCCACGACGTTGTCGCCCACCTCGAGGATGGAGATATCGAACGTGCCGCCGCCCAGGTCGTACACGGCGATCTTTTCGTTCTTCTTCCGGTCCATGCCGTAGGCAAGGCTGGCCGCCGTGGGCTCGTTGATGATGCGCTTGACCTCAAGGCCGGCGATCTTGCCGGCGTCCTTGGTGGCCTGCCGCTGCGAGTCGTTGAAGTACGCGGGCACGGTGATGACGGCCTCGGTGACGGGCTCGCCCAGGTAGGTCTCGGCGTCCTTCTTCAGCTTTTGCAGAATAAAGGCGGAGACTTCGGGCGGGCTGTACTTCTTGCCGGCGATTTCAACCCAGGCGTCGCCGTTCTTCCCCGCAACGATTTTGTACGGGCAGTGCTCGCGCCACTTTTTGACCTCCGGGGCGTCGTACTGGCGGCCCATGAGGCGCTTGATGGCGTAAATGGTCTTCTCGGGGTTGGTCACGCTCTGGCGTTTGGCTATCTCGCCAATCAGGCGCTCCTTGTCCGTGAAGGCCACGATGGACGGGGTGGTGCGTCCGCCCTCGGGACTGGTGATGCACTTGGGGTCCTTGCCTTCCATAACGTAGACGCAGGAGTTGGTGGTCCCCAGGTCGATGCCTATGATCTTGCCCATGATTTGAACCTCCGGGTGAGGAATTATGTTTTTCGTTGACGGACTGTAGGTAAGTCCGCTTTCGCCACTGTAAAGGCCGCGCTAGGCGTCCTTTTTGTTCACCAGCACCTTGGCCGGGCGGATGACGCGCCCCTTGAGCACATATCCGGCCTGGGCCACCTTGGCCACGCAGCCTTCCTCCTGTCCGGGCTCGCACACGGTGCCGATGGCCTCGTGCACTTCCGGGTCGAAGGCCTCGCCGCAGGCGCCCACGCATTCGAGCCCATGCTTTTTGAGCGTGTCGAGGAAAATCTTGCGGGTCATGTTCACGCCCATGACAATGTTCTTGCAGGCCGCGTCGGAGCCGGCGTGCTCTATGGCCAGACCGAGGTTGTCCAGCACGGGCAGCAAGTCGGCCAGCACGGACTCCGTGGCATAGCGGCGCACGTCCTCGGTCTCCCGCTGAATGCGGCGCTTGAAGTTCTCGTTGTCCGCCAGGGCGCGCAGCTTGATGTCCTCGGCTTCGGCCATGACTGCGCATTTGGTGCACACATGGGCCTTGCAGAGGGCGGCAAGCTCCTCCTCGCTCAAATTCACTTCGGCCTTGTCCGCCGGTTGGTCCTGCGCGGCGGGGGCCTCGTTCTTCTCGTTGTCCGACATGTCCATTCCGTCCTTATGTGGCCGCCCGGAGCATCCCGGGCGCGAGGTCTGACACAAACCGACGCCGGGCAGCCCAATCAAGCAGCGCGCCCGGCGTCAAGGTCAGCCTAATTTGTAAGCATGGTTGGGGGCATGTCAACACACGCCGGCGCGGGTTTGCGAGCGCAACGCGGAAAAAAACGCGCGCCGGCCTAAAGCAGGAACTGCCCGTCCTCATAGATGTCGCGCCGGCCGCCGCCGGCAAGCACCGCGGTGACGCGCTTCGGCTCGGTGTTCACCAGATCCCAATGCATGCTGGAGCTGTTGAAGCCGAGGGCCTCCTGACGCTCGGGCGTCAGCTCCTGGGCGGGGCCGGTGAAGCTGGCCGCGCTGGCTCCGCCCAGGGCGATGTGGCAGTTGCCGGAATCGCCCCCGTAGTTCTCGTCCAGCAGCGTGTGCGCCATAAAGCGCTCCACGCGGGAAATGCGCTTGTCCGTGAGCGAAAACTCGCCCACGCTGCGCGCGCCGGCGTCGCTTGCCATGCGGCCGGAAAGGAACGTGCCGCCGGCCTCGGCTGCGGCCTCCACGGCCACGCCCTCGTGGAACTCCAGCCGCGCGCCCCGCACCACCCGTCCCCAGCGGATGGACGGCTGGTCCGCGAAGTACACGCCGTTCACCGTGCGCCAGTCCGGCGCGAGGTAGAGTTCGAAGCTGGGCACGTTGCGGCCGGAAACGCCCACGAAGCGACGGCTGTCGCCTGTGTCCATGGCCAGGTCGATGTGCGCGCTTTCCACGTGGATCAGCCTGATCCTCAGGCTGTTGAGCCAGGCGGCGGTCTCGGCCAGCTCCTGCTGCACGCGCTTCCACTGGGCCACAGGGCTTGGCATGAAAAGCAGACAGGCGCGGGCGAGGCGCTCGGCGTATTCGTCAAGCTCCATGCCGCTGGCCTCGGCGAGGGCGCTTGTGGGGTACAGGCACACCGTGGAGCCCAGCAGCCCATTGCGGCGGCGGCGGCCCAGCACCGCGCCGGCTTTCTGCTCTGCCCGTTCCCCCTGGGCGATGCTGCGCGGGTCCACCTCGGCGAGGTCGGTGAGGGAGTCGGGGGCGAGAATGGTGATGAGCCCGGCGGCGGCGCGGTGCAGATCAGCGAGCCCGGGCTGGGCGAAGGTGAGCTGGCCGAAGCTGGAGTTGCCGTAATGCTGGGCCTGCATGAAGCTTGTGGGCATGGCCTGGGGCACGGGGTGCAGGTGCGCCTCCATGAGGGCGGCGTAAACCGCCTCGGCCAGCGGCGTGGCGGCCACATCAAAGCGCAGCAGCACAAGGTCGCCGTTCTTGAAAGGCACCGCGCGGGAGCTGCGCATGCCCCAGAGCAGGATCTCGGCGTAGGAGGTTAGAAGTTCAAGGGTATACACCGAATTACGCTGATTTAGAGAGTTTGAGTGTGCCAGAGGTTTTTCTGTCTGTAAAATAGAAACCAGAAATAGTATCAGGTGACTCCGCTATGCAATGTAGAACGGTCGTCCCATAGTGAGGGCGACTAATAGTTTGAATATCTATTCCGGGTTCATTTTTGTAAGAATAGACTATATCTATTGAGTCTGCTGATCGTCGTGTGAAGTGTACATCTAATGAGTAGCTTGTTGACTGACTTGTCTCGGAGCGGATTGAACAACTAAATAGTGTTTGCTTGATGCTAAAGGTAGTGGCAATGGGTTTAGATTTGGTTTCTTCACTGTAATCTGAAATAAGATGCCCTTTCCATTTGCCAGCAATATGTGGAACGTTTTTGAAAGCTAACGAAAATGGAATACGATACCAAAACCATTTTGATATTGCCACCAGTGAGAGGATGGCTAGATCGATTGAATACAAGGCGTTGTGAAAAGACCCTTCATGCGGTACAATGTATATCAAAAGGCAAAACAGTAGAATTGAAATTGCCGCAGTAATGTGGATAATGTGTTTGATTTCATTCATGTCGGTTGATTATTCTATGATGGACCAGGCCAATTCTGTCCATTTCTTGACATCCGTTGTCGTCCATTTCCTGTCGGCGGAGAATAGAGGCAAGATATTACTTGTCTCGTTCCAAGAAGATGCTGAGTTGTCCTCTATCGCATTGTAGAGTGCAATGAGGACGTTTTTTGCCTTTTCTAGGTAGCTGTCCGCGATTTGGAATTTTGTGTTTGGTATATTCCAGAGTAGTGATTCAACAAGAAATGAAGATAGTTGTGTATTGCCTAAGCCTCTGCTTGTGGTTTCTAGATTAACTCTTTTCATAACTCGAACAAGTTTCTTGTAGTAGTAGTTTGTTGAGTTGTTTTTTTCTACTCCATTTATAAAGTGCTGTTCTGGATAGTTCTCGATAAAATTATTGTTGCCGTCATAGTAGCATACGCCGGTGTGATATTCTTTTTTTGAAAAATATAATCTACGTCTAAATGTTGGTGTAACGTCACATGAAACTCTGCACGAGTTGTCTATTATGTTTATGCATTTGCTTTTTGCTTTGACATTGTCTTTGCCAAATTTGTTGCAGAGTGCTGTGAGTACGTCTGCATGCAGTTTGGCATAGCTGATTTCAGCTTTTGGTATATCCATATCAGCAATGGTATATCCGGGAGGAGGTTTGTAGTAGAAATAGTCCTCACAAGTGATTGTAACATCGACATCGCTTTCAAGCCGAACGTTTGTATTGTTTTTGTATGATCCCTTTGATAGGATTGAGAGTTTGCACCCATTGTAAATCTGCGCTCCGTTTGTCGCTTCTTTTACCATCCTTTCGGCACGCTGACATTTCTCATCTTCGGTGGCGCTAATAGGTTCGCTCCATCGTTTGAGTGTACTTTCGTCCATTGTCGCCTCGCTAAAAAGGTGTTGCTATATCCGATACCATCGATGCGCGATTTGTCAATGCGGCATCAGGCGAGCAGAGGGAGATATGGCCTCTCCCTTCATAACAGACTTAGGCACAAACGAAATGAATCTTTAGAATTGAATACGCACATAGCATGGCCCTACACTCGCCACCCCACTCACCCCTCGGTCATCTGCACCTGATTCCTACCAAGGGATTTGGCCCGGTACAGCGCCGCGTCGGCCTGCCGCAGCAGAAAATCCGGCATGTGCTCCATGGTTGGCACAACGCTGACGGCCCCAAGGCTGACGGTGACGATGCCGGGCACGGTTTCCGCGTGGGGCAACGCCAGCGCCCATATTTCCTTTTGGAGGCGCTCCGCCGCGGCCAGCGCCTCGGTTTCCGTGGTCTCCGGCATAAGTATCACGAACTCCTCGCCGCCATAGCGCGCGACCAGTCTTCCCGCGCGGCGCTCCGCCTTCACCAGCGCTTGTCCAAGGGCCTTCAGGCAGTCGTCGCCCGCAACGTGGCCGTAGTGATCGTTGTAATGTTTGAAGTGGTCCACATCCAGCATGATGAGCGCGAGGGGCCGCGCAGCGCGCAGTGCGCGGTTCCATTCCTGTTCCAGCATGTGGTTGAAGCTGCGGCGATTGGCGATGTTCGTCAGCGCGTCGGTGTTGCTCATGGCTTTTAGCTTGGCGTTCGTCTTCTCCAAGGCGCGGGTGCGCACCTCCACCAGTTCCTCCAGCTCGCGGTTGCGCTCGTACAGGCTGCGCAGCGGATACACCTCGCCATTCTGCACCAAGCGGTAGGGAATGGAGATGGTGCTGCTCACAATCTTCCAGTCTTCCGCCTCGCGGCGGAACACCAGAACGAGGCGCGCCGTCTCCGTGGACAGAATGGCGTCGTTGAAGGGAAGATGGATGTGGAAGAAGGCCGTGGTCATGACCACTGCGTCGCTGATGTCCTGCATGCAGAGATCAAGCATCTCGATGCGGATGCGTTCGGGCACCTGGGCGAAATCATGCCGCGTGACCTTGATCCACTCCGCTCGGCCTTTGACGAGCTGGTCGCCGCCGCCGGCGAATCCGCTGAAATTTTCGCTGAAGCGCCCGGTCAGTCTGCCGTCGCGGCTGGCGTACATCTCGATATATTGGTCGAACAGTGCGCGGATGATCTGCTCGCGATCCGGGCGCATACTCTCTCCTCTGGGGGGTGGCTGCTTGCTGGGGAAAGTGGAATCGGTCACTGGAGGTAGTATGGCATCGCCGTGAGGTTGGGTCAACTTTTCTTAAGGCAATAGCTGGTTAGCAGAATATCACGGGGGCGGCATGCGCCAAGCTGCCAGACGATGGGCAGCCCATGCCGGAGGAGAGCCTGCCCCAGTAGTCGACGCTGGAAGGCGATGAGGCCATCTTTGACGTGGAAGAATCCGCAACCGCGCAGGCCGAACGGGTCGCGCCCTTGACCGCCTTGTCGTCGAACAGGCGCAGGCTGTCCTTCCAGGGGCCGATATCCCCTTGCAGCCTGCCGTTGTGGCCGGAGATGAACGCCTCCACTTCCGCCTTGGTCATGGCAACGGCCTCGGCAGCCGCGACCTGGGTTTTCGACAGCGCGTCGCCATTGTGGCCGGAGATGCGGCCTCCGGCCATGGCCATTGCAGGCACGCCGAGGATCAGCATCGCGGCGCAGATGAGCTGAAACAATTTCCTCACGTCCCCCCCCTGTGCAAATTGTTAATGCGTATCAGCTGGGACTATGTGCTTTGAACCAAAGTGATTATCAACATGCCGCCGGGTGGACGGTGCGCGGCGCTGGTCGCGGGAAAAGAAAATGGTGCGGGCACACCACGCCGATGCATCCGCTTCATGAAGTGGCGTTTGCGGGTTCGCTGGGAAGCGGGGGG
>MNUQ01000119.1:0-5987 GCA_001871085.1 Desulfovibrionaceae bacterium CG1_02_65_16
GACAATCACGACGACGCGGCAAACTACTACGGTGTCAGCCTCGATTTTTCGTGCTGGCACGAGGAGGACTAACTCATGGCTGTCCACACCAAAGGCACCAAGATTATGCGCGGCACCGGCACCGGCTCCCCGGAAACCTTTCAGCAGGTCATGACCATCAAAAGCGTTACCGGGCCCAACCCCACCCGCTCGGAAGTCGACGTCACCACGCTGGCTTCCACGGCCAAGGAATTTCTGCTTGGCCTCAGCGACAACGGCGAAATGAGCTTCCCCGGCCTTTTCGAGGGAGACGATCTCGTTCAGCAGGCCATCATCGGGGATCTCGGGGCCGACACCCCGCGCAACTGGCGCGTGGAGATTCCGGACGGCACCAAGGTTGCCTTCAGCGCCTACGTGAAAAGCTTTCCGCTGGATCTGGCCGCCGACGCCGCCGCCGGTTTCACTCTCGGCCTGCGCCTCACCGGGGCCATCACCTGGACGTTCCCGAGCTAGGCCATTTTCAAAACAGGAGCCCAAAGCATGAACCTGCTGAACAAAGACGCCATTCTCAAAGCCAAGGACCTCAAGACCGAGCGCATCACCGTCAAGGAATGGGGCGGCGAGGTCATTGTGAGCGAAATGGACGGCGAAACCCTGGCCGAGTTCTACGCGCTCATTTTCCCGGAAGACGAGAAAAAAGAAGACCCCAAGATGACCGATGCGCGCTTCCACGCCACGGCCATCGCCTTTTCCGTGGTGGATGAAAGCGGCCGGCGCATTTTCGGCGCGGATGACATTCCCGCCCTGGCCAAGAAAAGCCGCGTCACGCTCAAGCGCGTGTTTGCGGTGGCCGACCGTCTCAGCATCATCAGCGTGGCCGCGCGCGAGGCGGCGGAAAAAAACTCCGTGGCGGCCGGGGATGGCGCCGAGCCCTCCTCGTCCTTGCCCGAGAGCTCGGCCTCCCAAGCGTAAGGCACCTGTTCCGAGAGCTTACGGCCGGGGAAATTGGCGAGTGGCTGGTGCTCAAAGATATTGAGTTCAAGGAAGCCAACCCCGAACAGCAGCAAGCAGAGCCGGAAGACGTTGGCGCGCAAGTGATAGCGGCATTCAAGAAATACGAGCTGCTGCAACAGAAAGCGGAACAAGGAGCGTAGCGCATGGGCCTCATCAAAACGTCCGCCAGTGTCTCCCCGGACCTCGATTCCGCATTTGCCGCCGCGCTCCAAACCATCACGGGCGATGTGGACGCCGTGCTGTACGAAACCGCCATGGAAGTCGGGTTCGAGGCGCGGCGCTCGTCCGAATTTCAAGACAAAACGGGCAAGCTGCGCGGCAAGATCAAGCTGAAGCGCTCCCGGTATGAAAACGGCGGGTGGATCGTCACCGCCCGCTCCCCCCACGCCCACCTTGTGGAGTTCGGCCACCTGCTGGTGCTCAAAAACCGCAAAACCGGGCTGGTCAAGGTCGTGGGCCACGTGCCCGCGCACCCCTTCATGCGGCCCGCGCTCGATTCCGCCCGCTCCCGCCTCATTGCCAAGCTTCAGGCCATGAAGGGGGCCGCCAATGGGTAGCGTCAAGATCAGCGGCATCTACGTCGAGCTTCGGGCCGACCACCGCCAGCTCAAGGCCGACCTGGACAATGCGCGCGGCATGGTGCGCAGCGCAGCCGGGAACATCAGCGATGCCATGGGCGGCGCCGTGGTGCCGGACAAGCTCTCCAAAAGCTTCAACGCCCTCATCACCGACCTCTCGCAGCTCCAGCGCTCGGCCAAGGCGCAGGCCATTTCCTTCAAGGACATCGGCTTCGCCGCCGCAGACCTCGGCACACGCCTCAACCTGCCGGAAAAGCAGTTCGCCATGCTCCAGCAGCGCATGCTGCAAACCCAGGCTGCGGAAACGACAATCGCTTCTTTGCGTAGAATCGGCCAGCAGGCTGGGCTCACCGCCGCTGAACTGCGCAAATTTGGGCAAGAACGCGGCATCAGCGATGACATTCTCAACAAGGTAGCCCCTGCGCAAAACTTTTCCGCCCTGGGGCTGAATCTCAAGCAGCTTGTGCCCACGGTCGACGCCTCCATGCGCGGCCAGGTCAATGGGCTTGTGTCCGACCTTTCGCAACTTGCCCGGCTCAACAGCATGAGCACCGGCGGATGGTCCAAGACCATGAGCGCCGACATGACCGCCCTCGGCGCATCGTTCAAGATTCCCAAAAAAGAGTTGCAGGATCTGCAAACAAAGATGCTGCAGAACCAGGCTGCGGAAAAGCAAGCCACGTTGCTGAAACGCGTTGGTCTGGCAGCAGGGTACACCAGTGCGGAAATCCGCAAGCTGGCCGCAGATTTGAATATCGGCGAAGCGGCCATGAAAAAGCTGAACGCCGAGAATGCCTCTGGCGGCCTCAGCGGAATTCTCGCCGGGCGCGGGCTTGTCGGCAAGGTCGGCACGGCAATGGGCACCGGCTATCTCATTCAGCAGGCCGTCCAAACCGTTTCCGCGCCTGTCGTCGCCGTGGCTCAAACCGGCATGGAATTCGAGCGGCTCAATATGTCGCTTGCCGCCATAACCGGCAGCAAGGCCGCCGCAGCAGAAACACTGGGCTTCATCCGCACCGAGGCGGACAAGGCTGGCGTCAGCCTGTTGGATACCGCCTCCGCCTTCAAGTCGCTGCTGGCCGCTGGAAAAGCCTCTGGCATGGACGACAGCACCGTGCGCGAAATTTTCAGCGCCGTTGTGGAGGCTGGCGCTGTTGTCGGCATGACCCAGGAACAGCAGTCGCGTTCGCTTTTGGCTTTGGAGCAAATGATCTCCAAAGGCACCGTAAGCACGGAGGAACTGCGTAAGCAGTTGGGCGACAGCCTCCCTGGCGCATTCAGCACGGCCGCGCGCGCCATGGGCGTCACCACGGCACAGCTTTCAGAAATGCTGCAAAAAGGCGAAATCATTTCCAATGACTTTTTGCCAAAATTCGCCAAAGCCCTGCGCGAGGACTACGGCGGCAGTTTGCAGGATGCCGCGAACACTGGCACCGCTGCAATAAACCGGCTTGATACATCATGGTCGCAATTCAAAAACAACATGTACGACAGTCAGCCTGTCGTTGATACGCTGAACAGCATCAAGGCTGCGCTGGATGCCCTTGGCGGATCTGGACCGAAAGTAAAAATTGCTGATCCAAATGCCCCCCCTAAGACAAAGCAAGATATTTGGAAAGAAGAATCCGAAAACATTGATAAGTTGCGTTTGAAAGTTCAAAAATTACGAGAAGAAGAGTCTTCGCTGACCTCTATAATGCCCGATGCGCGCTCTATGGCATCTGCATTTTTAGGTATTAAATTCAACACTGCTGATGAAAATCGCAATAAAAAGATAGCTGAGCTCAAGGCTGCGGAAAGAGAGCTTGTCAACGCCGAAGTCGCAGCATCTAAAAACATAAACGATAATTCCCGGCCAAAAACGGAAAAGCAGCTTATCGAAGAGCGCGGCCAAGGGCTCAAGCTGCAAATGGATTGGGAAAAGGAAGGCGCTGCAAAAGCAGAGGCCGCCGCCAACAAGCGCCGCATCGCGCTTGAATCCATCACCGTCGACATCGCCAAGGCCAACGACATTTACGGCGAGGGCGAGGGGGCCCTTGCCGCGCTGGAAAAGAAGCAGGCCGAGTACACCAAGACGCTCAAGGCCTCCAACCCCGCTGTGCGGGAATTCGCCAAGGTCGTCGACTTTGCGCGCGAGCATATGGGCAAAACCCCGGCAGAGGTCGCCAAGGTCAATAACGCGATTGAAGACCAAATCGCCCTCATGCACGAGGACATTGCCGCCATCCAGTCCGTTGCCGGCCTGTACGGAGAAGAGCAGGCCGACAGGCTGGCCATGCTGAAGGCCACCACGGCCGCGCAGAAGGAATTCGATAAAGCCAAGAGAGAAGGCGGCGATGTGGACCTTTTGGCCACAAAGAAGCGCTTGGCCCAGGTTCAGGCCCAGCAGGCCATTGATTCCCGCAAAGACAATTCCGCCCGGTCCGTGGCCGCAAATTACAGCGGCCCGGCCTACAACGCCAAACGCGCCGAGCTGTCCGCCTCCTATGACCTGGCCATTCAAAAGGGCCATGCCACCGATATTGTGGCCCTGGAGCGCGCCAAGAACGAGCAGCTTGCGGAAATGGAGGAAAACCGCTTGCAGGCAACCGGCCGCGCACAGGACGGCATGCAGGCGGCGCTGAAGAAGTACGCGCGCGAGGCCGGCGACGCAGGCAAGAACTCCTTCGACATGTGGACGAGCAGCATCAAGACCACGGAAGACGCGCTGACCACGTTGTTCGTCAAAGGCAAGCTCGACGCGGCAAGCTTTTTCCAAAGCATCGAAGCGGAAATTGTGAAGGCGAACGTTGTGAAGCCGCTGGTGGCGGGCGGCACGCAAATTTTATCTGGAATCAATTTCAGCAGCCTTTTCGCCAGCATCTTCCACGACGGCGGCACGGTCGGATCCACGGCCGCGCCAGTGCGCGCCGTTCCGGCCAGCACCTTCGTGGGCGCCCCGCGCTATCACAACGGCCTGCAAAGCGGAGAGCGCCCCGCCATCCTGCAAGACGGCGAGGACGTGGTGAGCCGCGCCCAAAAAGCCAAGCTGCGCAACATGGCTGTGGCCGGCGGCGACGGCGCAAGCATGATTTCCATGCCCGTCACCATCAACAACAACGCGGGCGAATCCGTACAGGCCACCGCCCGCCAGGCGCAAACCGCCCAGGGCGGCCCAAGCCTTGAGGTCAGCATAGACAAAATCGTTGCCAAAAAGCTGGGCACGCCTGGAAGCGCCGTCAGCAAGGCCATGAGCACAAGCTTCGGCGTTTCGCGCCGTGTCACCCCGAGGTAACCCATGGCGATACCCGTTTGGCCCGCGGAGCTTCCGCAATACCCGCTGCGCAGCGGCTACCAGCGCACAAAGCCGAACCTGCTGCGCCGCAGCAAGCCGGAAGAAGGCCCGGCCATCGTCTCGGCAAAGGCGGTGCTCGGCGTCGATGTCATCACCTGGCCGCAAATCTTCACCACGGCCCAGCGCGACCTTTTGCAGACCTTTGCTTATTCCACCCTGCGCAGCGGGGCTTTGCGCTTCGCCCTGCCCGACCCGGACGGCGGCGCCACAAAGCTGGAGTGCCGCATAGTGCCCGCCAGCGATAGCGCCCTGTATACAGAGGCCGCCATTATGGCCAAGGGCCTGCACAGCATCACCCTCACCCTTGAGGTGCTGCCATGAGCAGCAGCGTCAACCTCAGCGCCACCACAAAGGCAAGTCTGCTGGCCAGCGAGTGCGGCGATGCGCTTATTTTTCTGCTCACCATCAGCCACCCCAGCTTTACCGAGCCCGCGCGCATTTGCACCGCGGCTTTGCAGCGCGTGGAGGAAACAGACGAGGATGTGGTGTACGGCCTCATCAGCCGGGGCGAAACCTACGTTTTCATACCCAACATTACCGTAAAACTGCCCACGGATGATGACGATTCCGCGGCGAATATTGGCCTTTCCATCGGCCGCTATGGCGAAATTGTGGACGTCATCCGCTCCATCCCCATGGGCCAGTATCCCACGGTGAATGTGGAAATGGTGATGAGCAGCAGTCCGGACGTGGTCGAGGCCGCATGGCCGCAATTCGACCTCAAGGAGACATCCATCGAGGCGGACGCCATCACCGGCGAGATTGGCATGGAGTCCATCGACACCGAACCCGGCGTGCCCTGGGGCTTTACGCCGGCGTATTATCCGGGGTTGTTCTGATGCCGGCGCTCGTCTTCACCGCACCGGCCGCATGGTGGAATCCGTACATCGGCATTCCCTTTCGCGAATTCGGCACCAATCCGGAGCGTGACGGCGGCTTGAACTGCTGGTGCCTGGTGCGCTGGGTCTATTTGCAAGAGCTCGGCATCACCATGCCCACCTACCTTGAGGAAGTGGACCAAAGCGTAACGCTGGAAAGCCAGCTTCCCGCGCTCAACGCGGCTTTCGTGGCCGGTGCCGCCG
>MNUQ01000119.1:5997-11560 GCA_001871085.1 Desulfovibrionaceae bacterium CG1_02_65_16
TCCCGCAGGCCAGCACAAGCCATTTGACGTGGTGCTCATGCGGCGCGGGTCTTCCGCTTGCCACGTCGGCATTGTCACCAAGCCAGCGCAAGGCCGCATGCTGCACATCGAGCAAGGCATAAACTCCTGCCTGGAAAACTACGCCGGCGGCTATTGGGCCCGGCGCGTTGTGGGGGTGTACCGCCATGCATAATGCGCCCGCTACCCTGCGCCCGCGCGCCGCAAAAAAGGCCATCATCCCGGAGGTGATGCCGCCGCGCCGCATCATGCCCGGGCAGGCCCGCGTCATCGGCTGCCCCAATCCATTCACTTCAAAGCTTGTGGACGGCTGGGCACCGGCGGGCATGACCGTGCGCGAGGCCGTGGCCGAGCTTGCCCGCTTGAACAACATTCCCGCCGGTTGGGCGCGGCACGGCCACATTTGGGTGGATGGCCGCAAAGTGCCGCGCGCCAGGTGGGATGAAGTGCAGCTGCGCGCCGGGCAGCTGGTCAATTTCCGCATTGTGCCCGCTGGCGGCGGCGGCGGCGGCGGGGGCGGCAAAAACCCCATGCGCATGGTCATGAGCATCGCCGTCATGGCCGCTGCCTGGTATTATGCGCCGTATATTGCGGCAAATTTCACCGGAACATTTGCTGCGGCTGGCGGCGGATCGATATTTGGCGGCTCACTCATCACCACGATGAGCGCTGTCAGCGCCGTCATCGGCGGCGGCATGACCCTGGCCGGCAATGCCCTCATCAACGCCATTGCCCCGGTCTCCAGCTCGGTTTCATCCTCAACCTCCAGCACCAGCACCGGCACGGACGAGGCAAAGACCGCCTACAGCCTTTCCGGCTCCAGCAACAGCGCCCGCAAGTACGAGCCCCTGCCCGTGGTGCTGGGCAAGGTGCGCCGCAGCGCGGACCATGCCGCCCTGCCCTACAGCGAGGCCAGCGGCAGCGACCAATGGGGCCACTATCTGTTTTTCTGGGGCCTGGGGCCGCTCACCGTCACCGAAATGAAGCTTGGCGAGACGGACCTTTCCGTTTTTTTAAAAAGCGCAGCCCGCGACATTCTGCCGGAAATGGAGGCCACAACAACCTCCGGCGCAACCATCACGGCGTCCGTCAATTCGTCCACGGCATGGTATTTGGGCAATAATTCCCACACCAACTACTGGTCCGGCGGGGCGGAACTCCCGGTCGACGTTTATTTCGACCTGGGCTCAAAGCGCGGCGTGCAGGGGTACACCTTGCGCCCGTACGCAAGCTACCTTGCATCCATGGCCACAGCTTGCGAGCTGGCCTACAGCCTGGACGCTGGCGAAACCTATACCACAGTGGACACGCAATCCGGCCTTACCTGGCCAGACGCCACAAAACAGAAGTTTGATTTTTCTTCCGTTGTGCAGGCGCGCTACTGGCGGTTGCGCATTACCGCCGTGGGCGCGTCCGGCACACTCTACATGGACGAAGTGGAGCTGCTGGGCGGCCTGCTCATCGAAACGCACGAGGGCCGCGAAGGCGAAGCGGATTTTACGCTCTACAGCGGCAATACGCACGAGGAGACAATAGGCGCAACGCTGCCCTGGGAAGACGACGAAACCCAGGAATACACCATCCGCTACACCGAGGCGGGCTGCACCGGCTTTGAAATTGAGCTGTACGCCTCGCAAGGCTTGTGGCGCTACCCGCTCAATACCTCCTATGCCTACGGCGTCGAAGTGACCGTCGAAGCGCTGTACCGCCTCAAGGGCAGCACGGACGAACTCAAGCGCGTTGGCGCGCAGGACGACGCGGGCTGGACCATCAAGGTGGGCGATGTGGAATCCCGTGTTGACCGCCGGGCCTGCCGGTTCACGCTGGGCTCCGGCACGCTGGAAAGCGGGCAGTACGAAATCCACCAGCGCCGCATCGCCCGCAAGGTGGGCAACTCCAACACCGAAGACGGCACCATTTTTGACACGCTGGTGTGGTCCGTGCTGCGCACCTTCCGCCCTGGCCAGCCCGTCACCCTGCCTCTCAAGTGGGCAGGCAGCGCGCTGTGCGCCAAGGCGAACGAGGATTTCACGGGCTCGCTGCCGGTGTTCAGCGGCGTTTGCGCCAGCGAGTGCCTGGACTGGGACGCGGAAACGGAGACCTGGATAACCCGGCAAACTAGCAACCCGGCCAGCCTTATGCGCTACTGGCTGCAGCATCCCTGCCGCCTCAATTCCGTGCCCGATGAACGCATAAACCTGGCGCAGCTGCAACGCTTCCATGCATTTTGCAAAACCAAGGGCTTTGAATTCAACGGCGAAACCTGCATTCGCAGCAAAAGCATCCGCGCCGTGTTGCGCCAAATCTGCGCGGCCGGGCGCGGCAGCCACACCTTGGCCGACGGCATCTACTCCGTGGTGTGGGACGATGTGCAGGACGAAATCTGCCAAATCTACAATGACCGCAATTGCTGGAGCTTCAAGGAAGACGCCGCCTACGGAAAAATTCCCCACGCCCTGCGCGTGAGCTTCGAGGACGAGGAGAACGACTACCAGACAGATGAAGCCATTGTGTACGACGACGGCTACGACGCCAGCAACGCCACGCTGTTCGAGTCCACATCCTTCGACGGCGTGACCAACCATGCCCAAATTCAGCGCATGGGCCGCAATTACCTGGCCCAACTGCGCCTGCGGCCCCGCAAGTATTCGTGGAACACCACCATGCAGTACCTCATCGCACCGCGGGGCAAGCTTGCGGGCGTGGCCACCAGCGTCATCAAGGTGGGCCTTGTGGCCGCGCGCATCAAGTCCGTCACCTGGAGCGAGGCGGAAGAAGGCGAAGAGCCGGAATTCGTGCTCGCCGTCAAGCTGGACCAAGCCTGCGCCATGGAGGAGGGCACGGCCTACGCCTTGCAATACCGCCGCAGCGACGGCAAGGTGACCACGCAACCGGTTGAATACGTGGCTTTTGAAACGCAGGAACTCACCTTCGCAGAGCCGGTTCTGGCCATCATGGCGCCGGAGGAAGACGGCCTGTGCACTTTCGGCACAGCTGCCGCGCCCTCGCTCACCCTGCTCATCGAAACAATCGTGCCCAGCGAGGACTTCACCGCCACAATCACAGCCGTGGATTACTCGCCGGGGATATTCACGGCCGACACGCTGCCTATACCCGCATGGGAAAGTCACATCACCCAGCCGGTGTACGGCCGCAAGGTCGCCACTCCGGTCATCCTGTCCATCCGCTCGGCCGAGGAAACAATCCTTGTGGAGACGGACGGCACGCTCACCGTGCGGGCGGAAATCGCCTTCTCCATCCCAAGCGGCGCGCCCGTGGCCGCCAGCGCTGTGGAGGCGCAATACCGCATCCAGGGAACAGAGCAATGGTCGGAATCCGTCGTCTCGCCCGTCGGCGTGGGCGCGCTGTACATCACCGGCGTGGAGGAGGGCCTCACCTATGAGTTCCGCTTGCGCGCAACAGGTCCGGCAGGGCTTGCGGGAAACTGGAGCGCCATCGCCGTCGACACCATCATCGGCAAAACGACGCCTCCGCCCGCAATCGATGCACTATATCAGCATGCGGACGGCTTGTACTGGACCTATGGCGCGCAGCCTGTTGACTTTGCCGGATACCGCGTGCGCATCTGCGGCGGCATGACGCGCGTGTGGGAGAAAGGCACGGACTGGCCGAGCGCGGATACGCTGCTCACCAGTCGCACCATCCCAGTCGCCGCCCTGGGCAGCGGCGTGCAGACCATCATGGTCAAGGCCGTGGACACCACGGGCAACGAGTCCGAAACCGCCGTGTACGCCACAATCAACCTCGGCGAGTACTCGCCGGCCAATGTCATCATCACCCAGGATGAGCGCGCGCGCGGCTGGTCCGGCATCATCACCGGCGGCCACGTGGACGAGTCCGGCGATCTCGTCGCCAACGACACGGGCGAGTCCTACCTGCCGGATGCGACGAGCCTCTATATCCCGCAGCCGCAATCTCTGTATCTGCCAATCAACTACAGCTCGATGTCCTACGCGTGGCCGTACATCCCCGCCGTGGATGATGTTCCGGGCACGGCCTACTTGACAGCGGACATCGAGGGCGACGGCTGGAGCGTGCAGTATCGCCGCCGAGGCAGCACGGACAAGTATTTGGGCCAGGATGATGACGCTTATCTCCCAGACGCCGCCGCCCTCTACCTTGGCGGCGCGACGCCTTGGGCGGCCATCCCCGGAACAGGCATCGTTGTGGGCCACGAGCGCCTTGATTTTGTGCTGACCACGGAGGCGGGATCACATGCCGGTGCGGTAAAGGCCCTCTCAATCTCCATTGATGTGGCGGACGTGGTGGAGAGTTTTGCGGGGCTCGTCATCCTGTCCACGGGCACGCGCGTGCCCATCACCAAAACTTACCGCGCAATAGACTCCGTGGGCTCCATCACCCTGCGCGACGACGAATACGGGGCCACGGGAATCCAGGTCAAGGATAAGGACGCGACTCTTGGTCCGCTCCTGGCGGCGCTCGGGGCTGGCCAGGCCACCATCGACATCACAAACCTCAAGGGGCACTAATATGACGCTGACACTGCCGACCGCAAAGATTTTCACCGGCACGGAAACCAACAATGCACAGGCCAAACAGGCCCAAGACGACATGCTTGATGCGCTCATCGCGCTTAAGGATGCGCCACTGTCGATATCAGGGCCAAGCAAGGCCACCGCCGCAACGGACAGCTCCAGCGCTATGAGCCCCAACGATGCCTTGGCGCAAGCCCTGGCCAACCCTGTGGCCGTCACCGCTGGCGGAACGGCCAACGCCCTTACCACCACACTTGCCGCCGCCCCGCAAACCACGCTGGCCGATAGAATGCGTGTGCGCGTGCGCGCCGCCTACGCCAACACCGGCGCGGCTACCTTCAACCTCACCCTCGGCACGACCGAAACAGGGGCTGTGCCCATCCGCAAGGGCGCGCTTGCGGCCCTGGACGCCGGGGACATCGCCGGAGCTGGGCATGAGTTGGATTTGCAATATAACGCAGCGGCCACGGCCTGGCTTCTGCTTAACCCGACCGCATCGAGCGGTGGTGGATCGTCCGCCGTCGCAAAAATTGTAGCTCACGCAATGTTTGGAGGGTTCTAATGGGCACCACGTACAAAGAGGCAATCTTCTGCGGCGATATGGCGGGCAAGCTCACACAGTTCACCAGCGCCACCGGAACCACGCTGGCCGACCTCACCACGGCCGACGCCAATGGACCCGTGCGCATCGACTCCCTATCCGCCAGCATCGACGATGTTGTGCAGGCCGTGCTGCAAATCACGCTGCACGATGGAACCAACGCCTACCCCGTGGCAGTTGTCCCGCTCGTTCGGCCCGTGAAGAACACCTTCACAAACACTTCGGTGACGCTGGCTTTCGCGGCCACCACGCTGACCCGCTCGGCCGGCTCCTGGCTGGCTGACGGCTTCAAGGTCGGCGACACGCCCATCATCCAGGGCGCGCCGGACGCAGCCAACAACCTGCTGGGCACGCAGGCCATTACGACGCTCACGGATACCGTGATGACCCTTGGCGGGGCCAGCATGACCACGCGGGCCGCCTGTTA
>MNUQ01000107.1 GCA_001871085.1 Desulfovibrionaceae bacterium CG1_02_65_16
CCCCGCCAGAGCTGGCCTTCCTGCCCTTATAGGGCGCGAAGGGTGTGAAGCGGAGCTACGCCGTGGTGTTGCGCACGTGCTCAATAAACAGGCTGGCCGCAGGGAGCAGCTCGCGGCCCTGGCGCTGGATGAGGTAGAACGAGCGCTCCAGCTTTTGCGGCAGGATGTTCAGGCAGACGAGCTCGTCGCGGTCCAGATAGGGCTGCGCAGCGAGTTTGGAGACCACGCTAACGCCGAGCCCGGCGCGCGCGCACTGAATGGCTGCCTCGGTGCTCTCCACCCACAGGCTCACCGCAAGGTCGCCAATGGCGATGCCAGAGGCCTTGAGCAGCGTCTCCATGAAGCGACGCGTTCCTGAACCGCGTTCGCGCAGAATCCAGGGCCAGGAGCGCAGGTCGCGCAGGTTCTTGGGCTCTGGACGGCCCACGCGCAGGCCCGGCACGCACACAAGCACCAACTCATCGCGGTGCAAGGGATATGCGGCGATGCCCTGCTGCTCGGGCTGGGAGCCCACGATGCCGAGCTCAAGGCGTCCCTGCCCCACCTGACGGATGATGGAGTCCGTGTCGCCGATGGTCATATGCACACGCAGGCTTGGGTACAGCGCGAGAAAAGTTTTGAGAAGTGCGGGAAGGATGTAGTTGGCCGGAATGGTGCTGCCGCCCAGGAGCAGGTCCCCCACAACCATGTCGCGCAGAAGGCCAATTTCGGAGTTGATGCGCCCGACCTGCTGGAACACCTGCTTGGCGCCGCGGTAAAGCACCTCGCCCGCCTGCGTGGGCAGCACAGTCCGGCCAAGGCGGTCGAACAAGGGCACCCCAAGCTCTTCCTCAAGATTGGCCACATGCGCGCTTATGGTCGGCTGGGAAAGCTGAAGCTCCAGGCCGGCTTTTGAAAAGCTTTTCAGTTCGTAGACCTTGCAAAAGGCCTCAAGTTTACGGAAATCCATTGCCCACCCCCGATATCGAAATCACTTAGCATCACTAATACCTATAGCGCAAGCAAAAAAAAAGGACGGCGAACCGTCCTTTTTCTCATTAGCTGTCGTGAAAACCGAAAGGCTGGGCCTATTCGGCGGCCTTCTCCTCGGTCTTGGGAGCGGAGGCGGAATCAGAAACAGCCTCGGCCTTCTTCTCAGCCAACTTGGTCAGCTCAAAGATGACCATGGGGGCGCAGTCGCCCACGCGGGGCTGGGAGAGCCTGACAATGCGGCTGTAGCCGCCGTTGCCGCCGGTGAAGCGCGGTCCGACCTCGTCGAACAGATGCTTTACCAACTGGTGGTTGCCGAGAACCTTGAACGCCTGCCGACGGGCCGAGAGATCGTTCTTGAGGGCCAGGGTGATGAGGCCGTCCACGACTCCGCGCAGCTCCTTGGCCTTGGCCTCGGTGGTGCGAATGGTCTCGAAGGTGAACACGGCACGGGCCATGTTCTTAAACATGGCGCTGCGGTGAGAACTGTTGCGGTTGAGCTTGCGCCCGGACTTGTTATGCCTCATTTCTTTCTTTCCTCTTGAGCAGTTCCTGGAATTTCTTTTCAACGACCTCGTCGGTCATGCCAAAGCGCAGGTCCATGCTCTCCAGAACGCGGCGGATCTCATCCAGGGACTTGCGGCCGAAGTTCTTGGTCTTGAGCATCGCCGCCTCGGTGCGCTGCACCAGTTCACCCACATAGGTGATGTTGGCGGCCTTGAGGCAATTGGTGGCGCGCACGGACAGCTCAAGCTCGTCAATGCTCTTGAGCAGGTTGGGATTCAGGTCCATGTCAAGGTCCGCGCTCTTCTTCTTGTCCGAGGAAAGCTCGTCGAAGTTGATGAACACGGAGAGCTGGTCCTTGAGGATTTTGGCGCTATAGGCCACCGCGTCCTCGGGGGACAGGGAGCCGTCAGTCCAAACCTCAAGCAGGAGCTTGTCATAGTTGGTCATCTGGCCGACACGAGCCTGCTCCACCATGTACGCGACCTTGCGCACCGGGGAGAAGCTGGCGTCCATGATAATGAGACCGATCTCATCATCCAGGCCCTCGTGCATCTCGTTGGGCACATAGCCCTTGCCCATGCGCACCTCAATCTCCATGCGCAGCTCGCGGTCCTCGGAGAGGGTGCAGATGTGCTGATCGGGATTCAGGGTGCGAATGTTCTGATTTTCTTTAATGTTGGCGGCGGTGACCGGGCCCTTTTTCTTCGCCTCAAGCACCAGTTTCTGGGGCTCGACGCTCGTCATGGCCAGGCGGACCTGCTTCAGGTTGAGGATCACCTCAGTGACATCCTCAAGCACGCCCTTGATTGTGGTGAACTCATGCTGCACGCCCTCAATGCGCACGGCGACGATGGCCGCGCCCTGCAACGAGGAAAGCAGCACACGCCGAAGCGAGTTGCCAATGGTGGTGGCAAAACCGCGCTCCAAAGGCTCGCACACGAATTTCCCATACATGTCAGTCGATTTGGGATCGCGCACGAGCTGCTCCGGCCTCACCAGCTCGGACCAGTTGCGTGTATTGATAAGCTTGTCGCCGTTTTGAATAAGCATGCCTACACCTGCTTATTTGGAGTACAGTTCGACGATGAGCTGCTCGTTGATCGGGAACTGGATGTCTTCCCGGGTCGGCAGAGCCTTGACAACGCCTTTAAAGGCGGCTCCGTCGCTCTCGAGCCAGGACGGGCAGCCACGGCGGGCAATGACCTCCTGAGCCTCGGTAATGACCGGGACCTTGCGGCTCTTCTCGCGCACTTCAACGGTGTCGTTGGGGCGAACAAGCAGAGACGGAATGTTGACCTTGCGGCCGTTCAGGCTGAACAGGCCATGACGCACCATCTGACGAGCCTGGTCGCGCGAGTTGGCGAAACCAAGACGGTAGATGACGTTGTCAAGGCGACGCTCAAGCAAGATCAACAGGTTGGCGCCGGCGACGCCCTTCTGGGCCTCAGCGCGCGCAAAGTAGTTGCGGAACTGTCCCTCAAGAATGCCGTACATGCGGCGCACACGCTGCTTTTCGCGAAGCTGCACGGCGTAGTCGGTCAGCTTCTTGCGCAGCTTGCCGGCAAAGCCGGGAGCATAGGGGCGACGCTCATACGCGCACTTATCCGTGTAGCAACGGTCGCCTTTGAGGAAAAGCTTCTCGCCTTCGCGGCGGCAGAGTCTGCATTTCGCTTCAGTGTAACGAGCCAAGTTGGTTCCTCCTTGGTCTTAGACGCGACGGCGCTTGGGAGGCCGGCAGCCGTTGTGCGGGATGGGGGTCACGTCGCGGATGAAGCTGACCTTGAAACCCACGTTGTTGATGGCGCGCATGGCGGCCTCACGGCCGGAGCCGGGGCCTTTCACGAAAATGCCCACCAAGCGCATGCCAGAATCCTGAGCCTTGCGGGCGGCGTTCTCGGCGGCGATCTGCGCGGCAAACAGAGTGCTCTTGCGAGACCCCTTGAAGGCGGCGCCGGCACTGGCCCAGCTCACCACGTTGCCCTTCAGGTCGGTGAAGGTGATGATGGTATTGTTGAAGCTGGCATGCACGTGGGCAAGGCCTACGGGAATGCTCTTCTTCTCTTTCTTTTTCCCTGTGCGACGGGGTTTAGCCATGTCTGTCCTCGCTTCGCCCGCAGGCGATAATATGCGTCTTTCGGAAATGCACGGACACCATGATTGCTCATGGCGTCCGAGGCGTGCTTCCGTGGGTTAAAGAGGCGCCTCCGCCTACTTGGCGGGAGCCTTCTTCTTGCCCATCACGGTGCGACGCGGTCCCTTGCGGGTGCGTGCATTGGTGTGGCTGCGCTGACCGCGGACGGGAAGGCCCTTGCGATGGCGCAAACCGCGGTAGCAGCCAATATCCATGAGTCGCTTGATGTTCTGCGTCACGTCGCGACGCAGGTCACCCTCGACCTTGTGGTTGGCCTCGATCTCTACGCGAATGAGGTTAACTTCCTCATTGGAGAGAACGTCGGTGTTCTTGGTCCAATCGATTCCGACGGTGTCGAGAATCGAAAGCGCTGTCGTCCGGCCAATGCCGAATATGTACGTCAGCGCGATGTCCAGCCGCTTGTTTCTGGGCAGATCAACGCCAGCAATGCGAGCCACTCTTGTACCCCTCTCTGATTAACCCTGGCGCTGCTTGTGCCGGGGATCCTCGCAGATAACCCGCAAAACGCCGCGCCGACGGATGATTTTGCACTTGGGACACATTTTCTTCACGGAAGGCCGAACTTTCATGCCCTACTCCAATTTGCCGGGAACCCTACGGGGGAGCCCCGATCCACACTCTATGCCCGGCTTTTGCGCCAAGCGTTAACGCACATTCTTGAGACGGAGGACCCTATAGGTCTTGCCAACAGAAGGCAAGAACTTTCTACTCGCTGCTTGTCAAAATAACCGGCCCGTCCACCGTCACCGCAACGGTGTGCTCAAAATGAGCGGCTAGTTTTCTGTCCTTGGTCACCGCAGTCCAGCGATCCTCCAGAATGTCCACATCATAACTGCCTTCCGTCACCATGGGTTCAATGGCCAAGCACATGCCCGGCTTCAAGGTGACCCCAGGCAGACCGCGCGGCACGAAGTTCGGAATCTCCGGTTTTTCGTGCAGCTTGACGCCGACCCCGTGCCCCACGAAACGCCGCACGATGCCGAACCCGGCATCCTCACAGTGCTTCTGGACAGCCGCCGACACATCGAACAGGTTCGCCCCGTTGCGCACCTGCGCAATGCCCAGGTCAAGGGACTCGCGCGTTACATCCATAAGGCGCCTGGCCGCCGGGCTCACCTCGCCGACAGCGAAAGTGCGCGCGGAGTCGCCATGGAACCCCTGATAGATAACCCCCATGTCCACGCTGACGATGTCCCCCTCCTTGAGCAAACGCTCGGCGTTGGGGAATCCATGCACGATGACCTCGTTCACGGAGCAGCAGGTGGCGTACGGGAAGCCCAGATAGCCCAAAAATGAAGGCTTGACCTGATATTCCTCGCACATCCTGAGGGCGATTTCTTCAAAGAGCATTGTTGTGACGCCGGGTTTAACGGCCTCGCCAACAGCATCAAGTATGCGGGAAACAATCCGTCCCGCTTCACGCATGAATCCAAGCTCTTTCTCATTTTTAAGAAAGATGCCTCTCGCTTTTTTCACGGCCTACTGCCTGCCCTTGAGACGGCTCTTGCCACCGCCCATAAGGCCTTCATACTGGCGAGAGATCAGATACGACTCAATCTTGCCCATGAAGTCCATGGACACGCCCACCACAATCAGCAGGCTGGTGCCGCCAAAGTAGAAGGGAATGTTAAACTGGCTGATGAGCAGCATGGGCAAAACACAGATGACGGACATGTAAAGCGCACCCCACAAGGTGATGCGCGAAAGCACGCGGTCAATGTACTCTCTAGTCTTTGCGCCAGGCCGAATGCCTGGGATGAACCCGCCCTGCTTCTGGATATTCTCCGAAATCCCCTTGGGATCAAAGAGAATGGCCGTGTAGAAGTAGGCGAAGAACAGAATCAACGCAATGTAGGCAAGATTATATATCACAGAGGTCGGGGTCATGTAACCCGAAATCTGCTTCAGCCACTCAACGCTGGAGAAGTTCGCCAAAGTCGCCGGAAAGAGCAGGATGCTCGAGGCGAAGATGGGCGGAATGACGCCAGCGACGTTGATGCGCAAAGGCAGATGGGTGGTCTGACCTCCCACCATCTTACGCCCGAGCATGCGCTTGGCGTAATGAATGGGGATGCGACGCTGCCCGCGCTCCACGAAGACGATGAAGGCAAGCACTGCGGCCATCAGCAGGATGATCAGCAGCAGCACGATGAGCGAAAGCTCGCCCGCGCTCACCAGCCGGAACGTGTTGGTGAGGGCCGAAGGCAGCCCAGCAACAATACCGGCGAAGATGATCATGGAGATGCCGTTGCCGATGCCCTTTTGGGTCATCTGCTCACCCAGCCACATGAGGAACACCGTGCCGGCCGTGAGCGTGATCATGGTCACC
>MNUQ01000016.1 GCA_001871085.1 Desulfovibrionaceae bacterium CG1_02_65_16
ATACCGTAAAGTTTCGCATGGAGATACGGGGGCTGGCCTACTTGTTTGTGGCGGCCTTCCTGTTCCTGTGCGTCTTTTCCTTTGATCCGCTGGACCCCACCTTCAACCAGGCCGTGAGCGCGGCCCGCAAGACCACCAACCTCGCGGGAGCGGTCGGCTCCTACACCGCGGGCGTGCTGGTCGAAATTTTCGGCATCGGCGCGCTGGCCCTGCCCCTGTTCCTGGTGCAGATAGGCCTTGCGCAGTTCATGGAACGGCTGCGCATGGGCTGGGTCCGCTGGATAGGCCTCTTTGTGCTCACCCTGTGCGTTATGGCCTGGGCGGCCAGACCCTGGGCCATCCCCGCCCATGGTCTTGCGCCCACCCTGGCCGGCGGCGGCGCCATAGGCAAGTTGGCCGTCTCCACAAGCTGCACCCTGCTCAACCCCTGGGGCTCGGTGCTGTTCTGGCTGTTCTGGACCGCCGTGTCCTTGCAGGTCGGCATGCTGGTGAGCTGGGGCGCGGTGTTCAAGCGTCTGCGCTCCTTCGTTTACGACCAGTGGTGCAAGCGCCGCGAGCGCAGCCTGCGCCACCGCACGGTGGAGGCCACGCGTCCGGCACACGCCGACGCAAATCCCAGACCGTCCATCCGCCTGTTGGAGCGCCTGAGCGAACGCCTTTCCCAGCGCGCCAAGGCAAACGCGGACGACGCCTCCTCAGCGGAGCAGGGCGGCAAATCCTCTGCGTCGCCCAGCTCCTCGGCCTCCTCCGCCCTGCCTGGAAAATCCGGCAAGGCTGATGTCGCCGCAGCTTCTGGAAGCGGCGCTGACCTGCTGAAACCTTTTGACGCGCCGCCGCAGCACAAAAAATCCGCCCAGCCCGCGCGCGATGCCGATCTGCCCAGCCCCGAGCTGTTGCGCGAGGCTCCGCCCCAGCAGGCCACCAGCGACCCCAAGGTCCTGCAGGCCAAGGCCCGCCAGCTCACCTCCTGCCTGGCCGACTTCAACATTCAGGGCGAGATCCAGCAGGTGGTGCCCGGGCCCGTGGTCACCATGTTTGAGTTCAAGCCCGCGCCTGGCGTAAAAATCAGCACCATCGCCGCGCGCAACGACGACATCGCGCTGTCCCTCAAGGCGCTGGCCGTGCGCATCGAAGCGCCCATCCCCGGCAAGGACTCCATTGGCGTGGAGATTCCCAACGAGAAGCGGCAAACCGTGAGCCTGCGCGAGATCATCGAGCATCCGGTGTTCAGCATGGCCAAGTCGCGGCTGACGCTGGCCCTCGGCAAGGACATCCAGGGCGCGCCGCAGGTTGCCGATCTGGCCGCCATGCCGCACATCCTTGTGGCCGGAGCCACAGGCGCGGGCAAAAGCGTGTGCCTGAACGGTTTCCTTATTTCCCTGCTGTTCAAGGCTTCGCCGGACCAGGTCAAGTTGCTGCTCATCGACCCCAAGCGCATTGAGCTGGCCATCTATTCCGACCTGCCGCATCTGGTGCACCCGGTGGTGACGGACATGTCGCTGGCCAAGAACGCGCTGGAGTGGGCCATGAGCGAAATGGACTCCCGCTATGAGACCCTGGCCCGCCTTGGCGTGCGCAACATCGAGGGCTTCAACCAGAAGCTGGCCGAAATGGGCGACGCTCGCCCCGATGATCTGGCTGACCTTGAATCCATGCCGTACCTCGTCATCGTCATCGACGAACTGGCGGACCTGATGATGACCGCCGCCAAGGACGTGGAGACCTGCATCGTGCGGCTGGCCCAGTTGGCGCGCGCCGCCGGCATCCACATGATCCTCGCCACCCAGCGCCCCAGCGTCGATGTCGTCACCGGGCTCATCAAGGCCAATTTCCCCACGCGCATCTCCTTCCAGGTGACGAGCCGGCACGACTCCCGCACCATCCTCGACACTGTGGGCGCGGAGCGTCTGCTCGGCAAAGGCGACATGCTCTACAAGTCCGGCGGCACCAAGCTGCGCCGCCTGCACGGCGCCTATGTGGACGAGGTGGAGATTGAGGCCGTGGTGGCGTACTGGAAGGCGCGCCAGCCCCAGCAGTTCGATCTCGACTTCACCGAATGGCGCAAGGAGGGCGAGGCTGGCCCCGGTGGCGGACCCGGCAGCGAAGGCGGCAACAACGCCGTGGCCGAGGACCCCATGTACAGCGAGGCCGTGGAGTTCGTCATCGGCCAGGGACGGGCATCCATCTCTCTCATTCAGCGCCGTTTCCGCATCGGCTTCAACCGCGCCGCGCGCTACATTGAGCAGATGGAGGCCGACGGCCTGCTCGGCGCGGCCGACGGCAGCAAGCCCCGGGTGGTCCTCCGCGTCAAGGAATAGCGCGCGGCCCCTTCCTTTCGGCGGTTCATCCGCGTCTCGTACCAACGTCGTGCCCTGTGAATGCCTCCGGCGGCTGGGGAGCTTCGCGCTCCCCAGGCCCCTGCGTGTAGGGCGGCTGGCTTTCTCCTTTACGAGGGGGGAATGCCGGGGGGACGCCAGGGCGAATGCCCCTCCTGGCCTGCGAAGCACGTACGGACGGCTCCAACGTCGTGCCCAGAGCCCCACCGAGGGAGGGGCGTTTCTTTTCAACTGACCCAAGGGCGCAAAAAAGCCCCCGTGGAAACGCGGGGGCTTTTTAGTGGCGTTATACGCTTGGAGCCGTGCGGTTACTTGGCGGGCGTTGCGCTCTCGGCCAGCGGCTTGCCGCTATCCTTGGCCTCGCGGGCGTTGCGCAGGAGTTTTGCCGCTTCGGGCTCGTCCTTTCCATTCCAGCCGCCGCCCAGGGCTTTGAAAAGCGTCAGCCGGTTGGTCTGCTGCGAAAGGCGCGCGGTGATGAGATTCTGCCGGGCCGTGGCGTTGGAGCGCTGCGAATCGAGCTTGGTCAGGTAGCTGTCCACGCCGTTTTCATAGCGCAGGGTGGCCAGCTCGTAGCTTTTGCCCGTGGCCTTGGTCAGCGAGGCCTGCGCCTCCACTTGCTTGGTGAGCGAGGCTCCCTGGGCCAGCGTGTCGGAGACCTCGCGGAATGCCGTCTGCACGGCCTTTTCGTACTGCGCCACGGAGGCCTCGCGGTCGGCCTTGGAGTAGCGCACGGCGGCGATGATCGATCCGGCCCGGAAGATGGGCAGGTTGAGCTGCGGCACAAAGGCCCACTGCTGCGAGCCGCTCTTGAACAGCCCGTTGATTTCGTTGCTGGCGGTGCCGTAGCTGCCGGTGAGGCTGATGGAGGGGAAGAACATGGCCCGGGCCGCGCCCACATAGGCGTTGGCGGCTTTGAGGTCGTGCTCGGCGGAGACGATGTCCGGTCTGCGCGCCAGTACCTCGGAGGGCAGGCCGGCCGGCACGGCGGCCAGCGGAGTGATGTCCGCCAGCTTCTGGGCGGGCGTCATTTCGGGAGTCACCGGCATGCCGATGAGCACGGCCAGCGCGTTTTCGTCCTGCGTCACCTGCGATGTGTAGCTGGCCACGCTCAACCGGGCGGTGTCCACGGTGGTCTGCGCTTGGGAGAGGTCCAGCTCGTTGGCGATGCCATTGTCGAAGCGTTGTTTCACCAGCTCATAGGACGCCTGTTCGGTGTCCAGAATCTCCTGGGCGGTGGTGAGGTGCTCGCGGTCGGCGGCAAGCGTCATGTAGGAGGATGCCACCTGGGCCACCAGGGTCAGCTCCACGCTCTTGGCCGTGGCCTCGGTGGACAGGTACTGCTCCAAGGCCTGTTCCTTGAGGCTTTGCAGACGCCCGAAGAGATCCAGCTCGAATGCGCTGAACCCGAGGCCAACCGAGTAGGCGTGCGAGGTGACGGGATTCCCCGAGGAGGAAAGGGTTGCCGGTGTGCGTTCCATGTTGCCGCCAGCGGTGGCGTCGATGTGCGGGAACAGGTCCGCGCGCTTGATGGCGTGCGTGGCCTGCGCTTTTTCAACGTTCAGCAGGGCGACGCGAAGGTCGCGGTTGTTGGCCAGCGCCAATGCCACCAAGTGTTTGGTGGGCGCGTCGGTGATGACCTCGCGCCAATCCTGGGCCTTGGCTCCGGGTTGGGTTTGGGCCGCTCCGTCGGTGGTCCAGTCCGTCGCCAGGGGCGGGGTGGGCCGTTCGTATTTGGGGGCCAGGGTGCAGCCGCCCAGAAGCGCCGGAACGAGAGCCGCCAGGCAGGCTGTCTTGAGTGCGATTGTTGTGTGGCGCATTATTTCACCTCTCCGGAATTGCCGGAAGCGTTGTTGGAATTGTCGGTTGTGTTCACGGCTGCGGCGCCAGGGGCCGGGGTGGTGGAGCCGGGCGCAAGAGGGCCGCCAGCCTTTCTGCGTGTGGTGAATCCATAAACGATGACGAAGAACACCGGCACGAAAAACACCGCGAGCACGGTGGCTGTGAGCATGCCGCCTATGACGCCGGTGCCGATGGCCCGCTGGCTGCCGGAGCCCGCGCCGGTGCTTATCGCCATGGGCAGCACGCCCAGGATGAACGCCAGCGAGGTCATGAGAATGGGCCGCAGACGCAGCCTTGCCGCCTCCATTGTGGCCTCCAGCAGTGGTCTGCCTGCCTCGACCTGGGCTTTTGCGAACTCCACGATGAGGATGGCGTTCTTGGCGGATAGTCCGATGGTGGTGAGCAGCCCCACTTGGAAGTATACGTCGTTGGTAAGGCCCCGGCCAAGGGTGGCCAGCACTGAGCCGATGACGCCCAGCGGCACCACCAGAATGACCGCCGTGGGCACGGACCAGGATTCATATAGCGCAGCCAGGCACAAGAAAACCACAAGAATGGAGAGGGCGTACAGGTAAGGAGCCTGCGCGCCGCTTTTGCGTTCCTGATAGGAAAGGCCTGTCCATTCCAGCGCGGTGCCCGCGGGCAGTTGGGCCTGAATGGTCTCCATGGCCTTCATGGCGTCGCCGGAGCTTTTTCCAGCCGCCGCCGCGCCCTGTATCTCGACGGCGGGAAAGCCGTTGTACCGCTCCAGCCGGGGCGAACCGTAGGACCAGCGCCCGGAGGAGAAGGCGGAGAAGGGCACCATGCCGCCTTTGTCGTTGCGCACGTACCAGCGGTTGATGTCCGCGGGCATCATACGGTAGGGCGCGTCGCCTTGCACATACACTTTTTTGACGCGTCCGCGGTCGAGAAAGTCGTTGACGTAGGAGCCGCCCAGGGCGGTTGAGAGCGTGTCGTTGATATCGGCCATGGACAGTCCGAAAGCGCCCGCCCGCTCCTGGTCGATGTCAATCTGGAGCTGCGGCGTGTCGTCCTGTCCGTTGGGACGTACGCCCACCAGATACGGATTTTGGGCGGCCATGCCCAGCAGTTGGTTACGCAGCTGCATGAGCTTTTCGTGCCCCATTCCGGAGCGGTCCACAAGAAACGCGTCAAAGCCGGACGCGTTGCCGAGCTCCATCACAGCGGGAGGCGTGAAGGCGTACGCCTCCGCCCCCTTGATTTGCGAGAAGGCTCCCATGGCGCGCTGCACAATGGCCTCGGCGCTGCTGGCCGCGCCCTTGCGCTGGCTCCAGTCCTTGAGCTGCACAAAGGCCATGCCCACGTTCTGGCCGCTTCCCGCAAAGCTGAAGCCCAGCACGGAGAACATGGAGTCGACCACGGCTTTTTCGTCGACCAGGTAGTGGTGCTCCAGCTTTTTCATCACCTCAAGCGTCTGCTCCTGGGTTGCGCCGGTCGGCAGCTGCACCATGGTGAAGACCACGCCCTGGTCCTCGTCCGGGAGGAAGGAGGTGGGCAGGCGCAGGAACAGCACGCCAAGGGCCGCAACGATGAGCACATAGACGAGCATGGTCCGTTTGGTGCTGCCGAGCAGGCTGGACACCTTGCCGCGGTATTTGCTGCTGGTCGTGTCGAAGGCGC
>MNUQ01000118.1 GCA_001871085.1 Desulfovibrionaceae bacterium CG1_02_65_16
GCGCCGCCTGGCCCTGAACCGCCTGAAGCGACTGGACATCCCGCTGCCGCCGCGCCGCTATCAGTGGGAAAATCCTGGTGATTTGCTGCACATTGACATCAAAAAGTTGGGGCGGTTCGACAAGACCGGGCACCGCGCCCACGGTGATCGCAGCAAAGGCCGCTCACGCGGCGCGGGCTGGGAGTTCGTGCATGTCTGCATCGACGACGCCAGCCGCGTCGCCTTTGCCGAAATTCTGGCCGATGAACGCCAGGAGAGCGTGGTGGCTTTCCTTTCATCGGCTCTTGAATTTTACAAATCGCTGGGTGTCGAGGTGCGGCGAGTGATGACCGACAACGGAAGTGGTTATGTTTCCAAAGCATTTAGAAACGCTTGCAGCGCTCTTGGCCTCAAGCACATCCGCACCCGCCCCTACACGCCGCGCACCAACGGCAAGGCCGAGCGCTTCATCCAAACTGCTCTGCGCGAGTGGGCCTACGCCGCCAGCTACGGCAGCTCAGACGAAAGAGCCAGCGAGTTGCCTCGCTGGCTCCATGAATACAACTATTTTAGGAATCACAAGTCCTTACAGATGGAAACGCCCATGAGTCGTATCGGCCAGGGAGTGAACAACGTCTTGCAACTCCACACCTAGCGGTTGGCCCGGTAGCGCGCAGTGCCCAGGGCCAGCGCATTGCGCGCGGGCAGGGTCACCAGCAGCCGGCGCAGGCGTTCCTGCCGCTCGGCCTCGGGCGGGTGCAGCGCGGGCCAGGCCTTCAGCCCCGCGTCATTTGCCGCCGAGGCGTTCCCCGCCAGCCCCGCCGCCAGTCCCGTCGCCTTGCCGGCGCGCCCGATGCGTTCGATGGCGCGCGGCAGTTCGCGTGGATCATATCCCGCCCGCCACAGCATCTCCACCGCCGCCAGATCGGCCGCAAACTCCAGGTCGCGGTCAAGGCCGCGCACAAGGGCTGTGGCGAGCAGATCGTCCAGCATGGCGACGAAGGCCGGTCCGGCGACGCTGACAGGATCCAGCCGGCCGCCATCACGCAGGAACGGCGCCTGCCGCGCCCGCGCCCACAGATGCCGCAGGGCCGCGTGCGCCGTCTCGTGCGCCAGCACGGCGGCCAACTGGGCCTCGTTGTCCAGCGCGGCGAGCAGCCCCGTGCTCACCATCACAATGCCGCCCGGCAGGCTGAAGGATATGGGCCGGGGCGACTCCAGCACGATGACCCGCAGGCGCGCGCCTTCTCCGGGGGCGAAGCGCGCCACAGCCAACCCCACCAAATTCACATAGCGCGCGCGGGCCGTGCCGAAGGCCGGTTTGGCAAGACGGCTCAGCACCGTTGCCGCCATGTTCAGGCCCACCTGCCGCTCCACCTCGCCGCCCGGGGGCGCGGCGGCGGTGAGGTGCGGGAAGCTTGCGCGCTCCGCCGCGGCGGGGGATGCGGTGGCTTGACCCCTTGTTCCGCGCTGCCGCTTTTCCGGGGCGAATTCCCCAACGCCGCCCGCGGCCAGAAAGTCGTCCAGCTCGTCGGGCGACAGGGGCAGGTCCAGCGCGCCGCGCAGGGCTTGCGCCGTCTCGTCCGAATGGACGCCGTCCGCATGGACTCGGTCCGCATGGACTCGGTCCGAATGGACGCCGTCCGCATGGACTCGGTCCGCATGGACTCGGTCCGAATGGACTCGGTCCGAATGGACGGAGGCGGAGCGGGTGCTGCGGGCGCTTTCCGCCACCTCGGCCAGAATCATGCTCGGCGGTTCGGGATCGAAAAGCCCCAGCAGCGGCCGGGCCAGGGCGGGCGGCGATTCTGTCAGCTGGCCCTGGTACACCCAGCCTTCCTGTCCGCCGGGTTCGCGCACGCGGGTCCAGGGCGGCTGAACGTACAGCGGGGTCACCAGCGCGCCGCGCGGCAGGCGCAGCAGCACCTCGGCCTGGCTTGAGCGCCATACGCGCAGGGCGGCCTGATCCGCTTCGATCCACAGGGCTCCGGCCGTGCCTGCGTTGCCGTCAGCTTTGGCGGCGCGCGGGGGCAGCACCCAGAGCAGCGCGCACAGCACGGCGGCCAGCAGCGGGGTCAGCGGAACGTTTCCCACAGTCCCGCTCAATCTGGCGACTGTTCTCCAAAATGAGGCCAGGATCCCTCCCGAATGGGGCGAAGGTTCCCCTGAATGGGGCGAAGCCCCCCCAATAGACCGTAGGAGCCGGTGTGCGGCGCATTGTCGCATGTGTGGCATGGGAGCTCCTACTTGTAGTCGCCGGTGAGCGTGAACGCGCCCCAGTAGCCGGGATGCGGGAAGCGCGTCTTCACGTGCAGCATGGCCCGGCGAAGGCTTTCGGCCTTGGGCCGGGTCTGGTACTCGCGGTAGAACTGCTTCATCAGCATGGCGGTGGAGATGTCGCTGACGCGCCACAGGCTGGAGATGAGCGCGTGCGTGCCGGCGTAGAGGAAGGCCTGATTCATGCCCTGCACCTCGTCGCCGCTGGTCACCTTGCCCAGGCCGGTCTGGCAGGCGGAGAGCACGATGAGGTCGGCGTTGATCTTGAGGTCGAAAATTTCCGCGGCCTCCAGGTCGCCGTCGGCGTCCTTCTTATCGCCCGCCAGCTTGAGGGCCGAGAACAGCGGATTCACGGAGTCGAACTCGCCGTGGGTGGCCATGTGGATGATGCCGAACTCGCCGATGTGCTGGCTGACCCAATCCTTTGTCGCCTTGTCCCGGGTCAGCGCGGTCATGTTGGGATAGTTCCAGGCCAGCGAGCCCACCTCGCGTTCGGCGAAGGGCAGCGCCAGCGACTGGTCGTGCAGGTCCGGGTTGCCCACGGCCAGCACGCGCGTGTTGCGCTCGGCCTTGCGGCGGGCCAGCGTGAAGCGGTAGACGCTGGCGCTGGGCAGCTGGAAGAGCGGATAGCGGTCCAGCAGGTAGTTCTCGCCATCGAACAACGTGGCGAAGGCCAGGGTGTGCAGCGCGCCGTGGGGCACCACGCCCAGCGTCTTTACGCCGGCGAGCGCGGGCAGGGCGGGCGCGATGAGCAGGTCGTAGAGCTCCTTGGAGTGGGTCTCCGCCGGTTCCAGGTTTTGCAGCATGCGGCGGTAGGTAAGCACCATGGAGCCCAGTGCGTCGCGGCCAATGCGCGTGCGCGTGAGCTTGGCCCCGTCGGGCGTCACAATCCAGCAAAGCACCTCGTCCTTGGTGACGTAGTAGGTGAGCAGCCCAACGCCCGGCTCAAGAAGCTTCTGCACCTCCGTGAGCGAGAGCGGATTCACGGACACCAGGCTGGCGATGTCCGGCCGGTTGGCCTGCAAATCCAGCAGGGCGTCGCGGTATTCGTCCTGGGCGCGCTTCACCCCGCGTCCGTAGATCTCGCGCTCGGCCGGATTCTGGGCGTGGACCAGCAAAGCCTCCTGCTCGTTCAGGCTGGCGCGCAGGCTGGCGATGCGCTCGTAAATCGCCTTGTCCGCCTTGCTTTGCGGCGCGCGGCGCTGATTGCCCAAAAGGTCAATGAGGTTGCGCGCGCGGGAGCGCTCCGCCGTGCGGAAGCTCTCGGCGGTTTCGCCCATGTCGGCCAGCACGGTCACGAGGTCCTCGTAGACCACGGCCTTGTCGGCGATGAAGCCGTCTTTCAGCTGGTCCACCTTGAGCTCGGCGCGCATGGCCTCGATGACGCCCACGGCCTGCTCCAGCAGCGCCCTTGCCTGGGGCTGGCGCCTGGCCGCAAGCTCAATGCTGGCCAGGCCGTGCAGGGCGCGCCAGCGGCTGTCGCGTAGGCCCAGGGTCTGGGACAGCCCATCCGCCGTGGCGAAGGCTTCCTGGGCCTTGCCCGCGTCGCCGAGGGTGAGACGCGCCTCGCCCTGGGCCAGCAATATCTTGGTCTGGTTCACGCGGTCGCCCGTGGCGGCCACGATGGCCAGCGCCTCGTCGAGCAGCGGCAGGGCCTTCTTGGCGTCGCCCATGCGCAGGTGCGTTTGGGCGATGTTGCGCAGGTCGTAGGCGATGGCCCAGGGCGAACGCAGCTCGCGGTCGATGGCCAGCGCCTGGCCCAGGGTTTTGAGGGCCTGTTCGGCCTTGCCCATGTCGCGCTCCACCAAGCCGCGGTTGTTCAGCGTGGTGGCCACCTCGTCTTTGCGGATGCGCAGGGATTCGGCCAGCGGCAGGGCGGCGTCCAGCTCGCGCACGGCGCGCTCGTGGTCGCCCAGGCTCCACCACAAGAGCCCGTATGTGTTGTGGGCGATGACCTGCTCCAGCGCCCAGCCGTTCTTTTCCGCGCTTTGCAGCACGCGCCGCGTGAGGTCGAAGGCCTGCTGGTAGCGCGCCTGATACCAGGCGTTGTTGGCCTGCTCGATGACGACGCGGTCGCGCAGGCGTTCGCCCTCCTTGCCCGCGCCCGCCAGCTTGAGCGCCTCGGCGTATTTGCCCTCGGCCGAGGGAAAGTCGCCCAGCAAACGGTCGCAGCGGCCGATGTCGAGCAGGGCCTCGGCCATGTCCGCCTTGCGGCCCAGCGCGGTGTACAGGCGCAGAGCCTCGCCGTAGGCGGCCTTGGCCGGGGCGTACTGGGCCAGACGCATGTCGCGGATGCGGCCGATGCTCATGTACTGCTTGGCCACCAGCTCGCGCGCGCCGGTCTTTTGCGAAAGCTTGGCCGCGCCCTCGAAGCGCACGAGGGCCTTGTCGTACTGCACGGCGTTCTCCAGCACCGCGCCCAGGCTGGAAAGCGCCTCGATCTCCTTGGGCGCAAGCTCCAGATTGGCCAGCATCTCCGCCGCCTGCTCAATGGACG
Source organism: Desulfovibrionaceae bacterium CG1_02_65_16 (assembly GCA_001871085.1). Taxonomy (GTDB): domain Bacteria; phylum Desulfobacterota; class Desulfovibrionia; order Desulfovibrionales; family Desulfovibrionaceae; genus Humidesulfovibrio. The sequence continues at coordinate 4,754 of MNUQ01000118.1, forward strand.
GCACGGCCTGGGCGTACTGCTCCAGCCGGGCCTGCACCAACCCCAGGCGCAGCAGGGCCTCGGCGTGGGCCGGGGTGTCGGGGCGGGTTTTGCCCATCAGTGCGGCCAGCTCCCGGGCGAAGGCCAGGGACTTTTCGTACTGGCCGGCGGCGTAGGCGCTCTCGCGTCCGTAGGAGAGCAGGTCGGGCATATGCTTGCTGAACTGGCCGCCAGGACCGCTGACGGCGTCGGCCCGGGCCACGCGCAGGGCGTTTTCAAATTGGGCGAGGGCCTGGCTCGCCTGACCGGCCTTGAAGGCCGACATGCCGGAGCGCACGTAGCGGGCGAACTGTCCGGCTGCATAGCCCTTGGCCTCGGTTGCGGTGAGGCCGGGGTCGCCGATGAGCAGCCAGGGAGCGCTCTTGCCTTGCGTGGCGGCCAGGGCTGTGCCTTTGGCTCCAGAGGCCGAGGCCTCGGCATAGGCGGCCAGGAAGGGGGCGTAAAAGGCCTTGGGGGCGTTGCCCGCGTCGCCGGAATCAAAACCGGCGAGCACGCTGGGCACGCCATAGAGGGACAGCAATTGCGCGATGAGGGGCAGATCCTCCGGCGCGGCGGCGGGCAGCACGGCCAGCGACGCGTCGTTCAGTCGCGCGGCCATGTCGGCCAGATTGCGTGGCTCGCCCTTGTGCGGGGCCAGGGCCACAAAGCGCACGGGCGATTCGCCGGGGCGGCTGGGCGCGGTTTCAGCCGCGCGCACGGGGGCGGCGGCGATGAGCGTTTGCGCGGGGGCAACCGCCTCGGGCAGATCGGACCGGCCGACGTCCACGCTGGTGGCGGCGAAGGTTGGCGGCGCGCTGAACGCGCCCGGGGTCCCGGGCGCGGCGGTGACGAACACGAGGGCGCGGCGGAAAGGCTTGCGCGCGGCTAGGCAGCGTCGCATGTGCGTTCCGGAGAACCCGATGGCGGCGGCGCCTGCGGCGTCGGCCGGGGCCAGGGCCGAGGGCTCGGCGATGAGCAGCAGGCGTTTTTCGTTCACGCCAAGGGGCGGCAGCGCCGGGTGCGGGCCGCGTCCCAGCTCCACGGCGCGCACGGAGTCGGCGTCGAGCCGCAGGCCCAGCCAGCGCCGGCCGGGCAATAAGATGATGCGCAGGGCGCTTGTGCCCTTGGGCAGCGCGTCCATGAGATCCATGGCCTCCGTGGGCGCGGCGAGCACCAGCCCGGGCGCGCCGGGGGCGTCCTGCCGGCCCAGGGTGCGCGCGGCCTCGGCCTTGAGCGCGGCCAGACGCGCTGCCAGCTCCGCATGTTGGCGGCGCAGCGCTGCTCCGGCGGGGCTGTCCCCGGCGGTTACGGCCGCCTCGGCCGTGGCGGAAAGCTCGGCCGAGAGACCGAAGAGCATGGCCAGCCAGTCCTGTTCGGCCTCGCCCTGGCCCAGGCGCGCCACGGCGGGCAGGAATTCGCGCTGCTCGCCCAGGTCGCGTTTGAGGATCTCCTCCTCCTGCGCGATGCGGCGGGTGAGGTCCAGGCGCGCGTCGGCGGCGTTTTGGGGCAGTTGCGCCAGCCGGGCGCGCAGATCGCGC
>MNUQ01000048.1 GCA_001871085.1 Desulfovibrionaceae bacterium CG1_02_65_16
AACGGTAATTTTTTATGATCGTGCGGATTATGTTGGTTGCAGGGCATGCAATTCTGTGATTTTGTTTATGAACATTGGCAAATCGGAATATCCCTCAGCAATAGATAATCCACAAAAGTCATTGGAGAATATTGTTTTTTCTGGTGTGGAGCTAAGCTTTTTTAAGTTTTATGAATGCCAGTGGCCAGAAAAATTATGCTTACAAGATAAGCTATGCAGAAAGAATGTTGATCTAGCTTTGTATGAAGATTTGTATAGAGCGATGAAACGTCGTGCTGCTGAAGAGCACGACCAACCTCTTGTCTCCCGCTGGCACTTCCGCGAAAAACTCATGCAGTTGAAGCAACTGCTGAATATCCAACGCAGCAACGACTTGCTGGAGGTCGTCGAAGACAACGAGGCAAAGTGGCGGACGCGGGCGTGGGCATGGTGCAAACTTGCGGCGCTTCCCCCGTACTGGCCAAAGCGAAGCCTGCTCGGCCTCTACTGGGCCTTTTCCGGCTTCGGCGAGCGGGACATCCGCGCCGGGGTGTGGCTGGGAATTTTCGTTTTGCTGTCCTTTCTCGTGAGCGCCATTCCGCAGCCCCTCGACTGGAACGCCCTTTGGGGCGCGGCGGCGGCCAACGCCACCATGGCCACCATCCCCTTTGCCAAGGACATTCCCGGCGACGGCTGGGTGAAGGTGGGGCGCGGGTTCTGGCAGTTCCTCATCGCCGTGCAATTCACCCTCTTCGCCCTGGCCGTGCGCAACCGCTTCCGCCGTTGACTTTCCGCCGCCGCACCTGATCGCTGCGGGTCAGCCCTGCTTGTCGCCGTCCCGGCCTCGCGCCCACACTGCGCCACATCGTCGCCCGCCCCCGCGCCGCCCCGCCGCCGCGCAACATGTTGCCAGCATTGACGGATGCCGCTAAAGGATGCGCATCCCCGCCGCGCGCACGCCCGGCGGCAACCGCAACTTCTCGAGGACGGCCATGCCCACGCCGGAACTCAGCATCATCATTCCCGCCTACAACTCCGCCCCGTGGCTGCCCTACGCCATCGAGTCCTGCCTGTGGCAGAGCCAGCCGAACATCGAGGCGGTCATCGTCGACGACGGCTCCACCGACGCCACGCCGCAAATAGTGGACGCCTACGCCAAGGCCGATCCCCGCGTGCGCGTGCTCCACCAGCCGAACAAGGGCGCGGGCGTGGCCCGGCAGGCCGGGCAGGAGCTGGCGCGCGGCCGCTACCTCCTGTGGCTCGACGCCGACGACTTCCTTGATCGCCACGCCGCGCGCGACATGATCGGCGTGGCCGACCGCGACCATGTGGACATGGTTTGCGGCAACGCGGTGGTCTTTTCGGACAAGACCTTCAACTCCCGGCGCTATTTCCATCACCCGGCCGTTGCGCGCACAACGTTCGAAAACCCGCGCTACTGGAAATCCAAGGTGGCCTGGCGCTGGATCGTCAGCCGCGCCTTTGTCAACGCCGCGCACATCACCCATCCGCCGCTCAAGCTTGGGCAGGACGTGGTGGTGATGTATGACCTGCTCTGCCGGGTGGGGACGTTCTCGCAGTGCCCGTCGTTTTTTTATTACTTCCGGCAGGAGCACAAAGGCATGGACTCCTCGCTGGAGACCGAGATTGAGCACGAGCTGGTCCATTACGCCTATGTGCGCGACATTCTGGTGCGCGCCGGCCGGCCCAAGCCGCTCGTCAAATACCTTTCGGAGAACTACCTGCGCGATATCAAACACTACATGCCGCGCATTCTGGGCCGCGAGCCCCACTGGGAGCGGCGCGTGCTGGAGATAAGCCGCGAGTTGTTCTCTGGGGTTGATCCCACCTGGCTGGCCAGGGATTTTTGCGAGCCCGAGGTGCGCCACAACCCGGAGCTGGAGCGCCTGGGCTTGGTCCTGCGCGCGGGCGACGAGGACGCCATCCGCGCGGAGCTGGCCCAGTATGGCGCGCCGGGCGCGCAGCACCACCACGCGCCGAACAAGGCGAACGCTTGGCACACCTTCCGGCGGCGCATCAAGGCCATGCTCGCGCCCCTGTCCCTGAAGGCGCGGGCCCGGCAAAGCGCGTTGCGCGCGCGGGCGGCCAAGCGTCTGCGGGGCGTCTGGACGCCGGAGTAGGGCGGTCCTGGCGCAAATCGCCGTTTTACCGGATTGGGCCGCAAGGCACGATCACATCCGTTGGTATACGTTCAGGCGAAAAGGCTCCGGCGCGCAAATGGCCGGAGCCTTTTTTTGCGCGTTGCGGACACGCTGGGCCGGGCAGGCCTGTTCGGCAGGCCGGAACAAGCGGCTTCGATGGAGCGGCGCGGAGCGCCGGGAAGCCGGTGCGCCAAGTCGGCTGAACGGGTCGGCAAACGGCGCGGCAAACGGATCGGGCTGGCCACGTCAAGCGGCGGGTGCGGCCGGGGAGGGGCTGCGCATGCCCGGAACGCCCTGGACGCGCAGGCCGCCCTGTCTGGCCCGCGTGGGTCGGGAACCGGGGCGGAGCTTCCGCCTCGGCTGTCCCCTTCAACCCGCTCCGAGCAGTCGGCGCAGGCCGGGACCGCGCTCGGCCGGGGGCATGCGCAACAGCGCGCGCAGCAGGTCCTGGGCGAAGGCGCACAACACCTCCGGCGGCACGGCGCGCGACTTGTCGGGTTCGGCCAGCGCCTCAAACAGCGCGGCGACCGCCTTGGGCTTGCCGTAGGTCTGCTGAAAATCCGTCAGGTTCTCGGCGAACATGTCGGCCAGGGCGGCGTCGGTCTTGACGGGCGGCGGCGCGGCGTGGGGGCGGATGACGCTGGAGGCCAGCGTGAGCGCCAGCGCGTTCTCCAAATCCTTCCTGGTGCTGCCCTCCAGCCGGGCCAGGGCGTTGTCCGTGAGGGCCGTGTCGGTTTGCGACGACGGGTGCAAAAGCCCCAGGCAAAGCAGGGCGTCCGTGGATTGCAGCGCGGTCAGGGCGTTCAGCAGGGCCTGGGCCAGGCGGGCCGCTGCCTCGTCGGAGGCGTTGGGCAGGCGGGCGAAGGCTGCGGCGAGGGCCTCGCGCAGGGCCTGGGCGCGCAGGCGCTCCTCCACGGGGGCGGCCTCGGCGTCCGTTGCTGCGGCAAGCGCCAGAGCCAGGCGCGCGTGCAGCGCGGCGGCGCGCTCGGGCTCGGCCTGGGCAAACGCGCGCAATAATCCGTCGGTGTGGAAGATTTCGTCGGCGCGGTGGGTTGCGGCGGCCAGCCGGCGTCCGGCGAGGAGTTCGGCCACGGGGCCATGGGCGAGATAGCCGCCGGCCAGCCCCACGGCGAGGAACACGCCCACGGCGAGCATGGCGCGCCTGCCGTGAACGAAGCGCCCGCGCCCCCACCAGGCCGCGCCGAGCCCGGCCAGGGCTGCCAGCGCCACAAGCGCCGCCCAAAGCAAGTAGGCCTGCGTCATTCCGCCTCCGCTGTGGTGTTGTGCCGTATTTTGCGCCCCGTGGGAAGCGGCGCGCGCCCAAGAACGGCCAGCCGGAAAGGAGAGTGCGCAAATATTTCACACGAAAAAAACGCCGATTGTGTAACCTTTTTTAAAACAGTAGTAAATTCATCTGTTTGAAACATGGCACGGCCTTTGCTCAATAAGAGGCGAAAGCAACCAGGCGGGCGTTGAAACGGTCCATGTGCGCACAAATGGTACACTCTTGCCGCACGCGCATCGGGCAGTAAGCCTGGACGGGTTGCCTCAACAATCCGGCAGGAGTAAGGGCAACCCCGCATCGGCCAAACGCGTTGCAATAAGGCGTTTGGCCGCTGTCTTTGGGTGGGTGTGAAAAAAGACCAAAGCCGCGCAAGCGGCAGACCATGTAATCGACCATTCGCTCCCGGAGTGGGCGGAACTATGCGCAAGAACGCACTCGTCGTGCTCATCGTTATGGCGTTCAACCTCGGCCTTTGGGCCTGGTTCAATCGTCCTGCCGAACAGCAGCTCGACTTCACCGGCCAGGTGAAGGCCGTCTCCTTCAGCCCGTATCGGGCCGACCAGGACCCGCTCGTCAACAAATTTCCCACGCCCGCGCAGATTGAGCAGGACGTCGCCTTCCTGAAGGGCAAGGTCGGGGCCATCCGCACCTACTCCTCCACCGACGGCATGGAGGCCATCCCCGGCATCGCCGAGAAGCAGGGCGTGCCCGTCATCGCCGGCGCGTGGCTGGACAAGCGTCTCAAGCGCAATGAGGCGGAAATCGCCGGGCTCATCAAGAACCTGCAGGAGCACAAGAACATCACCCGCGCCATCGTGGGCAACGAATCCATTCTGCGCGGCGACTTCAAGCCCGCGCAGCTGGCCGAGTACATCCGCCGCGTGAAGGAGGCCGCCCCGGGCGTCCAGGTGAGCACTGCAGAGCCCTGGCACGTCTGGCTCCATCACCCGGAGCTGGCCGACAGCGTCGACTACATCGCCATCCATATTCTGCCCTACTGGGAGTTCGTGCCCGAGGACAAGGCCCTTGAATGGAGCATGAAGCGCTACCATCAGGTGGTGGAGCAGTTCCCCAACAAGCATGTGCTCATCGCTGAAATCGGCTGGCCGAGCAACGGCGAGCGCTGGGGCAAGGCCAAGGCGAGCATCGCCAACGAGGCCAAGTTCCTGCGCCAGTTTATGAACATCGCCGTGCAGCAGAACATCGACTACTGCGTCATGGAGGCCTTCGACCAGCCGTGGAAGCGCCCGCTTGAAGGCGTTGTGGGCGCGCACTGGGGCATTTGGACCGTGGACCGCGACAACAAGATCCCGCTCACCGGCGCCATTCTGGAAGACAGCCTGTGGCCCGTGCAGTGGGGCGTGTCGCTCTTGTGCCTTATCCCCATTCTGTACTTCCTCTACCGCCGCAAGGATCAGCCCTTCCAGGGCAAGCTGTTCTTCGCCCTTTTGCTGCAAACCGTCACCAGTTCGCTGGTGTGGATCGCCTTCACGCCCATCACCGTGGAGTTCCTGCCCGCCGAGACGGCCGCCTGGGCCTTCTTGCTGCCCATGCAGGTGGGGCTGCTCGCGGTCGTGCTCATCAACGGCTTCGAGATGAGCGAAATGCTCTGGCCCGAGGGGCTCAAGCGCCGCTTCTACCCCCTGCGCCACGACTCCGACGAGGGCCTGCCCAAGGTCAGCATCCACGTGGCCTGCTGCAAAGAGCCGCCCGACATGGTCATCGCCACCATGAACTCCCTGGCGGCGTTGGACTACCCGAACTTCGAAGTGCTGCTCATCGACAACAACACCCACGACCCCGCCTTGTGGAAGCCCCTTGAGGCGCACTGCGCCAAACTGGGCGCGCGCTTCCGCTTCTTCCACCTGGAGGAGTGGCCGGGCTACAAGGCCGGCGCGTTGAACTTCGCCCTGAGCAAGACCGCGGCCGACGTCCGCGTCATCGCCGTGGTCGACTCCGACTATCAGGTGCGCCCCAGCTGGCTGCGCTCGCTGACCCCGTACTTCGACAAGCCGGACGTGGCCATTGTGCAGTCGCCGCAGGACCACCGCGAGTGGACCGACGACGCCTACAAGACCGTGTGCGCCTGGGAGTACGACGGCTTCTTCCGCATCGGCATGGTGCACAGAAACGAGCGCAACGCCATCATCCAGCACGGCACCATGACCATGATCCGCAAGAGCGTCATGGATGAGGTTGGCGGCTGGGGCGAATGGTGCATTTGCGAGGACGCGGAGCTGGGTCTGCGCGTGTTCGAGCGCGGCTATCAGGCCGTGTACGTGCCGGAGAGCTTCGGCCAGGGCCTGACGCCCGACACTTACTCCGGCTTTAAGAGCCAGCGCTTCCGCTGGGCCTACGGCGCGGTGCAGATCCTCAAACGTCACTGGCGCGCGCTTTTGCCCTGGAACAAGACCACCAGCCTGGACGCCGGGCAGAAGTACCACTTCATCGCCGGCTGGCTGCCCTGGTTCGCCGACGCCACGCAGATCTTCGTGCTTGTGGTGAGCCTGTTCTGGAGCCTGGGCATGCTGATGCTGCCGCGCTACTTCGGCACGCCGCTGTCCATCTTCCTGTTGCCGCCGCTGGGCGCGTTCCTGTTCAAGCTGTTTCACTTCATGTGGCTGTACAAAACGCGCGTGCGTTGCGGCGTGTGGGAGCGCATCGGCGCGGCCATAGCCGGCCTGGCGTTGACGCACACCATCGCCAAGGCCATGCTGCAGGGCCTGTGCACCTCCAAAAAGCCCTTCCTGCGCACGCCCAAGTGCGAAAAGCGCTGCGCCGTGATGCGCGGCCTCATGATGGCCCGCGAGGAGCTCGTGATCCTGGGCCTGCTGTGGCTGGCCGCCGGCGCGGTCATCGCCCGCTATGGCGCGGAGAACCCGGACATCGTCACCTGGGCGGTGATCCTGATTGTGCAGAGCGCGCCGTATCTGGCCGCCCTGTGCCTCTCGCTGCTCTCCGTGTTGCCGAACCTGGTGCCTGGCGTCAGCCGCGCGCTCGGCATCGGCAGCGCGGGCCGGATGGGCAAGCTGTCCGCAGCGGGGAGCGTCTCCGCCAGCGCGGCCGCGGTGCGCATCCCGCTGGGCAAGCAGGGTCAGGACAAGTAGCCTCCCTCCAATAACGCCAAACGGCCCGGCCTCCCACATGCGGGGGGGCCGGGCCGTTTTTTATTTGTCTGGCTTTGACTGGCGCGGGCTGAGGTTACTGGCCGGTCTGGCCGTTTTGATCGCCCTGGCCGCCGTCGAGCATGCGGTACAGCTGCATGCCCAGGTCCACGGCGGGGTCGCTGTTCTTCTCGTTTTCGGCCGGCTTTTCCTGGGGCTCGGGCTCGGTGACGGAGAGGAGCCTGAGGCTCACCATGTCCGGCTTGAGCACATAGGCCCGGCCGTCCTTCTCCTGCTCATCCACGCTGTTTGCGGCGGAGGATATGCCGCCGGAGAGTCCGCCGCCGAACTTGGCGGCGCGCACGCCGTCGCGGGCGGACTGGCGCAGAACGCCCATGGCGTCGAACACGCGGCGCACCGGCACGTCGCGCTGGCGGTAGCCGTCCTTCACGATGGTCAGCAAATGATCCGTGTCCTTGGGCATCTCCACGCTGCACGGGGTGGCCTGGCACACGGGCTTGCCGTCCAGATACACGGCCGCGCCGACGGGGTCGGTGCTCACCGGCACTTTTTGCGTGGCCACGCAGCCGGTCAGGGCGGCCGTTGCGGCGCAGGCGAGCAGCAGGGCGTTGCTTTTGCGCATGGTGTCTCCTCGCGCTCAGGCGCGTTGTTGACGGATGGAAAACGCCATGCAGTATAGCCGCAAGCAGGCGGCCGGGCAAGATGCCGCCCGGACGCTTCGCTGGTTACTCGGGGGCCTGCCCGGCGTCCGGCCCCTTGGCCGCCTTTGCCGCGCGCGGCGGCAGGTCCAGGGCCTCGCGCAGGCTGGCAAGACCGCGCGCCTCCATGAACCGGGCGGTGCGCTGGCCCTTTCTGGCCGTGGCGGCGTAGTGCGCCAGGGCGCGGTCCACCAGGTCCAGGGCCTCCTGGGCCGAAAGACCGGCCGCCAGCTCGTCGCCCACGCGGGGTCGTCCGCCGGCGTTGCCGCCGAAAATCACCGTCCAGCCGTTTTTGCGCCCCACCAGGCCCACGTCGCGCAGGTAGGACTCGCCGCAGCACATGGGACAGCCGGATACGCCCACCTTCACCTTGCCCGGCAGCGTCAACTCGCCGAAGCGCGCCGTGAGCGCCGCGCCCAGCGCCAGGGAGTCCTGCTGGCCATAGCCGCAGGCGGAGGTCCCCGGACAGGCCTGCACGTAGTGCATGCCGTGCTTGACCGCGCGCGCCTCGCCCATGCCCAGCGCCGCCCATACGCCGGGCACGTCCTCCGCCTTGATGCCCATGAGCGAGATGCGTTGTCCGGAGGTCAGCTTGGCGATGGGAATGTCGTAGGTGCGGATGGCTGTTGCCAGCGCCTCCAACTGGTCGGCGGTGATGACGCCCGAGGGCAGGCGGGGCACCACGGCGTAAACGCCGCTCTCGCGCTGGGCAATGGCCCCGGCCGGGGCGGCTGGGGTTGAATGTTTCTTGATCAGCGGGCTCATGGGGCCTCCGGTGTTGAGGGTTGGCGCGTTGCGCGGAAGCGTCATGTACTCCGCTTTCGTGCGCCGCGCCTTGACTTGGGTCAGGCCTGGCCGGGCAAAAGCTGCCGCCTGTTTTTGCGGGCATATATGGTTATATCGTGTGAATCCGGAATATTAGAACACAATGAAAGAGCAGAGGCCCGCGCATGGCGCGGATGTTGCTTTCCCCACGCCGGGCAGACGCAGTGCGCTCCGCCCGGCAGATCGCGCCCGGCGCGCGCGTCAATCAGGAGGCAGCCATGACGTATGTGAGCTTAACCAGCCGTTTTATGAGCTCGGCGCTCGACTACATTGATCTGGACAGCTCCACGGATGTGCTGACCACCACGCTGGCCAACAAATCCTCATCCAGCAGCTCCACGTCCAGATTCTCGCCGGTGAACAACACCAAGACGGACAGCACGGACGACACGGATTCCAGCGCCAGCACAAGCATCTCCACGGCGGCTACGCTGCTCAGCACCCTGTCCAAACTGCAGAAGCTGGATACCGACTCTTTCAAGGACGTCACTGCGGACATAGCCGACAGCCTGCACGAGGCGGCCGACGACGCCACCGACGCCACCGAGAAGTATCAGCTGAACAGCCTGGCCGGACGGTTCTCCAACGCCTCCACAACGGGCAGCCTCAGTGCCGTGACCTCGGGCGGCACCTCCAGCAGCCTGCGCGGTTACGGCAGCAGCAGCTCCAGCAGCCTCATCTCCAGCTATCTTTCCGGCAATCTCAGCACCAACGTGTTCAAGGAAGTGAACAGCGTGGTGCGGGAGAAGCTGGCCGAGGCGACAGCGAAGAGCTAGCCGCGCCGCTTACCGCCGCCCTGCCTCGTGCCCTGCCTCGTGCAGGCCCTGGCCGCCGGCTGCGCTCGTCGAACGGAATCGTCTGCCCTGGTTGCCTGCCCTGGTTGCCGGACTGGCCGTCGGACTGGCCGTCGGACCACAGAAACCGTCTTGCCGGCACAGCCGCCGGTCCGTAGCCTAAACGTTCTGCGCGGGCGGTGGGGCGGGGCACCCCGCCGGCCAGCTCGGGCGTTCAGTCCGGCCCATCCGCTTGGTCCATTAGCCTGTCTCGTCCGTCTGCCTCGCTCGTCTGGCCCATTCGTCTGGCCCGCTCGTCTGAGTCGTCCGTCTGGGATGTCCACCTGGGGAATGTCCGTCAGGTCCGCCAGCGCGGGCGCCGATTGGGTTCCCGCCAGCGCCGTGCGCAAACAGGAACCGTGCATGCGGCGTCCCTTGCCCCATTCGCCGTCTGCGGCTACAACGTGTCCATGGCCAAGTCCGAATCCCGCCCCTATGCCCCCGCCCCCGGCGAGGTGGCGTCCGAGGCCCGCCGCGCAGGCTTCAAGCTCACGCCGGCGCAGACGGAGTCCCTTTCGCGCTACCTGACGCTTCTGCTCAAGTGGAACCGGGCCATGAATCTTGTCGGCCGGGCCGGCTGGCCGGACGTGTTCCGCGACCTTGCGGCGGACAGCCTGCATTTGGCGGCGTTTTTGCCGCGCCTGCCCCTGCCTGCCGCTCCCTTGAGCCTGGACCTTGGCGCGGGCGCGGGTCTGCCGGGCATTCCTCTGCGGGTTTTGTGGGACGCGGGCGATTATGTGTTGGTGGAGCTGCGCGAAAAGCGCGCGGTGTTCCTGGCGCAGGCGGCGGCGGCCCTCAAGCTGCCGCGCACGCGCGCCTGGCGCGGCCGGGCCGAAAACGCGTTGGCCGGGCTTGCGGAACTGGGGCTTGGCGGTTGTGAGGCGGATCGCCGCGATGCGGATGGCCGGGCGGATTTGGTGCTCAGCCGGGCCTTTATGCCCTGGCCCAAGTTGCTGCCGCTGGCGGCGGAGCTGCTGGCCGGCGGCGGCGTGCTCGTCATTCTCGCCAATGAGGCCCCGCCGGAAGCGGGCGAATTCGCCTCGGCCGGCTTCACCCTGGCGGACAGCCAGAGCTATCCATCGGGTGCGCGCACGCGTTATTTTTGGGCGCTGACCAAAGAACCGAGCACCCCGCCCTTGAAGATGAGCTTGGTGGCCAGCTCGTCGGCCTGATCCGCGAGATCCATGAGCTTTTCCAGATATTCCAGAATCATTTGCCGGCGCGCCTCATCGCCGTTTTCAAAGTCGAAGGCGAGGTCGCCGGAGGCGAAATATTCCGCAATCTTGTCCAGGTAGGCGAGGTCGAGCATAGGGGCGTCTCCGCGTGGTTAGTCGTGATGATACGGCAAGCCCTTGTTGATGCTGGCGGCCCGGTAGAGCTGTTCCAGCAGCACCACGCGGCACAGCTCGTGCGGCAGGGTCATGCGCCCCAGCGAGAACAACGCCCCTCCGGATTTGGCCGCCCGGGCGCGCACCTCGTCGGACAGGCCATACGCTCCGCCCACCACGAACCAGGGCGTGCGCGCGGCGTCCTCCCAGGCCTTCAGCCTTGCCGCCAGCTCGCGGCTGGACCAGTTCTCGCCGCGCTCGTCGAGGATGACCGGGGCCGCGCCAGCGGGCAGCTTGGCGAGCAGGTCGCGCCCCTCGCGCTGGACGCGTTCCGCCGGGGGCAGGGCGGCCGGGGCGTCCTTGATGGTGTGCACCTCGCACCGGGCCAGATGCGCAAGCTTCTGCTCATACAGCGCGGCGGCCTCGCGCAGGCTGGCCTCGCGGCATTTGCCCACGAACAGGCAGGCGAGCCCGGCGGCCACTAGATGTGTTCCAGCGATGCCGTGAGGCCGGCGTCCGTCAGCTCCACGCGCACGTAGCCGCCGTCGGCGAAAAGCCCGGTGTTGATGACGTGGCAGCGGCCCAGGCGCGCTTCGCCCACGCCCTCGTGGATGTGCCCGCAGACGCAGACCTCGGGCTGGGCGCGCTCCAGAAAGGCGCGCACGGCGGTGCTGCCCACGTTCATGCCGTTTGCCAGGCGGTCCAGCCCGGCGCCGTGGGGCGCGTTGTGGATGACCGCCAGCACATGCCCGCTCGCGCCGGCAAGGGCGAGGGCTTTGGCGTGGGTTTCGTCGAGCCAGGCGGCCATGTCGGCCTCGTCGGCCTCGCTTGGGGTGTTGAAGGGCGTGCGCGTGGAATAGCCAACGCCCATGAGCGCCACGCCGGGGGCCAGCAGCCGCGCCTCGCGGTGGATGTTCACGCCGAGCGAGGAGAAATAGGTGGTCAGCGCGGGCTCGTCCATGTTGCCCACCTGCGCCAGCACGTTGGGATTGGCCGCCCGCGCCGTGGCGAGCACATGGTCGGCCTGTTCCGTTCCGCCCCGGTTGGTCAAATCGCCGGAGATGATGAGCGCCGAGGCTTCGGCCGCCTCGGGAATATGCGCAAAGGCGTCCGTGCTCTCGTGCACGTCGCCCACCACGATCCAATACATACGGCCCCCTTTGGGAGAACGGCGACTCCTGGCGTTCCGCCGCGCTGGCCGTAAAACGCGCCGCACAGGTCGTCCGCCCGGGGATGCCGGAATTTTCCCCCTTCCATTCGGGGCGGTCATAGCATAACAAAAAAGAGGTGCAAAGGGTGCCGGGAAGCCGCGCGCTGACCGTTGAGGGGGTTGATGATGAGTGATGCGAGTCAAGAAAAGGATAAGTTGCGCAAGAAGTTGGTGGAGCAGCGTTTGGCGCTCTCCCCGGCCGAGGTGGAGCGGGCCAGCCTGGCCGTGGCGGAGCGCATCCGCTCCCTGGCGGAGTGGCGGAACGCATGGTCCGTGCTGTTGTACTGGCCCATCAAAAACGAGATAGACACCCGGCCGCTGCTGGCGGAACTGTGGGAGCGCGGGGCCATTGCGCTGTTGCCGCGCTGCCGGCCGGATCAGCCGGGTTTTATGGATTTGTGCGCCTGCGGCAGCGTGGAGGACCTCGCCGAGGGGTCCTTCAACATCATGGAGCCGGCTCCCTGCTGCGCCACCCATGAGGAATCCGGCGAGCCCTTTGTGCCCGACCTGGTGCTGGTGCCCGCCGTGGCTTTTGACGCCCACGGCTACCGCCTGGGTTTTGGCGGCGGCTACTACGACCGTCTGCTCGCCAAGCCGGAGATGGACGAAGCCGTGACCATTGGCCTGTGCTACGATTTCCAGCGCCTGGAGGGGCTGCCCACCAACGCCTGGGATGAGCCCGTGCAGGCCGTGTGCACCGAGCGCGAGCTCAAATGGTTCCGGTAGACGTCGTCGATTTCCGCTTTCCCGGCGTGGCGAACGTACGTTGTGCCTTCACCACGCGTCGCGGCGGGGCCAGCCTGCCGCCTTTCGACGGCGCCAACCTCTCTTTCGACGTGGGCGACGACCCGGCCAGCGTGACGCAAAACCGCCGGGATCTGGTCGCGCGGCTGGGCCTTGAACGTTGGAGCGAGCTGCGGCAGGTGCATGGCGACACGCTCCTTTTCGAGCCCGCGCCCACGCCCATGTTCGAGCCCCCACGCGTGGAGGCCGACGCCCAGGCCGCCGCGACGCCCGGCCTGGCGCTGGTCGTCAAGACGGCGGACTGCCAGCCCATTCTGCTGGCGCACGAGTCCGGACGTTTTGTGGCCGCGCTGCACGCCGGCTGGCGCGGCAATGTGTTGAATTTGCCAGGAACCGCCGTGGCGCGCCTGTGCGCGCGTTACGCCTGCGCCCCGCGCGAGCTCTTCGCCGTGCGCGGCCCCAGCCTTGGCCCCGCGCAGGCGCAGTTCATCAACTTCGCGGCCGAGTTCGGCGACGCCTTCCGTCCGTTTTATACCCCCGCCGCGCAGACGGTCGACCTCTGGCGGCTCACGCGCCATCAGCTTGAGACGGCGGGGCTCGAACCGGAGCGCATCTTCGGCCTGGACCGCTGCACCCAGTCCAATCCTGCTGATTTCTTCTCCTACCGTGGATCCAGAACCACCGGCCGCATGATGGCGCTGATCTGGATGGCGTAGGGCTGGCCGCGCCGGCCGCCTGCGCCGGCTCGTGCGCCAGTTCGACGCCGAGGGGCGGCTGATCCGCTAACCCTCCAAGCGCGGGCAGGAGGCCAGCTGCTTGTGGGGGGTCTGGACACGCGTGCCGGCGCGGCGCGTCATGAGCGAACCGGAGATCAACGTGGCGCTGGAGCGCGCGCACACCTTCGGCGACGCCGCGCTGCTGCGGCGCAGCCTGTGCGATCTGGGGCTCATGACCCGCACGCCAGACGGGCGCGAGTACCGCCGCGTGGAGGCCAGACCCAGCCCAGAGGCCTTGTTGCTGCTCTCCACGCTGCGCTCCCGCGCGGCCTGATCCGCTTTCCGCCAAAAGAACGCCGCCGGGGCCGGAGGTTCGCCTCCGGCCTTTTTTGCGCCGCGTCGCGTTTGCCGCCGGAAATAACGAGGAAAGGTTGCCTGCCGCCGCGTTTCATGCAACCATAAGCGCAAGTTCTTAAAAAAGGAGTCGCGCATGCCCAATGGCGTTTTTCTGGTGACCTTCCAGTCCAGCTTGGCCACCGTGGGCGAGGCCATAGCCGTGTGCGACGCCTGCGGCGTGCATGGGGCCAACGAGAGCCACGCCTTTCGGGGCCGGCAGGAGGATGACGGCGCGCGCATGGTGCTGGAGCTGCGGCACCTGTGCGGCGAGCGCTACCCGGCCTTTGGCCAGCTGCCGGCGTTGACGCTGGAGCTTGAGGTGACGCAGGAGACGCCCGAGGGCTTCCGGGCGGCGGGAACCATCCGCGAGGCCAGCGGCATACGCCTGGCCGTGGTGGCGAAAAAATTGTGCGAACTGGCGGATTAGCGCTGTTGCAGGCTGGTCAGAATGGCGAGGACGAGCAGGATGATGGCGATGATGAGCAGGGCCCGCACGGACAGCCAGGAGGCGGCCTTTTTCGGCGCGGGCTGAAGCACCACCTGCGCGGGCTGCTGCGGGGGGGCGGCCTTGCCGCCGCCGCTGCTCTTGCCCCAGCGGTAGCCGAAAAGCACCAAAGCCACGGCGATGAGAATGGCGGCCTTGGAGAACACGGATCACCCCCGGTGGCGGAATGTTGGTGAAAAGAACAGGGCGCTCCCGGCGGGGGGAGCGCCCTGTTTTGTTCGCTAGATGACCTTGTTCAGCGGGTACTCGATGATGCCCTCGGCGCCGAGGGCCTTGAGCTCGGGGATCAGGTCGCGCACGATGCTTTCGTCCACGACGATTTCAACCGACAGCCAGGCCGGGTCGGACAGGGCGCTCACCGTGGGGGAGGTGAGGCTCGGCAGCACTTTGCCCGCCTCGTCCATCTTGGCCTTGGGCATGTTCATTTTGAGGCCCACCATGCGCTCGGCCTTGAGCGCGCCCTGCAGAAGCAGGTTCATTTTCTCGATTTTGGCGCGCTTGAAGGGATCTTCCCAGGACTTCTTGTTGGCGATGAGCCGGGTGTTCGTCAGCAGCAGGTCCTTGATGATCTTGAGCCCGTGGGCGCGGATGGTGGTGCCGGTCTCGGTCACCTCCACAATGGCGTCGCACAGGCCCTCCACCACCTTGGCCTCGGTGGCGCCCCAGGAGAAGGCCACCTCCACCGGAATGTTGAGCCCGGCGAAGTAGTTCTTGGTGAAGCTCACCAGCTCGGTGGCGATTTTCTTGCCGGCCAGATCCTCGGGCTTGGTGTAGGGGGCGTCGCCCGCGACGGCCAGCACCCAGCGCGCGGGGCGGTTGCTCACCTTGGAGTAGACGAGGTCGGAGACGACCACCACGTCGGAATTGTTCTCCAGAATCCAGTCCTTGCCGGTGAGGCCCACATCGAGAGTGCCCTGCTCCACATAGATGCTCATTTCCTGGGCGCGGCACATGCTGCAGGCAATATCGTCGTCGTTGATTTCCGGAAAATAATTGCGGGAATGCAGGTGGATCTTCCAGCCGCTTTTTTCAAAAAGCTTGATGGTGGCGTCCTGCAGGGAGCCTTTGGGGATGCCCAGCTTCAATTTTTTGCAATCGCTCATTTTCCGTAGACCTCCTTGGGATCGAAGACCATGGGCGAACACTCGCGCACGGTGTCGCCTTCAATTTCGCGGTAAAAACAGCTTTTGCGGCCCGTGTGGCAAGCCGCCCCGCCCAGTTGGGTCACCTGGATCAGCACCGTGTCGGCGTCGCAATCCAGGCGGATGGTATGGACCTTTTGCACGTGGCCCGAAGTGCCGCCCTTATGCCACAGCGTTTGCCGGCTGCGGCTGAAGTAGTGCACCTCGCCGGTCTCAAGGGTTTTGTCCCACGCAGCCTCGTTCATGTAAGCCAGCATGAGCACCTCGCCGGTTTCCGCCTCCTGGGCGATAACCGGCACCAAACCGCCACATTTCGCAAAATCAGGTCGAAGCATGCAAACCTCGGTTGAAAACGTCCGCGCGCAGGCGCTCACCCGTCGCGCGGCGAGTGCGAGTATACGCAATCGGGCCGCCGTTGTCCAACGCGTGCTGGAAAGCCCAACTATATCCGATTTTTCGGTGGGGAATCTTATGTGCAAAGTATCACAACAACAAAGCCTGCTCATAACATACCGATTGTGATGGATGTTTATTTCATACAAAATGCGGAATTTTCTGCGGCGCGCCTTGACTCGTTTGACAGAATTCGCTAGTCACGGGGAAGACAATATTCCCACCTTTCTGGAGGAAATGTCGCGTCGACCTGTCTTTTTAGGGCGGCGCGCGTCTTGAGTTTTAGGTTGCGGCAAACCCTCTCAAACGTAACGAGGCAAGGAACAACAACATGGAAAAAGGAAGAGTGCTGCTGCTGAGCGCCGGGACCTTGTTTGTCCTGGCCGTGGTCTCGATCCTGAGCCTTGAGGCGCAGGGGGTCGGGGAGGCGCAGGCAAACGCAGCCGCCAGGGTCGATGTCGTGAAGATCGACGACATGAAGTCCCTGGGGGCGCTGGAGCTGCCGCCCGTCACGTTCTTGCACGACAAGCACACGGCGGCCATCGAGAAGGCTGGCAAGGACTGCAAGACCTGCCACCTGGAGAAAGATGGTCAGCTCGTGGTGAAGTTCAAGCGCGAGAAAGACACCACCAAGGCTGAGGTCAAGGCGATCTATCACCAGAACTGCATCGGCTGTCATACAGACATGGCCAAAAAGGGCCAGAAGACCGGTCCGCAGGACGGCGAGTGCCGCGCCTGCCATGACGGCAAAAGCCAGATCGTCTCCGCCAGGCAGCCCGCGGGCTTCACCAACGCCCTGCACTTCCGCCACACCGAGTCCAAGGACATCCCCTCGGCGCTGAAGGCCGAGAATGGGGAGATCTCCAAGGACAACTGCGACCGCTGCCACCACGAATTCAATAAGGACACCAAGAAGACCTTCTACGCCAAGGGCAAGGAAGGCTCCTGCCGCGTGTGCCACCTGGAGAAGCCCAGCAAGGACGCGCGCAGCATGTCCGAGGCCTCTCACGCCGCCTGCGTGAACTGCCACCGCTCCCTGGCGCAGAAGGGCGTCAAGGAAGTCGGCCCCGTGAGCTGCGCCGGCTGCCACGGCAAGCAGGCCCAGGAGAAGCTGGCCCTCAAGGACAAGGCCACCATCGCCAAGCTTCCCGAGGGCGCCAAGCTCATCCGCCGCAATCAGCCCGAGCTCACCATCCTGAGCGTGGAGAAGCCGGCCGAGGGCATGAAGCCGCTGGCCATGAGCCCGGCCGTGTTCAACCACAAGCTCCATGAAAAGAGCGTTGAATCCTGCCGCACGTGCCACCACAAGGGCATTCAGGCCTGTAACAAATGCCACACCGTGCAGGGCTCCAAGGACGGCGGTTTTGTCCCGCTGGAGCAGGCCATGCACCGCGCCACCGCCAAGCAGAGCTGCGTGGGCTGCCACAACGCCAAGAAGGCCGATCCCAAGTGCGCGGGCTGCCATGAGATGATGCGCGCCCGCAACAATCCGCCCGCCAGCGAGTGCAAGAAGTGCCACGTGCAGGGCAAGCTCAACGTTCCCGCCGAGCAGGGCCAGATGCCCGCCTACTGGAACATGAAGCCCGAGGAGAAGGCCGCCGCCGCCGCGCAGCTCTTGAAGGACCGCGCGGACAAGGCTGAGGTGTTCCCCGTTGAGGATATTCCCGAGAAGGTCACCATCAACGCGCTTTCCAATGAATACGAGCCCTCTGTCATGCCCCACCGCAAGATTGTGATGAAGCTGGTGGAGAACCTGAAGGACTCCAAGATGTCCGGCGTGTTCCACAGCGATCCGGGCACCCTGTGCCAGGCCTGCCACCACCACAGCCTGCCCGGCGTCAAGAAGCCGCCCAAGTGTGAGAACTGTCACAGCAAGCCCTTTGACGCGAAGACGCCCGGCCGCCCCGGCTTGAAGGCCGCCTTCCACGGCCAGTGCATGGGCTGCCACAAGGCTATGGCGCTGAAGAAGCCCCTGAACACGGACTGCGTGGGCTGCCACAAGGAAAAGAAGAAGTAGCCGGTCCCCGGCATAATCAAGGAGCACGTCCATGAAGAGAAGACAGTTTCTCGGCTTGCTGGGCGCCGCGGGGATCACGGCAACCCTGGGCACGACCAAAGCGCAAGCCTCCACGCATACGTTTGACGGCTATCCCGACGCCAAGGGTGTCCTGTTCGACGCCACCCGCTGCATCGGCTGCCGTAAATGCGAGGCCGGCTGCAACAAGGTGAACAAGCTGCCCGCCCCGGCCAAGCCCTTTGCGGACCTGGCCGTGCTGGAGCACGAGCGCCGCACGGATGAGAAAACCTACACCGTGGTCAACAAGTACCGCGGCAAAAGCGGCCCGGTGTTCCGCAAAGTGCAGTGCAACCACTGCATGGAGCCCGCCTGCGCCTCGGTGTGCTTCGTGCACGCCTTCACCAAGAACCCCGATGGCTCGGTGACCTATGACCCGAGCGTGTGCGTGGGATGCCGCTACTGCATGGTGGCCTGCCCGTTCAACATCCCCGCGTATGAGTACAGCGATCCGCTGACCCCGCGCGTGATGAAGTGCACGCTGTGCCACGACCAGATCCAGAAGGGCGAGCAGACCATGCCCGGATGCGTGGCCGCCTGCCCCAAGGAGGCGCTGACCTACGGCAAGCGCGACGACCTCATCGAGATCGCCCGCGAGCGCATCCGCCAGCATCCCGAACGGTACGAGCATCACATCTACGGCGAGAAGGAGATGGGCGGCACCAACTGGCTGTACCTTTCCGGCGAGCCGTTCAAGGACATCGGCCTGCGCGAGGACCTGGGCAACAAGAGCGTTCCGGAAATCGTCTCCGGCCCGCTCTCGGTGGTGCCTATGGTTGCGGCCCTGTGGCCGGCGCTGCTCGGCGGCGTGTGGGCCATCAACAAGCGCAAGGAGAAGGTGGCCGCGGAGGAGCAGAAGGCCGCGGTGAAGGCCGCGCGCGCCGCCACCAAGGCCGAGGGCGAGGCCAAGCTCGCCAAGGCCATGGAGAGCGCCGAGCGCGACAAGAACCAGGCCATTGAGCGCGAAGTGAAGCGCGCCCTGGAGGAGGCGGCCGAGGCCGCCAAGAAAGACGCCGGCGACGACGGCGGGGAGGGGGCGTAAATGTCCACCGAGAACACCACCAAAAGCTACATGACCCCGGCGAACATCATCACCGGGATCATTCTGGCCATAGGCCTCGTCATCACCGTCCTGCGCTTCACCAAAGGCCTGGCCGGGGTGACGAACCTGGATCAGAACAACCCCTGGGGCCTGTGGATCGGCTTCGACCTGCTGTGTGGCGTGGCCCTGGCCGCCGGCGGCTACACCACAAGCAGCGCCTGTTACATCTTCGGCCTCAAGAAATACCATTCCGCCGTGCGCCCGGCCATTTTGACGGCCTTTTTGGGCTACGCGCTGGTGGTTTTCGCCCTGCACTACGATGTGGGCCGCCCCTACCGGCTGGTCTACCCCATCTTCTACCAGCCCGGCACCACGTCGCTGCTGTTCGAGGTGGGCCTGTGCGTCTTCCTGTACGTCAGCACCCTGGCGGTGGAATTCTCGCCGGCCATGTTCGAGTGGCTGGGCATGACGAAGATCCGCAACGCCATCACCAAGCTCACGCTGCCGCTCACCGTGTTCGGCGTGGTGCTGTCCACTCTGCACCAGAGCTCGCTGGGCGCGCTGTACATCGCGGTGCCGAGCAAGCTGCACCCCCTGTGGTACTCGCCGTATCTGGCGGTCCTGTTCTTCGTGTCGAGCATTCCCGCCGGCCTGTCCATGGTCATCTTTGAGGGCACGCTGGCCCACAAGCCCTGGCACCACATGATGGACAAGACCCACCTGGATGAGCACGAGGGCGTGATTCTCGGCTTCTCCCGCGGGGCGGCCATGTCGCTTGGTGCCTACTTCTGCGTGAAGCTGGTTGCCATGGCCTACGACAACAACTGGAGCTATCTGGCCACGGGCTGGGGCGCCTGGTGGCTGCTGGAGGTCGTTGGCTTCGTGCTGGTCCCGTGCCTCATGTACGCCATCGGCTCGCGCGAGAAGAATATCCCGCTCATCAAGTGGGCCGCCGGCCTCACCGTGTTCGGCATCATTCTGAACCGGCTCAACGTGTCGCTCATCGCGTTCAATTGGCAACTGCCCTCAAGCGAGCGGTATTTCCCGAGCTTCTACGAGATCATGTTCTCCATTTTCATCGTCACGCTTGGTGTGACGGTGTACCGCTTCATTGTGAGCCGCATGCCCATTTTCTTTGAGCACCCGGACTACAAGGACGCCCACTAAAGGAGGTCCGCCATGGAATATTACGTTTATCAAGATTTCATGCTGCATACCAAAAACATCGCGTACATCCTCATGGGACTGTTCGTGCTCGGCTTCTGGGGTTTCTGGGCGTTCATGACCTCGCGTGACGAGGAAATCCATAAGTTCCCCGAGCACGACAAGGAGTAGGCCATGTACCAAATCATCACCGGACCCCTTCTTTGGCTGACCTTCATCGTCTTTGTGGTCGGGCTCGCCTGGCGGGTTTATTCCTACATCAAGGGCCTGGACTGGAAGCTCGACCGCGTGGCCTACGGCACGCAGACCTCCTACGGCGTGCGCGGCGCGGCGCGCAGCATCGCCGCATGGATCGTGCCCTTCGGCTCCCAGGGCTGGAAGGTGAAGCCCATCTTCACCATCATGTTCTTTGTGTTCCACCTCGGCATCGTGGTGACCCCGCTGTTTTTGCTGGGCCATGCGGTGATCTTTAAAATGCGTTTCGGGCTCAACTGGCCCACGCTGCCCATGTATGCGGCCGACACCCTGACCGTGGCCATGCTGTGCGCCACCGTGTTCATCGTGATCCGCCGCATCGCCCTGCCCGAGGTGCGCATCATCACCAGCCTGTACGACTATGCGCTGCTGCTTATCACCGCCGCCCCGTTCGTCACGGGCTTCATGGCGGTGCACCAGCTGGGCGACCATACGTTCTGGCTCTATGCGCATATCCTCACCGGCGAGCTCATGCTGCTGGCGGTGCCGTTCACCAAGCTGTTCCACGTGGTTGGTTTCTTCCTCTCGCGCGGGCAGCTCGGCATGGACTACGGCATCAAGCGCGGCGGCATGAAGGGCACGAACATGGCCTGGTAGCCCCTGCGGCGCCAGTGCTCAAAGCAGCTTGAAGGAGACGAAAGCAATGCCCGAAGGTACATTCTGCAATCGCACGCCCGTGAACACCCAGGAGGACCTTGAGGCCCTTCTGGCCGACAAGGGCGGAAAGCAATATTACGCGGAGATGGAAGAGCTGGACGTCGACGTCCCCAAACTCGCCGCCTCGCTCAAGAACACCTGCAAGTCGCGCACGCAGACCTGGCTCGACATGTGCGCCCACTGCGGCCTGTGCGCGGACTCCTGCTTCCTGTATCTGGTGAACAACCGCGATCCGAAGCAGGTTCCGGCCTTTAAGATTCAGTCCACTCTTGGCGAGATGGTCAAGAAGAACGGCGAAGTGGACAACGCCTTCATGCGCAACGCCATGGAGGTCGCCTGGAGCCAGTGCACCTGCTGCAACCGCTGCGGCCAGTACTGCCCCTATGGCATCGACATGGGCGTCATGTTCAGCTACCTGCGTGGCATTCTGTACTCGCAGGGGTTCGTTCCCTGGGAGCTCAAAATCGGCGCGGGCATGCACCGCGTGTACAAGGCCCAGATGAACGTCACCGACGAGGACTGGACCGAGACCTGCGACTGGATGTGCGAGGAGGCCCAGGACGAGTGGCCGGGCCTTGAGATTCCCATCGACAAGGAAAACGCGGACATCATGTACACCGTGAACGCCCGCGAGCCCAAGCACTACCCGGAGGACATCGCCCAGGCCGCCACGCTGTTCCACGTTGCGGGCGAAAACTGGACCGTGCCCAGCTCCGGCTGGGAGCAGACCAGCCTCGCCATGTTCGCCGGCGATTGGGAGGCCTGCACGGCGCAGGTGAAGCACGTGTACGCCGCCATTGAGCGCCTGAATCCCAAGCGCGTCGTCGGCACCGAGTGCGGCCACGCCCACCGCGCCACCGTCATTGAGGGCCCCTACTGGGCCGGCCGTCCCGACGGCCTGCCGCCCCGGCCCTACCTGCACTATGTGGAATGGCTGGCCGAGGCCCTGCGCCTGGGCAAGCTCAAGATCGACCCGGCCAAGCGCATCAAGCAGCTGGTGACGCTGCAGGACTCCTGCAACTACATCCGCAACTACGGTCTCAAGAACATCACCCGCGAGATTCTCAGCTACATTGTGGAGCCCGGCTACTTTGTGGATATGAGCCCCAACAAGGAGCACAACTTCTGTTGCGGCGGCGGCGGCGGCTTCAACGGCATCGGCCGGTTCCGCCCGCAGCGCAACCGCGCCCTCATGATGAAGCGCGACCAGATCCTGGCCACCGGCGCCAAGCTCGTCATTGCGCCCTGCCACAACTGCTGGGACGCCATCCGCGACCTTGAGGAGGAGTTCAAGATCGGCATCAAATGGAGCTTCCTCAAGCCGCTGGTCATCAGCATGCTTGAAGTGCCCGAGCACCTCAAGCCCAAGGAAGAAGAATAAGCCCTTACTCCGGGGCGGACGGCGAACTAGAGCCGTCCGCCCCGGCAACCTTGCCTGCGGACACGCACTCGGAGAGTCCATGCGCCTGAGCACAAAGAGCCGCTACGGCACCCGTATGCTCATCGACATCGCCGAGAACTACCACAACGGCCCGGTCTCCGTGGCCGAGATAGCCGCTCGCACGGGCATTAGCGAAAAGTACATGGAGAAGCTCATCCGGCGTCTCAAGCGCGCCGGGCTGGTGCTCTCCAAGCGCGGGCCAAAGGGCGGCCACGTGCTGGCCAAGCCCGCCGCCAGCATCACCGTGGGCGACATTGTGCGCGCCCTGGAGGAATGGGTGGTGCTCAAGGGCTGTTCGCTCTCCAAGGATACCTGCGCCTCGTGCTCGCGGGTGGACGCCTGCCCCACCAAGGAAGTTTGGGAGAAGGCCAGCAGCGCCATGTTTGCCGCTTTGGACGCCTACACCCTGCAAAGCCTGCTCAAACCCCCCAGCTGATGCGTTGATCACCCTCATGGTTTTTTCCACGCACACCTTGTGCGCGGCCGCCGCATACGCTAAAGCATGGAAACGTTAGGACCGATATGAATCCATGCTAGCGTTTGAACGGGTGCGCTTTGCTCTGCGTAAAATAGTGTAACCGTTTGACATTGCTGGTTGTTTGAAAGCAACGTGATCAACGCCGCCTCTCCGGCACGGCGGAAGCTCCTTGGAGGCCTCATGCTCAAAAATCTCAGCCTGCGATTCAAGCTGTTGGGCGGTTTTCTCATTGTTGCGGCCATCACCCTCCTCGTCGGCGGGCTGGCGTTCTTCCAGCTCAGCTCGCTGGCGAACAAAAGCGAGAGGATCAGCAACGTCGATCTGCCTGGCGTGCGCGAATCCATCACCATCAAGGCGGAGGCCTATGCCATTGGCCAGTCCCTGCGGACGCTCATGAGCGCCGAGGTGGGCAAGGAAGACCGTCTCCGGCAGCTTGAAAACATAGCGAAATCCCGCGATCGCCTCTCCAAAGCCGTTGAGGCCTACAGCAAGCTCGACGTGGACGGCAAGGCCAAGAGCCTTTTTGAGGATCTGAAGGCCAAGCTGGACGCCACCCGCGCCGCCAACACCAAGGCGCAGGAGATGGCCAAGCAGATCATCGATCTCGACATTCTGGACCCCAATGAACTCCAGGCGGACTTGCAGCAGTTCCGCGGCGACCACTACAAGGCCATGAGCGACGTGGCCCTGTTCATTATGAACGGCAAGCAGTTCGAGGGCGGCGACGATGCGGCCGCCTGCGCCTTTGGCAAATGGGCGGCCAACTTCAAGACCGACAACAAGGCCGTGGCCGCCGCCATGACCGATATCGCGCAGCACCATCATGCGTTCCACCAGTCCATCGGCGAGATCAAGAAGCTTGGCGCCGGCAAGGGCAAGGCCCTGTTCACCTCCACCACGCTGCCCGCGGCGGAGGCGACTTTCGAGCAATTCCGCAAAATGCGCGAGGAGGCCGTCAAGAGCCAAGCCCTGTTCACCGAATTGTCGGGCATTCTCTTCGGCGAGTCGCGCGCGCGCATGAATGACCTTCTGGCCGCCGCCGACGCATTGTCCACATACCATAAGACCCAGGCCGACGAGGCCTCCCACGAGCTGGCCGTCAGCGCCGGCGTCAGCAAGACCGTGGTCATGGCGGGAGTGGTTTTGGGCGTGCTCATCGCCCTCATCCTGGGCATAACCCTCACTAGCAGCATCACCGGGCCAGTGCTCCAGGGCGTGGACTTCGCCAAGCGCATGGCCGAGGGCGATTTCACCGGACGACTGGAAATCGACCAGAGGGACGAGATTGGCGCGCTGGCCCGCGCCCTGAACGACATGGTCGGCCGTCTGCGCGTTGTTGTGGCCGATGTGCGGGGCGCCACGGACAACGTGGCCTCCGGGTCCGAGGAGCTCTCCGCCTCCAGCGAGTCCCTCTCCCAGGGCGCCACGGAGCAGGCCGCCGCCATTGAGGAGGTTTCCTCCAGCATTGAGGAGATGGCCTCCAACATCCGCCAGAACGCCGACAACGCCCAGCAGACCGAGCGCATCGCCCTGCAGGCCTCCAAGGACGCCCAGGAGGGCGGGGTGGCCGTCGGCCAGGCCGTGGTGGCCATGAAGAACATCGCCGAAAAAATCTCCATTATTGAGGAGATTGCCCGGCAGACCAACCTGCTGGCGCTTAACGCCGCCATCGAGGCCGCGAGAGCCGGCGAGCATGGCAAGGGCTTCGCCGTGGTGGCCGCCGAGGTGCGCAAGCTTGCCGAGCGCAGCGGCAACGCCGCGGGCGAGATCAGCGAACTCTCCAGCTCCACCGTCAGCGTGAGTGAAAAGGCCGGCGAAATGCTCATGAAGCTTGTGCCCGACATTGAGCGCACCGCCGAGCTCGTGCAGGAGATCGCCGCCGCCACCGGCGAGCAGAACTCCGGCGCGGAGCAGATCAACAAGGCCATTCAGCAGCTTGATCAGGTCATCCAGCAGAACGCCTCCGCCTCCGAGGAAATGGCCTCCACCAGCGAGGAGCTCTCCAGCCAGGCCCAGCAGCTGCAGCAGACCATGAGCTTCTTCCGCGTCGATGGCGGCGTATCCGCCTCCCGCCCAAGCAGGCCCAAGGCCCTGCCCGCCGGCCCCTCGGCTGCGCATGCGGCGGCTCCGCGGCCCACGCACGGCCCCTCCGGGGCGGCGAAGCCATCTGACAAGCCTGCGGCCAAGCCCGCTCCCAAAAAAGGCGGCATCGAACTTGACCTGAGCCCCGACGGCGACGACGGTGAGTTCGAAAAGTTCTAGCCCGGGCAATACCCGCGCCAAGGAGAAGCCATGGCCGAGAATAACGCCATCGAGACCAGCCAGCACCTTACCTTCACCCTCGGCAATGAGGTCTTCGCCCTCGACATAGCCAGCGTGCGCGAGGTGTTGGAGCTTACGTCCATCACAAAAATCCCGCGCACTCCCAATTTCATGCGCGGGGTCATCAACCTGCGCGGCCACGCCGTGCCCGTCATGGACCTGCGCTTGAAATTCGGCATGCAAAAAGCCGAGGCCACCGTCGATACCTGCATCATCATCGTCGAGGTGGACTTCGAGGGCGACCGCATCATCATGGGCGGCATGGTCGATTCCGTGCGCGAGGTCTTCGAGATCCCCGCCGACCGCATCGAGGCCGCCCCCCGCATGGGCACCTCCATCAGCACCGACTACATCAAAGGCATCGGCAAGCAGGATGATGTGTTCATCATCATCCTCGACATCGCCCGCATCTTCTCCGCCGCGGAACTGGCCCTCGCAAGAGAGGCCCAGAAGGACGCGGCGGCGTAAGCGAAACGAGGCCAGGGGGCGTCGCCC
>MNUQ01000002.1 GCA_001871085.1 Desulfovibrionaceae bacterium CG1_02_65_16
CGGCGTTGGTTTTTTGCTCCAGCACGCGGACGATCAGATCCTCTTTCCCACCGTGCTCGACGACGTGGCCTTCGGACCGCTGAACCTGGGCCTCAAGCCGGCCGATGCCGCGCGCGAGGCGCGAGAGGCCCTGGCCTTCGTCGGACTGCCGGGATTTGAGGACCGGCTGACCCACCGGCTCTCCGGAGGGGAAAAAAAGCTTGTCACCCTGGCGGGAGTGCTGGCCATGCATCCCAAGGCGCTGCTCCTCGACGAGCCGACGGCGAGCCTGGACCCGGACACGCGCCACCGGCTGGTGCACGTTCTTGAGCAGCTGGACGCCGCAGTGCTCACGGTCTCGCACGACTGGGACTTTCTGAACCTCGTCTCCAACGCCTTCTACACCATAGAAAACGGCCGGCTGGTGCGCGAGGCCGCCGCCGAACTGCACTGGCACGCCCACGCCCATCCCCATCCAGAGCAGCCGCATTGATCCGCCTCCCATGTTGACAGGGCCTTTGCGCTCGGCATAATAGCCAAAACATCGTTTCAGGCCGCGTCCACACCAAGCCAAAGGATCTCCCATGCGCCTCGTCACCCGTTCCGATTTTGACGGTCTTGCCTGCTCGGTATTGCTCAAAGAGCTCGGAGTCATTGACGATTACCTTTTCGCGCATCCCAAGGATCTGCAAGACGGACTCATCACTGTGACGGAGAACGACGTACTGGCGAACGTGCCCTACGTTCCCGGGTGCGGCATGTGGTTCGATCATCACACCAGCGAACTTGCCCGCCTTGGCAAGGATGTTGTCTTCAAGGGGGCCAGCAAGCCCCTTAAAAGCTGCGCGCGGGTCATTTGGGACTACTACGGCGGTGAAAGCAGGCTCCCCCGGCATCTTACCGCCATGCTCGACGCCGTGGACAAGGTGGACAGCGCCAACCTGACCGCTCAGGAAATAGCGG
Organism: Desulfovibrionaceae bacterium CG1_02_65_16; assembly: GCA_001871085.1. Classification (GTDB taxonomy): domain Bacteria; phylum Desulfobacterota; class Desulfovibrionia; order Desulfovibrionales; family Desulfovibrionaceae; genus Humidesulfovibrio. Next base: position 943 of record MNUQ01000002.1, read on the forward strand.
AGCCCAAGGGCTGGATACTGCTCGGCTTCATCATGGACCCGCGCACGGGCCTGGGCCGGTTCAAGGAATTCCGCGTGAGCAACTACCAGCTCATGCTCGACATGATCGACTACTGCCGCACCATGAAGGCAGAGGATATCCTGAAACTGCAGGATGTTGACGAACGAGTGCAGGTGTATCAGGAGCAGTCGCGGCTGTTTGTGGACATGCTGCGCCGCACTTCCAAGGCGCGGGAAAACCTCATCCTCACCGACCTTCGCGACGAGGACTTGATTTACGCAGGCAATCGCTTCTTGGTGTACACGCTGTTTCTGCGCTGCAACATCAGCATGCAGATCATGTGGGGCGTGCGGCGGCAAAACGTGGTCATCACCGTGGGCCACAGCATCCTCAAGCGCAACTGCAAAATCAACGTGGGCAGGCTGATGCTGGACTATGGCGGCGGCGGCCACGACAAGGTCGGCACCTGCCAGGTTCCCGTGGACCGCGCCGAAGCCGTGATTCAGGAACTCACCGCCATCCTCATCGCCGAAGGCTAGTCGAGAATCCCGCCGGGGCAAAGCCCGCGCCGCGCCTTTTCGCTCACCGCCGCAATCCGTCCAGCACCCGGCGGACCTTATCCGCATGGGCCGCGTAAAACGCCTTGGCGAAGGCGGTCAGCTTGGCCTTGCAGTCCTTGGGCGCTGGCAGCTGGGGAGCCCGCCACAGGTTAAGGGATCCAAAATCCACCGGGGTGTACATCAACCCCTTGTCCAGACTCTCCGCGCCGAGGATATTGGTGATGGAGCCCTGCCCCGGCTGCTCCTGGGTGGAGATGTTGCGCGCATACTGCAACACCCCGGAGGGGGCCATATCGGCGTTGAGCTTGGCGATACGCTCGTTGAGCGCACCGCACATGGCCTCCACTGCGCCGAAATTGACGCTCAAGCGCTTACGTCCCTTGTGCTCCGGGTCGTCCTCGTACTCTCCGCGCATGTAAGTCTCGCAGGCATGCACCAGTTCGGCATAGGCCAGCAGCAAGGTTTTGGCGAACCGCGTGGAGGAGAGCAGCGCAAAGGGCAACTGGTCGGGCTTCCATGCGCGCGAACCGGACTGGCTCTGCGCCTCTGGGAACTGCGGCGGCAAGCCCAGCGCGGCGAAGCACTCCGCCTCGCCTTCCGGTCCCAACAAAAGCGAGCGCAGGAAAAACACCCGGGCGAAAACCTTGCCCGCCTGCCCCCGCAACGCCTCCACGGTAAAGCGCAGGTCCTCGGCCTGATCGTCCAATTCCTTGCGCGCGCCAAAGAACGTGCCCGCCATCTCGGTGAGCACTTCCGACTCCAGGGCGTCCGCCAGGTTCTTGTACCGATCCTCCACAGCACTCCTCACTTTTCCTTCGCGTATACATCGTTTACGCCATTGCCACGCGCCTTGCAATGCGCGCGCGCCGCCAACGCCCTTGCCCGCGTCGCGCCGACGCGTTAGGAAGAAGCCCGCAACGCCCATCGGGCATAGCCCGCACAAGGACCGCCATGCAGCCCAAGCACCTGTGTTTTTTCAACACCAACCGTCCCTGGGGCGGCGGCGAGCAATGGCACCTGACCAACGCCCTCATGGCGCGCGACCACGGCTACCGCGTGAGCGTTGTGGCCAACGAGGGCAGCGTCCTGGCCGAGCGCATCGCCGCCGCGGGCATTCCCCTGCACACGCCCCGGCTGGGCGGGCTGTCCTTCCTCAACCCCGCCGCCATGACCGGACTGGTCCGCTTTTTCCGGCGCGAGGCAGTGGACGCGGTGCTCCTATGCCTCCCGCGCGACGTGAAGGCCGGAGGCGTGGCGGCCAGACTCGCTGGCGTGCCGGACATCATCTACCGCCGGGGCATCGCCGTGCCCGTGCGCAATCGCCTGAGCAACCGCCTGCTCTACGGCCGGGTCATCACCAAACTCATCGTCAACTCGTTGGAGACCAAGCGCTGCGTGCTGGCCGAAAATCCCCGGCTCATCGACGACGCGCGCATCCATCTCATCTACAACGGCTTCGACGCCGCAGCCTTCGACGCGCGGGAAAGCCGCCCGCTCCTTGCGCGCAGGCCTGGCGAAATCGTCATCGGCAACGCCGGCAGACTCACGCCGCAAAAGGGCCAGCGGCTGCTCCTCGACGCCGCCGCGTTGCTCAAAGCCAGGCAAGCCCCGCCCTTCCGGGTGCTCATCGCCGGCGCCGGCGAGCTGGAGGCGGAGCTCAAGGCCCAGGCTGACCGCCTCGGTCTGAATGACGCGGTGGAGTTCGTCGGCTTTGTGCAGGACATGAAGGCCTTCCATCAAAGCATCGACATTTTCGCCCTGCCCTCGCTGTGGGAGGGCTTCGGCTTCGTTCTGGCGGAGGCCATGTGCCTGGGCCTGCCCGTGGCCGCTTTCAACGTCAGCAGCATCCCCGAGGTGGTGGAGCACGGCGTGACCGGGCTGCTTGGCGAGCCGACTCCCGAGGCGCTGGCGGAGAACCTGCTGAAGCTGATGCGCGACGAGCGCCTGCGCCGCACGCTGGGAGAGGCTGGCCGCAAGCGGCTGCTGGCGCGCTTTGACGTGAACAGCACGTTCGACTCGCTAACGGCCTGCCTGCGCGCCTGAATACGGCGAGCACTCAGGCAATTTTCATCCACGTCGATTTTTCTTACGTTTCTTGTTGACAAGGAAGACAGGGCGGAGGTACAAGCCCTCCTCGCACGTCGGGATGTAGCGCAGCCTGGTAGCGCACCTGAATGGGGTTCAGGGGGCCGGAGGTTCAACTCCTCTCATCCCGACCACCGACAGATCAGCGGGTTACGGTGAACACCGTAACCCGCTTTTCATTTCCAACACACATTCCCCCCCCTCTCCATTCGGGAAGGTTCCTTCCTTTCGCAAAACGCTTCGGCGCTGCCACCTCCCTTGCAGGCATCTTCCGCCGGCTGTTCGGATATGGCCGAGAATGCGTGACGCGGTTGCTCGTTGTGGCGTGGGAATCGCCGCTGTTCGCCATGGTCCCCGCTGGCTCCCGCCAGATATACGATGACAAAAGGCTCAAGGTCCTTTCCCGCAAGGTATCCACACCTCCCCGCTTCATAACATACAAGGTGTAGGCCATCAGCACGGGACGCTGTCGTCTGTAGCATTTCGTAACTGCGCTATATTGTATGCAGAAAATTTATTCAATTCCAGCTCTTGCCGTACTTGATCCAGACTATCACCAATAATTGCAAAGCTGTTTGGCGCAACATCAGTTTAAATTGCCTTCCAACGCACATGAAATTATTGGGCAACCGCTTGACACATAAATCAGCCCAAGCTATAGTATACAAAAATTTACATTTAATATAGCATATATGTGTCTATTATCATTCCCATATGCTTCCAAGAGACAAAGTCGCAACGCCTACAACAGGAGGCAAACGACATTTCCTCTTCACCACCTGACAACGCACCAGAATGGACACCCGCTGCTACGGCCGACGTTTCCTTGGCGTCCGGCGAGCCCCTTTGCACGGAAAGTTCTGAGGGGATAATTCCCGTAACCATGCAGAGGGGGGTGCCCGCCAGCTGGATCAAATGGCTGCGGTTGTTCCGCGGCCCGCTCCTCAAGGGAGTCTCCAGCGCCCGGGAACGGTTGCGCAGCGCGATCATCGCCTCATGGCGAAGGCTTGATCCGGTGCTGGCTGGCTCCTTCCCCAGGCTTACGCCACGTCAACGCCTCATCGTCTGCGCCGTGCTGCGAGTGGGCGGTTCCTTCGCCACCTATGTACCCCGCAAAACCGTTCCCAACGCCTTGCACAAGTTGCTGCTCTCCCCTAGGGGCAATTGCAGCGATCAAGCCCTACGCCTGTGCCTGGTGCTGGACAGTCTCGGCGTGGATACTGCGTTCATCGTCGTCATGGCCCCCTCGATTCCTGGACACATCGTTGTTGACGCGTATGACCCGGAAGATGGCTCCGGCTATCTTTTGGACAGTCTCTACAACGTGATTCTGCGCAAAGGCGACGCGAAAGCAAGTTTTCTGACGCACTGGAGCGGCATGCCCCCGGAACGACGGCAGGACTTTTTCGACGCCTCCGACGAGGGCTCGCTCTATTTTTGCCCAGCGTATTTCCGATATATTGATGGAGGCGTCGCCGGATTCACCGAAACTCCGATAACCCTACAAGTCTTGAACGGGACAACGCCGGCGCGCTGGCGGCGAAACTGGGAGGCATCGCTGACAAGTGAGTGGCCGCAACTGCTGGAGTGGTGGCGTACAAGCTATCCCGATCAGCCACCGCGGACCCTGGCCGAGCTGGGCAAAGCCCTGAACATTTCGGGAATTCTGGAGTTCGGGCCGAAGTATGGAGTAAATACGCGCCCCCTATGGGAGGCGGCCCAAATCGCGGTTTACGACCCGGACGACCACAAACGCGACAATGTCTTCGACGAAGAGTGAGCGCCCAAACGGCCATGGCATCGCTTCCCAGCCGAGGCTATCGGTCCCGCCGGTCCGCCGCGCGCAGAAGCAGGGCGCTGACAATGGCGGAGGCCAGCCCAAGCGCCACGGCCAGCGCCTCGCGGCTCCACAAACCGGCGAGCCACTCGCGCAGCTCCACCCCCAACAATGCCGACTTGCCGCCGATATACTCCACCCCGCGCTGAAACGAGCGGGAGTCCTCCGGGTTCACGGTGAAGACTTCGCCGCCCTGGGTGAGGTAGCCTACTCCCCCCACCGGGGCGTCGGACGCGGTGAGGTACACCGCCACCGCGCAGCCCAGGCCAAGCAGCAGCACGCTCGTGGCGCATAGCCGCAACAGTGCGCTTTTGCGTAAGCTCACAGGGTAAGCAGCCTCCTGCCGAAAAGTCCCAGCACCACGATGCAGGCCACGCCGCCCGCCGCCACCGTGGCGGGAGCGCCGAACAGATGCGCCAAACTTCCGGAAAGCAGCGCGCCAAACGGGGCCATGCCCATGAAGACCATGGAGTACAGGGCCATCACGCGGCCGCGCAGCTCGTCCGGGCACAGAGTCTGGAGCATGGTGTTGGCCGCGGCCATGCTCACGATCATGGAAAAGCCCACGGGCACGAGCAGGAGCGACGAAAGCCACAAATTGGCGGAAAAAGCGAAAAGGACAAGACTGCCGCCGAAGCTGAGCATGCCGAAATAGGCGAAGCGGCCGATGCCCCGGCTCTCCTGCCGGGCCGCCAGCACCAGCGCGCCCACAAGGCTGCCGCAGCCCGTGGCCGCCATGAGCAGGCCCAGCCCGCGCGGGCCGCTGTGCAGCACCTGCTCGGCGAATACGGGCATGAGCACCACGTACGACATGCCGATGATGCTCGACACCGCGAGCAAAAGCAGGATGGTGCGCACCTCGCGCGTGCGCCAGGCGTAGGTGAAGCCCTCGCGCAGATGCTCGCGCAGGGAGACGCCCGCGCGCGCCGGGGCTCTGGCGGGCACGCCCATGCGCAACAGGCAGTAAATCACCGCCAGGTAGCTTACGGCGTTGATGGAGAAGCACCAGCCCTCGCCCACGGCGGCCAGCAAAATGCCGGCAACGGAAGGGCCGAGGATGCGCGCGGAGTTGAACATGGAGGAATTGAGCGCAATGGCGTTGTGCAGGTCCTCTTTGCCCACCAACTCCACCACGAACGACTGCCGGGTGGGAATGTCCACAGCGTTCACCACGCCGAGAAAAGCCGCCAGCACCATGATCTGCCACACCTGGATGTGCCCGGCGAGAGTAAGCCAGGCCAGCAGCGCGGCCTGGATCATGGAGGCGGCCTGTGTGCCCACGAGCACGGAACGGCGGTTGAGCCTGTCGGCCATGACGCCGCCGAAAATGGCCAGCAGAAAGATGGGGAACTGTCCGGCGAACCCCACAAGCCCGAGTTCGAGGCTGGAGCCCGTAAGCCGGAACACCAGCCAGGACTGCGCGGTTTGCTGCATCCAGGTTCCGATGAGGGAGATGAACTGCCCGGAGAAAAACAGACGGTAGTCGCGGTGGTGAAAAGAACGGGACAGGCCCCGCAGTATCGACTTGGCGCCCGTTTCCGGGCTGGTGGACAATAAGGCGGGCATTAAACCTCCAGGCCGCGCCACCCCGACGCGGAAGAGAGGAAGTGTCGCCGAAGTGCCCCCCGCTTGTCCACTGCGTTTATGCGCCCAGCCGCCGCGCCGGCCCTCCCCAAAAGGGAGATCCGCGCTGCGGGCTACTCCACCCCGATGTCCTCGTTCCAGACCTCCGGCTTGGCCTTGATGAAGGATTGCAGCAGGTCCCGGCAGGCCGCGCTGCGCAGATCGACGACCGTGACGCCGCATTCGCGCAGCCAGTCGAGCCCGCCCTGGAAGGTTTCGCTCTCGCCCGCCACCACGGTGCCGATGCCGAACTGCCGCACCAGCCCGGAGCAGTACCAGCACGGGGCCAGCGTGGTCACCATGATGGCGTCGCGGTAGCTTTTGCGCCGGCCGGCGGCGCGGAAGGCCGCCGTCTCCGCGTGCATGGCGGGATCGGAGTCCTGCACGCGGCGGTTGCGCCCGCGCCCCAGCAAGCGGCCTTCGCCATCGAACAGCGCCGCGCCGATGGGCACGCCGCCCTCGGCCAGACCAGCCCGCGCCTCTTGAAGCGCCACCTCAAGCATCCGCTCGTAATCCGCTTTCTCCATGCCCGCCTCCTCGGCCGCAAACGCGGTCCTGGCGGCAAAAATAGCACCGCCCCCTTGCGCGGGCAATAGCATGCGGTTTCGGCATCATTGCTTTTGACAGACACGGGCCCACGCATATATGGTTCGCCACTGCAATAATCATCCCCGGCCCGTAACGGGTGGAGGTTAAGGAGCGCGCCATGGAGCAATTTCCAAGAGTCCACAGACTGCCGCCGTATGTGTTCGCCCAGGTCAACGAACTCAAGATGAAGATGCGCCACCAGGGCGCGGACATCATCGACCTGGGCATGGGCAACCCGGATTTGCCCACCCCCCCGCACATTGTGGAGAAGCTGATGGAGGCGGCGCAAAAACCCGCCAACCACCGTTACAGCGCATCCAAGGGCATCAAGGGGCTGCGGCTGGCCATCGCCAACTGGTACCTGCGCCGTTTCGGCGTGGAGCTGGACCACGACCAGGAGGTCGTTGTGACCCTGGGCGCAAAGGAAGGCCTGGCCCACCTTGCGCTGGTCATGCTCTCCCCTGGCGACGTCGTTTTCGCACCGGATCCCTCCTACCCCATCCATCCCTACGCAGCCATCATCGCTGGCGCAGACGTGCGCCGCATTCCCATGGGCAAGGGACGCGACTTTCTGGAGGACCTGCAAATCGCGGTGAAGCAGACCTGGCCCAAGCCCAAGCTGCTGGTCATCAACTACCCGCATAACCCGACGACCATCTGCGCCACCGTTGACTATTTTCAGAAGATCGTGGACTTCGCCAAAGAAAACGGGATGTATATCATCAACGATTTCGCATACGCGGACTTCACTTTCGACGGCTATGTGGCCCCGAGCTTTCTGCAGGCCAAAGGCGCCAAGGATGTCGCGGTCGAATTCTTCTCGCTCACCAAGAGCTATTCCATGGCTGGCTGGCGCGTGGGCTTCTGCGTGGGCAACCGCGACATGGTGCAGGCCCTCACGCGCATCAAGAGCTACCTGGACTACGGCATCTTCCAGCCCATCCAGATCGCGGCGTGCGCAGCCTTGAACGGCCCGCAGGAATGCGTGCGCGAAATAATGGATGTGCACCAGGACCGCCGCGACGCCCTCATCGAAGGCCTGAGCCGCGCCGGCTGGGTTGTGGAGCCGCCCAAGGCCACCATGTTTGTCTGGGCGGAAATCCCCGACGAATTCAAGCACATGGGCAGCGTCGAATTCTCCAAACTGCTCCTGCGCGAGGCGGAGGTGGCTGTTTCGCCCGGCCTGGGCTTCGGCAACTACGGCGACGACCACGTGCGCTTCGCCCTGGTGGAAAACCGCCACCGCATCAATCAGGCCACGCGCAACCTTAAAAAGTTCTTTGGGAAATAGGGCATAAGATGAAAACGCTGCGCCTCGGACTCGCCGGTTTCGGCACGGTCGGCTCAGGGCTCGCCAGGATTCTGCACGAGAACCGCGAGATCATCGTCTCGCGCACGGGGCGCGATGTCGCCATCTCGACCGTGCTTGTGCGCGATCTGACCAAGAAGCGCGCGGAGGCCACCGGTCCCGAGGTGCGGTTCACCAACTACCCGGACGACCTGCTCGCCGCCGACATCGACGTGGTGGTGGAGCTCATGGGCGGCGTGGACGCGGCCAGAAAACTCATCACAAGCGCCCTTGCCGCCGGCAAACATGTGGTCACGGCGAACAAGCACCTTCTCGCGCTGCATGGGCCGGAACTCTCGGCCCTTGCGGCGGAGAAGGGGCTGGGCCTCTTTTACGAGGCCAGCGTCGCCGGCGGCATCCCCATTGTGCAAAGCCTGCGCGAGAGCCTGGGGGCCAACCGCATCGAGCGGCTCACGGGCATTCTGAACGGCACAGCCAATTACATCCTTTCCGAGATGACGACCAACCATCTCGACTTCGATACGGCCCTCAAGCAGGCCCAGGACCTGGGCTACGCCGAGGCCGACCCCACGCTGGACATCGAGGGCTTCGACACCGCGCACAAGCTCGTGGTGCTCATCCGCCTGGCCTACGGACGGGACTTTCCGCTCTCGCGCCTGCCGGTGCGCGGCATCACGCAGGTCTCCGGGCAGGATATCCAGTTCGCCCGCGAGTTCGGCTACCGCATCAAGCTGCTGGCCCAGGCGCGCGAGGTGAACGGCAAAATCGAGGCGGGCGTCGCGCCCACGCTGGTCAAGCACACCTTTCTTTTGGCGCGCGTTGGCGGCAACTACAACGCCGTGCGCGTGGAGGGCAACGCCGTGGGGCCCATCATGCTGCATGGACAAGGCGCGGGCAGCCTGCCCACCGGCAGCGCGGTCATGGCCGACATCATGGCCCTGTGCCGGGGCCTCAACGCCCCCTGCGCCAGCTTCGACAACACGGGTTTCGGCAACAAGCCCCTGCCCCTGGCGGACATTCTGCCCGCCAGCGAGGGCGTGGCCATGCACTACTTCCGCTTCTCCGTGACCGACAAGCCGGGGGTGCTGGCCTCAATCGCCCACACCATGGCCGAGCACGACATCTCCATCGCCCAGGCCGTGCAAAAGGGCGAGCACCAATCGTCGGACGTGCCCATTGTGTTCTTGACGCACAAGGCCAAGCAAAGCGCCGTGGCCGAAATCATCCGCATCATCGACGGCATGAGCTTCACGCTCCGCCCGACCGTGCACTTCCCCATCCTGTAAAGGCGGACCGCGCATGAAGCTTCTTTTCCTCATCGCCGACGGCATGGGCGGCTGGGCCGACGAGGCCCCGGGCGGCAAGACCTGCCTGCAAGCCGCAGCCACCCCGAACATGGACGAGCTGGCCGCCACCGGCACCATCGGCACCTGCCGCACCATCCCCCAGGGCATGGCCCCGGGCTCCGACGTGGCGAACATGTCGCTGCTGGGTTTCGACCCCGCGAAATACCACACCGGACGCGGTCCCATTGAGGCCGCGGCGCAGGGGCTCGCCCTCGACCCCGACGATCTGGTGTGGCGCATGAACCTGGTGAACCTCACAGAGCTGTCGGCCCAGGGCACCATGCTCGACTATTCCTCCGGGCACATCAAGACGGAGGTATCCCGGCCGCTGGTGGAGGATTTGCAGGCCACCCTCGGCGACGAGACCTTCCAGTTCCACCCCGGCGTGCAGTACCGGCATCTGCTGGTGCACAAGGGCGGGGCGCTGGAGCCGGAGGCGGCCCTGCGCATCAGCCCCCCGCACGACATCACGGGCAAATCGCTGCACGCGGACATGCGCGAGTTTTCGCGTTGCGCCCGCATGTGGGACCTGCTTTTCATGGCTGAGGAGCGCCTGCTGCTCACAGCCAAGGGCACCAAGGCCAGGTCCATCTGGCCCTGGGGCCAGGGCCGGCCGCTTTTTCTGCCGGACTTCAAGCAGACCTTCGGCCGCACGGGCGCGGTCGTCTCCGCCGTGGACCTGGTGCGCGGCCTGGGGCGCGCGGCGGGCATGGAGGTCATCGAGGTGCCTGGGGCCACGGGCCTCATCGACACCAACTACGAGGGCAAGGTGGAGGCGGCGCTGAAGTTCCTGGAGCACGGGGACTTCGCCTTCGTCCACCTGGAAGGACCGGACGAATGCGGACACGCCGGCGACGCGACGGAGAAGATCGAAGCCATCCGCCGCTTCGACGCGCGCATCGTGGGCCCCTTGCGCCAGGCTCTGGCCGGGCAGGACGCGGCCTTTCTCGTCACCTGCGACCACTTCACGCCCATCGCCGAAAAGACGCACACCCCGGACCCGGTGCCCTTTCTGCTTTGGCGCGCGGATGGCGAGCCCTCGGGCGTGTCCGCCTTCAGCGAGGCCGAGGCGCGCGCGGCGGGCCTGGAGATAGAGGCCGGACACCAGCTGCTGCCATGGGTGCTGCGCCAGCTGGCCTAGAGGCGAAGGAGACGCGCATGGACTTCCCCAAGGTTTTCCCCGAGCACGATTGCTGGTATCCGCACCGCGTGTCGTATGGCGAAACCGACGCCATGGGCGTGTTGTACTACGGCGAGTACCTGCACATCTTTGAGCGCGCGCGCGGGTTGTTTTTGCGCCAGCGCGGCATGGGCTACAACACCGTGGAGCAGCGCGGCATAGTGCTGCCCGTGCGCGAGGCCTGGTGCCGTTACCGCGTGCCCGCCCGCTACGACGATCTGCTGTGGGTGCATTGCGGCGTGGCCGAATGGGGCCGGGCCAGCATGCGCATCATTTACGAATTCCACAACGAGGACAAAAACAAGCTCACCGCCCAAGGCTACACCGTGCACCCCACGGTGAACCGCGAGGGCAAGCCAGTGGCCGTGCCCGACTGGTTCAAGGCCCTGTGCGAAAGCACGCCCGCAACGCCCCCTGAGCCGCGGTAGTAAGCGCTCCCCCGCCTCGTTTTCCTTGCCCCTGCCGGTGTGCGGGTGTACCTACCCCCCCATGCAAACAGGGAGCTTTTACAGTGTTCACTGATACGCACACGCACGTCTTTCATCCAAAAATCGCCGAAAAAGCCATCAACCAACTCCACAACCACTACGGCATCAAGCCGCGGGGCACGGGCGTGCTCGAAGATCTGCTCGCCCGGGCCACCCGCGCCGGCATCGACCGCGTGGTGGTCCATACCGCCGCAACCGATCCTTCGCAGGTCATTCCCGCCAACAACTGGGCCATCAACATGGAGCGGCAGTCCAAGCGCGTCACCGCCTTCGGCACGCTGCACCCGGACTACGCCGAACCGGAGAAGGAGCTGGAGCGCCTGCGCAAGGCCGGCATCCACGGCCTCAAGTTCCACCCGGACTTCCAGGGCTTCTTTTTGGACGACCCGAAGTTCTACCGCCTGATGGAGATCATCGGCGACGACTGGACCCTGATGATCCACGTGGGCGACCGCTTGCCACCGGAAAAGAACCCCTCCTGCCCCAAAAAGATGGCCGCCCTCCGGCGCGCCTTCCCCGGCCCCAGGCTCATCGCCGCGCACCTGGGCGGGTTCAGCCACTGGCAATACGTGGTGGAGCATCTGGCCGGGCTGGACGTGTTCTTCGACACCTCAAGCTCGCTGTCCTTCATCGACGATGACACCCTGCGCGAGATCATCGCCCACCATCCTGCGGAGCGGCTGCTTTTCGGCAGCGACTACCCGCTCTTTGACCCCGGCGACGAGATCCGCTTGCTGGAGCGGCGCGTCGTGCCGTTGGGCGTCAAGCTGGTTGACCTGCTCAACGCCGGCACGCGGCTGTTCCCCGAACGCACGTAGGGACTCCGCATCCTGACGCCGCAGCTCGACGCATTCCCCGCCGCGCACCGCGCCATCCCTTGGGCAAAAGAAAAGCCCCCGCTCCGGCAACGCGTCGGAACGGGGGCTTTTTGTTGTGTTTAAACCAAGGCCGGGGCGACGCTATTTCTTCGCGGCCTCGTCCAGGGCCTTGAAGCCGGGCAGCTCCTTGCCCTCCAGGAATTCGAGGAACGAGCCGCCGCCGGTGGAGATGAAGCCGAACTTGTCGCCCAGGCCCGCCGCGTGGACCACGGCGTCGGTATCGCCGCCGCCCACTATGGACAGCGCCCCACAGGCCACGATGGCCTTGGCCATGCCGATGGAGCCGGCCGCGAAGGCCGGGTTCTCGAACGCGCCCATGGGCCCGTTCCAGACCACGGTGCCCGCGCCCTTGAGCACGTAGGCGAAGGCCTCCACGCTCTTGGGGCCGATGTCCAGCGCCATGAGCCCGGCCGGAACCGCGCCCGTGTGCGAGGGCACCTCAGCCGCCGCAGCCTTGAACTCCCGCGCGAGCACGAAGTCCACGGGCAGATGGATGTGTGTGCGGTTGTCCGCCGCCATCTCCATGATGCTGCGCGCCTCGTCCAGCAGATCGCGCTCCACGAGGGACGCGCCCATGTCGATACCCTGCGCCAGGCGGAAGGTGTTGGCCATGGCCCCGCCGATGATGAGGTGGTCCACCTTGCCCAGCAGGTTCTTGAGGATGCCGAGCTTGCTGGACACCTTGCTGCCGCCGGACACGGCCACAAAGGGCCGCTTGGGGTTTTCGAGCGCGCCGTGCAGGTACTCCCACTCCTTCTGCATCAGGAAGCCGGCGCAGGCCTTGGGAGCGGCCAGCGGGGCCTCGGTGACGGAGGCGTTGGGCCGGTGCGACACGCCGAAGGCGTCGCTGACGTAGAGGTCCAGCCCCGCCACCAGCTCCTTGGCGAAGGGCATGCGCTCGGCCGGGTCCTTGGAGGTTTCGGCCTTGTGGAAGCGCAGGTTCTCCAGCATGAGCACCTCGCCGCCCTTGAGCGCGGCGATTTTCGCCTTCACGTCCGGGCCCACGCAGTCGGCCGCCAGCGGCACGCTGACGCCCAGCAGCCCGGCCAGATGCGCGGCCACGGGCGCAAGCGAGAACTCCGGCTTCACCTCACCCTTGGGCTGGCCCAGGTGGCAGCAAATCACCGCCGCCCCGCCCGCATCCAGAATATGGCGCAGGGTGGGCAGGCTTTCGCGGATACGCGTGTCGTCGGTGACGCGGGTGCCGTCCAGCGGCACGTTGTAGTCAACGCGGATGAGCACTTTTTTCCCGGAAACGTCAATGTCCTTGAGATAGAGCATGATCTGATCCTAGAGGCCCTTGTCGGCCATGAGCTTGATGAGGTCCGCCACGCGGCAGGAATAGCCCCATTCGTTGTCGTACCAGGCGACGATCTTGGCCAGCCCCGAACCGGAGACCACGGTGTACTCCGCGTCGATGATGCTGGAGCGCGGATCGCCGCGGAAGTCCATCGAAACCAGCGGACGCTCGGAGAACCCGAGGATGCCCTTGAGCGGGCCATCGGCCGCTGCCTTGAGCTTGGCGCGCAAGGTTTCGGTGTCGGTGGGCTTGGCCAGTGTGCAGGCAAAGTCCACAATGGAGACCGTGGGCGTGGGCACACGCAGGGAGTAGCCGTCCACCTTGCCCTTGAGGTCGGGGATGACCAGGGCCACGGCCTTGGCCGCGCCGGTGGAGGTGGGCACGATGTTCAGGGCCGCTGCGCGCGCGCGCCGGAGGTCCTTGTGCGGCTGGTCGAGGATGCGCTGGTCGTTGGTGTAGCTGTGGATGGTGCACATGAGGCCGTTGACCACGCCAAAGGCGTCGTTCACGACCTTGACCGCCGGCGCCAGGCAGTTGGTGGTGCAGCTGGCGTTGGAGATGATGTGGTGCTTGGCCGGATCGTACAGGTGTTCGTTGACGCCGAGGACGATGGTGATGTCCTCGTCCTTGGCCGGGGCGCTGATGATGACCTTTTTGGCGCCGGCCTCGATGTGGGCGGCGGCTTTGGGTCCGGTGCGGAACAGGCCGGTGGATTCGATGACGACATCGACACCCAGCGCGCCCCAGGGCAGATTGTGCGGATCGCGCTCGGCGTAGCAGGCGACCTCCCAGTCGCCATACTTGATGCCGCCGCCCTCGGTGACGCTCACCGGATGGGGCGCGCGGCCGTAGGTGGAGTCGAACTCCAGCAGGTGGGCGCTGGTGTTCACGTCATACAGATCGTTCAGGGCCACCACTGTGGCCACATCCTTGTGATTGTCGTACAGGGCCTTCAAAACCTGCCGGCCAATGCGGCCAAAGCCGTTGATTCCTACGCGCAGCATGCTTCAGACCTCCTTAATCTTCGAAGATGCGGTGCTCATAGGAGGCCAACATCTCGTAATCGGTTTTCAGGGCCTGATGGAGGCGGGCGTTCTCGATGGCCATGGCGCTGATGTCGGCCACGGCGTGCATGAAGTCGAGGGAGGCGTCGTCGAAGGTGCGCTCGCTCGCCGTATAAATGCGCAACACGCCGATTGCCTTGCCGTCGACCATAAGCGGCGTGACGAGGACCGTGACGATGCCTTCTTTTTTGGCCGCCTCGCCGTACTGGAAGCGGGGGTCGCTCTGGGCGTTGGGGATAAGGATGGTCTTGCCGGCAAGAGCCTCGCGGTCAACCTCACTGTGGTCGATGTCGACGGAGCCCTTGCGGAAATATTCCTTGGACAGGCCGTAAGCGGCGCTGGGCAGAAGCCGCTTGCCGGAGCGGTCGAGCAGGCGCAGGGTGCAGCCCTTGGCGCGCACGGCCTTGGTGGTCTGCTCCGTCACTCCGGCCAGAACATTCTCGGTCTCCAGACTGGAATTAACGACCCGGGCCACATCGGCCAGGGTCCGGAAATACCGTTCGAAACGATCCACCGTTTTCGTCATGGCATCCTCCTAGGGTTACAAACACTATCTACCCGCGCGTGTTGCGGATGTCAGCAGAAATATTGGCTTGCGCATGAAAATTCTTCTTGGCGTGACGAACCTGACGCACACGCTTGAAACAACGCCTTCCCCCCGGAAACAAGACGGGGGGCCGCAGCCCCCCCAAATTATATGCACAGTGCGGCTTGCGCCTAGCTTATCTGCGCCACCTTGCGGATGAGGCGCACCAGCTGGTTGGTGAAGCCGGCCTCGTTGTCGTACCAGACGATGAGCTTCACCTGGGTGCCGTCCATAACGGTGGTGAGGCCGGAGTCGAGCACACCGCCATAGGTGCTGCCCACAAAGTCCGAGCTGACCAGCGGCTCGTCGCAATAGCCGAAGCTCTCGTTGGCCGCGGCCTTCATCACGGCGTTGACCTCCTCCTTGCTGGTGGGGCGCTCCAGCTCGCAGGTCAAATCAACAATGGAAACGTCCGGGGTGGGCACGCGGATGGCGAAGCCGTCGAGCTTGCCCTTGAGCTCTGGAATGACCAGCGAAAGCGCGCGAGCCGCCCCCGTGGTGGTGGGCACCATGTTGAGGGCCGCAGCGCGGGCGCGGCGGATGTCCTTATGGGAGCCGTCGTGCAGGCGCTGGTCCATGGTGTAGGAGTGGATGGTCGTCATGAGGCCGTGCTTGATGCCGAAGGCCTTGTTCAGGGCCTGCGCGGCCGGGGCCAGGCAGTTGGTGGTGCAGCTTGCGCTGGAGACGATGCGGTGCTCTGGCTTGAGCGCGTCGTCGTTCACCCCAACCACGATGGTCGAGTCCATCTCCTTGCCGGGGGCGGAGAGGATGACCTTCTTGGCGCCGCAGGACAGGTGCGTGGTGCAGCCGACGCGGTCGTTCAGCTTGCCGGTGGACTCGATGACCAGATCGCAGCCCATGTCCTTCCAGCTCCACTCGCCGGTGGCGAAACGCGTCACCATGACCTGCCTGCCGTCGAGCAGGAAGCCCTGGTCATTGCCCTCCACGCGCGGGAAGGGTCCGTGCACGGAGTCGTGTTTGAGCAGGTGCGCCAGGTCCTTGTTGGTGGCGCGGGCGTTGATGGCCGCAAGCTCCAGATCGGGCTGGTCGGCCAAAAGCCGGGTAAGGTAGCGGCCGATGCGGCCAAAGCCGTTGATGCCAATTCTCGTCGCCATGTGGGTCTCGCTCCTTCGCGGGTATTCTTTCGTTCTAGGCCTTGCCGGAACAGCCGAGGACGTTTTTGATCTTGCGCTGCACCATCTCCTTCACTGCCGTGCGCGCGGGCGTGAGGTACTGGCGGGGGTCGAAGTCGCCGGGATTCTCGGCCATGTGCTTGCGGATGGTCGCGGTCATGGCGAGGCGGATGTCGGTGTCGATGTTGATTTTGCATACGGCCATGGAGGCGGCGCGGCGCAGCAGATCCTCGGGCACGCCGCGCGCGCCGGGAACATGTCCGCCGTATTTGTTGGCCATTTCCACAAATTCCTGGGGCACGCTGGAAGCGCCGTGCAGCACGATGGGCAGCCCGGGCAGCAGCTTGCTCACCTTCTCCAGGCGGTCGAAGTCGAGCTTGGGTTCGCCCTTGAACTTGTACGCGCCATGGCTGGTGCCGATGGCGATGGCCAGCGAGTCGCAGCCGGTCTTGGCGACAAAGTCGGCGGCCTGGTCGGGATCGGTGTAGATGTGCTCGTCGCTGTGCACGTCCTCCTCAACGCCGGCAAGCCGGCCGAGCTCGGCCTCGACCCAGACGCCGCGCTCATGGGCGTACGCCACAACCTTTTTGGTCTCGGCGATGTTCTCCTCGTACGGCAGCGCGGAGCCGTCATACATGACGGAGGTGAAGCCGCCGTCGATGACGGTTTTGCAAAGGTCAAAGCTCGGGCCATGGTCCAGGTGCAGCACAACGGGCAGGTCGGTTTCCTGCAGGGCGGCCTCCATGAGCTTGATGATGTAATTCTGGCCCGCGTATTTGCGCGCGCCGGCGGAAACCTGAAGGATGAGCGGGGCGTTCTCCGCCTTGCCCGCCTCCATGATGCCCTGGATGATCTCCATGTTATTGACGTTGAAGGCGCCGATGGCATAGCCGCCGGCATAGGCTTTGGCGAACATTTCCTTGGGTGAAACGAGGGGCATGGGCATCCTCCTTGCGGTCGTGGGTCACGTCGTGTGGGACGATGATATGTCTGCTACGTACAAATTATTCCATGGCACGCTGTGATTTCTCTGTCAACACAGGCTCAAGAAAGCACAGGCTCCAGCAGCTTGAGCGTGTCATGGTCCGTGAAATCGAACTTCAGCGGCGTCAGCGTCACCCAGCCCTCGGTGAGAAGCCGGCGATCGCGTCCGGGGGCGATGCGCTCGCTCTTCAATTCGCCGCACATCCAGTAATACGGATGGCCTCGCGGGTCCACCCGCTCTTCATACCAGTCCTCGTAGGCCACGCGGGTATGCGGACAGAGCTTGAGCCCAAGAACCTCGCCAATGGGCCGGGCGGGAAAATTGAGGTTCAGCACGCACTTTTCCGGCAAATCGGCCAAGGGCAGACGCGGCAGCAACGCGGCTGCGTACGCCGCCTGACCGGAGAGATCGACGGGCTTGAAGTCGTCCATGGAAACGGCCAGGGACGCATAGCCCATGAGCGCGCCCTCCGTTGCTGCGGAAACCGTGCCGGAATAGAGGATGTCCACCCCGACGTTGGGTCCGGCGTTGATGCCCGAGACGACCATGTCCGGGCGGTCCTTCACCAGCGTGGAAAGGCCGAGCTTCACGCAGTCGGCCGGGGTGCCGGTGACGCCAAGGCCGAAGAAGTCCGCCTCGCGGAATTCCTTCACGCGCAGGGGGGCGGAAAGGGTCACGGCATGCCCAACGGCGGACTGCTCCGTCACCGGAGCCACCACATGGACCTCGTGCCCGGCCGCGACCAGCGCGCGGTGCATGGCGCGCAGGCCCACGGCCTGGATGCCGTCGTCGTTGGTGAGCAGGATGCGCATAGGCCTCTCCGGCCGCGGCGACCTCTTGGCCCGGGCCTTGTTTGGTTTGACATTCCGCGCCGCTTGAGGGCAAATATGGCGGCACAAGGGACGCCCTGCCCGCAGCATATCGCGGTACAGGCGCAGTACCCCAACATGAGGGAGATGGCAAGGCCGTGATTGCGAAAGCCGTGTACATACGGGACATTAGCCCCGGACAGACGATACAGGACATTTTTCTCTTGGCGGAGGCCCGCACCGGGCAGTCGCGCAACGGCCCGTACTGGAGCCTGGTGCTGCAGGACAGCTCCGGCCAGATGGAGGCCAAGGTGTGGAGCCCGCTTTCGCAGCAGCACCCGGGCCTGTCCTCCGGGCAGGTGGTGCAGGTGCGCGCCCAGGCCGCCAACTACCGCGAAAAGTGCCAGCTCACCATCGACCAGCTGACGGAGGTTGACGCCGCCGAGGTGGACCTGGGCGAGCTGCTGCCGCCAAGCCCCGTTGAGCCCGACAACCTGCTGGCCGAGGTCGAGGAGCTGTGCCGCCGCGAGCTGACCCACAAGCCCTGGCGCGCGCTGATGAAAAAAATTCTGAATGATCCGGAAATCCGCGCGCGGCTGCTGCCCGCCACCGGGGCCAAAACCGTGCACCACGCCTACGCCGGCGGTCTGCTGGAGCACACGCTGGCCGTAGCGCGCACCTGCCTCGCCCTGTGCGACCTCTACCCGCATCTGGACCGGCAGATCCTGCTGGTGGCCGCCCTGCTGCACGACCTGGGCAAGGCCTGGGAGCTCTCCAGCGGGCTCTCCTGCGACTACACCGACGAGGGCCGCCTGCTCGGGCACATCCAGCTCGGGCTTTCGCGCATCGAGCCGTATCTGGCCAAGGCCAAGGATCTGGACGAGGGGCTGGCCCTGCATTTGCGCCACCTCATCATCGCCCATCACGGCGAGTACGAGTTCGGCTCCCCCCGGCGGCCCAAAACGCCAGAGGCCTTCATCCTGCACTTCGCCGACAACATCGACGCCAAGATAAACACGCTGGCCGGGGCCTACGCGGAGCTCGACGGCACGGAGCAGCGCTGGACGCCCTTCCAGCGCTATCTCGACCGCTACCTCTACCGCGCGCCGCACACCCCCGCGCCGGAAGAACCGCCCGCGCCGCAGCCACGCAAAAGCGACGCCGTGGACGACCGCTTCCTGCTTCTGCCGCTGGGCTCGGACTAATGGGACAAAGGGAGCGCCATGTTCATCACCTTTGAAGGCATAGAGGGCACGGGCAAGTCCACGCAGATTGCGCTGCTCAAGGCGCATCTGGAAGCGCAGGGGTGGCGCGTGCGCACCACCTGCGAGCCGGGCGGCAGCCGCATCGGCGCGGAGCTGCGGCGCGTGCTGCTGTCGCTGGAGAACCGCGACCTTTGCCCCCGGGCCGAGCTGTTCCTCTATCTGGCCGACCGCGCCCAGCACGTGGCGCAAGTGGTGCGCCCGGCGCTGGCCGCGGGCGAAATCGTCATCTGCGACCGCTTCGCCGACTCCACCGTGGCGTATCAGGCCGCCGGGCGCGGGCTCGACGAGAATCTGCTGCATGGGCTGAACGAGCAGGCCGTTGACGGCCTTTGGCCCGACCTGACCATCCTGCTCGACATCGCCCCCGAGGCCGGGCTGACCCGCGCCGTGGAGCGTAACCGCGCCGAGGGCAAAACCGTGGCCGAGGGCCGCTTCGAGGCCGAGAGCCTGGCCTTCCACGCCCGCGTGCGCGAGGGCTACAAAAGCCTGGCGCGGCGCTTTCCCCAGCGCATCCAGCTGGTGGACGCGGCGGGCTCCATCGACCAGATCGCCGCCGCCGTGCGCCAGCTTGTGGACAGCCGCCTCACGGATCTCAATGGGCCTGAGTGAGCAGAACATGGAGGAGAGCCCGCCCGATGTCCGTTGACACAGCCCCCGCGAAGCGCAATCTGCGCGCCCTGCGCCTCTTCTGGGGCGACGGGCTGCTCTTTGCGCTGGCGCTGGCTGTGTTCGCGTGGCTCACGGCGCGCGGGGCCGCTGGGCTCGGCTACAACTGGCAGTGGTACCGCGTGCCGGCATTCCTCATCACGGAGGACGGCGCTCCTGGCCCGTTGTTGCTGGGGCTTTGGGTCACGCTCAAGCTCACGGGGCTGTCGTTTCTGGGCGCGCTGGCCTGCGGGCTGACCGCGGCGCTGCTGGCCCTTTCCGCCTCGCCCGCGGCGCGCATTCTGGCGCGCTGCTACATGGAGGCCGTGCGCAACACCCCGCTGCTCATCCAACTGCTGTTCCTCTACTTTGTGCTGGCCCCGGCCATCGGCCTTTCCGCCCTGGCCACGGCCGTGCTCGGACTCTCGCTGTTCGAGGGCGCGTACGTCTCCGAAATTCTACGCGCGGGCATCGCCTCCATAGGCCATGGCCAGTGGGACGCGGCCCGCAGCCTGGGCATGAGCCGGACCACCGCCTACAGGCTGGTCATTTTGCCCCAGGCGGTGCGCCGCGTGCTGCCGCCGCTGGCCAGCCAGACCGTGTCGCTGGTCAAAGACTCGTCGCTGGCCAGCGTCATCGCCATCAGCGAGCTGACCCTGCGCGGCGGCACCATCGTGGCCGAAACCTTTCTGAGCTTCGAAATCTGGTTCACCGTCGCGGCGCTGTACTGGCTCGTCACCACGACCCTCTCCGGTCTGGCCGCGGGCATGGAGCGCCGCTTGAGCTATCCGGTCTAAACCGCCCGCCCCGTCCGGGCGCAACGCAACAGTCAAGGAGGTCCGCCCATGCTCTGCAAACGCATTGCCGCCATCGCCATCTTTTCCATCCTGGCCGTGACCGCGCTCGGCTGCTCCAAAGACGGACAGCAGGCCGCCAAAGCCCCGGCCCCGGCCGCCGGAACGCTGGACCAGGTGGTGCAGCGCGGCGTGCTGCGCGTGGGTTTTTCCACCTTTGTGCCCTGGGCCATGCAGGACAAAAAAGGCCAATTCATTGGCTATGAAATCGACGTGGCCAACCGCTTGGCCCAAGACCTGGGCGTGAAGGCGCAGTTCGAACCCACGCAGTGGTCCGGCATCATCCCCGCCCTGCTCTCCGGCAAGTTCGACATCATCATCGGCGGCATGAGCATACAGCCGCAGCGCGCGCTCAAGGTCAACTTCACCATTCCCTACGAGTACTCCGGCATGTCCATAGTGGCGGACAAGGCCAAGTCCGGCAAACTCAAGACCCTGGCCGACTTCGACCGGCCCGACGTTGTGCTGGCCGTGCGCCAGGGCACAACCGCGGCCGAGGCCGCAAAAAAGTTCATGCCGCGCGCCCAGCTCAAACTCTTCGACCAGGAGGCGCAGACCATTCAGGAGGTGCTCAACGGCCGCGCAACCGCCGTGGTCGCCTCCGATCCCTTTCCCGCCTTCCAGGCCCTCAAGTACCCGGACAAGCTGGTGCTGCCGCTGGCCGAGCCCTTCACCAAGGAGCCCATCTCCTTCGCCGTGCGCAAGGGCGACCCGGACTTCGTGAACTTCCTCGACGGCTGGATCCGCATGGTGAATGACGAGGGCTGGCTGGCCGAGCGCCACAACTACTGGTTCCGCACCGACAAGTGGAAGGATCAGGTGGAGTAGCAGCGCGCGTGCGCAAAAGCCGGACCACGCCCGAGGCGCGCCAAAATGCAAGCACCGGGCCGTATGCGCGGGTCTCCGCGCGCATCCTCGACGCCGCCGTGATTCTCTGCGTGGCCGCCGGGCTCTTCTGGCTGGCCCACCGCGCCGGAACGCGTCTGAACTACCGCTGGAACTGGGCGGTCATTCCGCAGTTTATGGTCTATGCCGACGCCGACGGCCACTGGCGCGCCGGCCGGCTTCTGCTGGGCTTTTTCGCCACCATCCGCCTCAGCCTTTGGGCCGGGCTCATCGCCCTTGGCATCGGCACGCTGGCCGGGCTGGCCCGGGTGAGCGCCCGGCCGTTCTGGCGGCTGTGCGGCGGCGCGTATGTCATCGCCGTACGCAACACCCCGCCGCTGGTGCTCATCTTCCTGTTCAACTACTTCCTCTCGGCCCAGCTCATCAGCGCGCTCCGGCTCGACGCGTTCATTGCGCGCCTGGCCGCGCTGACCCCGCCGCTGCTGCGCGCCCCGGCCGAGGCGCTCATCGGCCCGCTGGGGCAGGCCCCTGTGCTAGTCACCGCCGTGCTCACGCTGGCGCTCATCGAGGGCGCATACGTGGCCGAAATCGTGCGCGCGGGCGTGCAGTCCGTTGAATCCGGCCAGTGGGACGCGGCGTATGCACTCGGCTTTCCCCGCTGGCGGGCGCTGCTCTCCGTCATTTTGCCGCAGGCGTTCCGGCGCATGATGCCCGCGCTCACCGGACAGTTCGTGTCCACACTCAAGGACTCGGCCATCGTGTCCGTCATCTCCATACCGGAGCTGACCTTCCAGGCGCAGGAGCTGGTTTCCGCCACGTACCGCGCCTTCGAGGTATGGACGCTGGTGTTCGTGCTGTATTTGGCCCTTGGCCTGCCCTGCTCGCTGGCCGCGCGCGCGCTGGAGAAGCGCCTTGCCAGGTCCGACAGGCTGCCCGTGCATTAACGCCTGCGGGATATTTTGCTTGGCGGCGCCGGGCAGGCATCCGCGCTCCGCAGCAACAACGCCATTCGCCCGGGCTTTGACAGGCAAACCGTTTTCGCGCATGTTTAGCAAATACAACAGGCCGCACCACACGGCCGCAACCATAAGGAGCGCCGCCATGGCCCCGAAAGTTAAGGTTTTTGCGCTGTCCACCTGCATTCACTGCAAAAAAGCCAAGGAATATCTCGACCAGTGCGGCGTCAAGTACGACTGCGTGCATGTGGACCAGCTGACCGGCGACGAGCGCAAGGCCGTTGTCGAGGAAGTGAAAAAGTACAACCCTTCCGTGTCGTTCCCCACCATCATCATCGACGGCAAGGTCCTGGTCGGCTTCAATCAGGAAAAGATCGACGAGGCGCTGCACAGATGAACGCCGAGCAGCTTTTCGCAGCGCTGAAAAAAATACAGGAGCCCAAGGGCTATTACTTCAACAGCGACATGACCATGACCATGCCGCTGTTGGAGAGCCTGCTGACCAACAAGGAGCGGCTTGGCTACATGGCCTGCCCGTGCCGGCTGGCCAATGGCACGTTCGAGACCGACCGCGACATCGTGTGCCCGTGCGAGTACCGCGAGGCGGACGTGGCCGAGTTTGGCGCGTGCTTCTGCGGGCTGTATGGCAGCAAGGAATGGGCCGAGGGCAAGGTGGAGAAGGTGGTGGTGCCGGAGCGACGGCCGGTGGAGAAGATATTGTGGTGATACTATGCGAACATGACATGCTGTGTGCTTAGCGCACTCAAAAAACAACTATTCGAGAATCTGCTTCTTCTTTTTATTAGCCATACGAATCTCATCGGAAATAAAACTCCGGGGGACACCTAATGATTTTAACCGGTTTAAGATTATTTCGTCAGACATACCAGTATTTACCATTTCATTTATCATCGAAACTGCGTCTTCTGGAGACTGACAATTCATCCTAATACGAGGCTCAATTCTGCGCGCATCGCCAGCAGACCGGACAATCATGGCCTCCAGTGAGCGTATTTTGTGATCTAGGAAACGTGTGTTTTCCAAAATTTCACCAAGTAAATTTTTTTCGGAACGCTGTTCTGGTTTTTCAACTTGTGGAGTTGACTTAATAATATCCTTAAATTTCTGATCGAACTGTACCCAATATGTTTTAAAAACTTGCCCAAGAACCCTTTCATCTAATCCAGCAGAACCTAAACAGGCATTGAGAGTGCGCACAAGCTCCCACACACTGTCTTCAGCCGGAATTGTATGATTAAATTGAGCCAAAGGATCTTGCAGATCAGACGGTTTGAGATCAACAAGGAAAGTACACACCCGGCTGGTGGACAGGCCTTTTGCCAAAGCACCAGTCTCAAACAATATCCAGGGCTTATCTTTATTTTCAGCCGTCAAACAAACTATCCCGACTGTTGTATTTTTGAGCTGATCATTTATTTCCGAAAACCAAATAGCACCTCGATCAATATCACGCGTAGACAGCCAAGGGCGTGTAGCCTGGAGCACACATTTAATCCAATCACTAAGCAGTTCAGCAACAGCCTTACTACGAATTCCAGACCAACTTATAAAAACATTCATAATCCCCCCCCAGCTACCTTGCGGCAAGTTATCCGCAGATATTCGTCTTGTCAATACTCAGTACTACGCGTAACAGATTATTACACTGTGATGATGGCCAAGAGGCTGTCAGTCGTCACCTATGCAAAACCGCAAAAAGAGGCCCCGGAACGCTTTCGCGTTCCGGG
>MNUQ01000161.1 GCA_001871085.1 Desulfovibrionaceae bacterium CG1_02_65_16
GGCCCCAGCCCCTTGCTGAAGCGCACCAGGTCCGCCGGAAGGTGGGCGATGGTGATCTCTCCGCCGGGGCACAAAATGCAGGCGTGCTCCAGCGAATATTTGAGTTCGCGCACGTTGCCGGGCCAGGGGTAGGTCATGAACACGCGCATGACCTCGTCGGAGCATTTGCTTAGGTGCTTGCCGAAGCTGGCCTGAAAGTGGCCGATGAAGTGCGCCATCAAAAGCGGGATGTCCTCCGTGCGCTCGCGCAGGGGCGGCAGCTGGATGACCATGACCTTGAGACGGTAGTAGAGGTCCTCGCGGAAGAGCCCCTGCCGGATTTTCTCCAGCAGGTCCACGTTGGTGGCGGCCAGCACGCGCACGTTGGCCTTGCGCGTGCGCGAGTCGCCCACGCGTTCGAACTCCTTGCGCTCCAGCACGCGCAGCAGGTTCAGCTGAATGCGCGGGGAGATGTCGCCGATCTCGTCGAGAAAGATGGTGCCGCCCTCGGCGGCCTCGAACCGGCCGATCTTGTCGCGGATGGCCCCGGTGAAGGCCCCGCGCATGTGGCCGAACAGCTCGCTCTCCAGCAGGTTTTCGGAAAGGGCGGAGCAGTTCACCTTCACCAGCGGGCCCTTGCTGCGCGAGCCGCCGTAGTGCAGTGCCTCGGCCACCAGCTCCTTGCCCGTGCCCGATTCGCCGGTGATGAGCACGGTGGATTCCACGTCGGAAAGCTGGTCCAGCACGGCGTAAATATCCTGCATCACCTTGCTTTTGCCCACAATGCCCCGGTGGCTGTGCAGGTCGGTGAGGCGCTTCTCCAGGTCGGCCAGGCGGGTGATGTCGCGGATGACGAGCACCGCGCCGGCGAAGTTGTGGTCGGAATCGATGAGCGGCGAGCTGTTGATGACCACCACCTTGCCCGGCGCGCGGGTGTGGCACTCCACGCGGTGCTCCAGCACGGGCTTTCTTGTCTCCAGTGTGGTGCGCAGCACCGTGAAGCAGGCGCGCTTGCACGAGCCGCTGACGCAGGAGAGGTCCTTGCCGCGCGCGAGCTCCGCGCCGATGCAGCATATCTCAGTGAGCGCCCGGTTGGTTTGGAGAATGCGCATGTTCGTGTCCACGGTGATGATGGCGTCGGGAATGGAGCGGAATACGGCCTCCAGGCCGGAGCGCAGGCGTTCGTTTTCGGTGTTGATGGCCTGCATGGCGCGCTCGGTCTCCACGCGGCCGTTGATGTCCTGCACCATGGGCAAGAGGTACAGCGGCCGCCCGGCGGAGTCGCGCACGAGGCCGGCGGAAAGGTGCACCCACACCTCGCGGCCGTCCTTGGTGATGTAGCGCTTGTCCTGCTCCCAGGATTCGATGTCGCCGCGCTTCACGCGGTCGTATTGCAAGAGGCTCTCCCCGCGTTCGTCCGGGTGGGTTATGGAGTCGAAGGTGATGGTCTTGAGCTCGGCCTCGGTGTAGCCGGTGATGCGGCAAAAGGCCTCGTTGGCGCGCAGAAAGGTGTTGTGCAGGCTCACCATGCTGGCGCCGATGGGCGACTGGTCGAAGGTGTGGCGGAACTTCTCCTCGCTCTCCTTGAGGGCGCGTTCGGCCTCCTTGCGGGCGGTGATGTCGATGTTCAGGCCTTCGATGTACAGAAGCTCGCCGTTTGTGGGGTCGCGCACCTCGCGCGCGGTGAGGGATATCCATTTGGCGGAGCCGTCCTTGCAGATGAACCGCGTCTCAAAGCCGGTTATCTGCCCGGTTTCGCCCAGCACGCGGAAAAGCGTGTCGCGGTCGGCCGGGTCCACGTAGAGCTGGCTGCGCAGGTCGTTGAAGTGGGCGATGAGCTCCGCCGGGCTGGAAAAGCCCAGAATGGACGCCAGCCCCGGGTTGACCATGAGGTAGCGGCCGCTCTTGGTGGACTGGAACACGCCCTCGATGACGTTCTCGAAGAAGCTTTGGTAGCGCGCCTCGGCCCGGCGCAGCAGGGAAAGATCGGTGAGGGTGAGCAGCACCAGCCGCCGGCCTCCGGCGCGCGTCACCAGGCGCGAGGCCAGCAGCACAGGCACCGGCGCGCCGCCCGCGCCCGGCACCCGGCACTCCATGCCGGGCACGCCCGCCGCAAGCTCGCGCAGGTTCACTTCACCCATGGGGAACAAGGTGGCCAGACTGGGCTCCTCGTCCCCGGCGCACAGCATGGCCCGGGCGCGGTCGTTGGCGGCCAGCAGCGCTCCGGTGTCCGCGTCAAGGGCGAGCACGCCGGCGTTGACGGCGTTCAAGAGCTCGGTGCCGACAGGAGGCGGCTCCCCGCCGGCGCAGCATGGGGGGGCCTGGCGCATGGGATCAGACTCCGCCGACGGCCTGATTGTCCCGCGGGCTGTCCGGCAGTCCGCTCTGCAGCCCGTCGAGCAGACCGGCCAGCTCGTCGGGCCGGGCGATGATGTGCCGCGCGCCGTTTGCGAGCAGCTCGTCCTTTTCGCGAAAGCCCCACAGCACGCCGACGGGCATCATGCCCGCGCCGCGCGCGGTCTTCATGTCCGTTTCAGAGTCGCCCACAAAGACGATGGACCCCGGCGAAACGCCCAGCTCCGCCGCCAGGGCCAGCGCCCCCGCCGGATGCGGCTTGTTGGGCACCTCCGGACGCGATCCGCGCACCAGAGTGAAGGGCCCGGCGGGAAAAAATGTCTTGATGGTGAGATCGGTGTACATTTGCGGCTTGTTGGAGAGCACGCACACGGGCAGGCCCCGGCTGCGCAGCCCTTCCAGCATTTCGGGCACGCCGGGGTAGGGGCGGGTCCTGTCCTGCCAGCGCCGCTTGTACTCCTTGAGCGTGATGGCGTAGGTCTGCTCCACCGTGGCCGGGTCGCGCCGGGATTCCGGCAACATGCGGCGCACCAGCTCCTCTATGCCCAGGCCGACGAAATAGCGGTAGGCGTCGGTTTCGTGGCGGGGCAGGCCCATGGCGCTCAGGGCGGCGTTGCCGGAGTCCGCCAGATCGTCCAGGGTGTTCAGCAGGGTGCCGTCAAGGTCGAAAATAATGGCGCGGGCGAGGCTCATGAGGCTCCTTTGCGGCGTCGGGGGCGCGCGGTTCAAGGGTGTCTCCCCAGCCTACACCGGGGCCGGGGCGCGCGCAAGCGGGCCTTGCCGCCGGCCGGTTCCCGTGGCATCACGGGGCATGGGCAAGCCGTTTGTTTTCCGACTGGAGAAAGTGCTGGAATACCGCCGTCAGCTGGAGGATCAGGCGCGCATGGCGCTTGCCCGCGCCCAGGCCGACCACGACGCGCAGCAGCGGGTCATCACCGACATCTCCACCCGGCTGGCCGCGCACATGGAGCGGGGCTTCGGCAAGCACGCGAATCAGGCCGACATCTGGCTGTGGACCCAGTACCGCGAGGCCCTCGAAAAGGACCTCGCCACGGCCCGCGTTGAACTGGAGCGTCTGGCCCAGGTTTTGCAAACCCGCCGCGAGGAGGCCATCCTCCGCTCCAGGGAAAAGAAGCTGCTCGAAAAACTCAAAGACAGGCAGGCTAAAAAGCATCATGTTCAAGAAAGCCAGCTCGAACAAAAAGAGTACGACGAAATGGCAACGATTCGCCATAAACCCCAAGATCATTAGCGTCCTGTTGACGCTGGCCGTGGTGGCCGCGCTCAAGCTCACGGTGCTTGGCGCGCTGGGCGTGAACCTGTGGCAGCAGCTCGGGGGTGACGGATTCCTGTCGCTCACCAGCGCCCAGGCGAGCCCGCGCGGCAAGGCGGCCAAGGCCGATGCGGCCGCGCAGGCCCCGGCCGTGGCCGACGCAGCGTCCGCCGTCGATCCCGCCGCCGCGGCCGAGGCCGACATGCTGGCCTCGAACGCCGTGCCCCCCGCCCGCGTGGGCGAGAGCCAGGGCGCGAAGGACGCCAACCGGCGTGAGGCTGAACTGGCCGCCCGCGAGCGCGCCCTCGCCTCCATGGAGAAAAGCGTCGATGACAAGCTGGCCGAGCTCAAGCGGGTGGAAGCCTCCATCAAGAAGCTTCTCGACCAGGCCGATGTGCTGAAGGACGAGCGCATCAAACGGCAGGTGGCCACGTATCAGGCCATGAAGCCCAAGCAGGCGGCGCAGGTGCTCTCGAACATGGACCAGGACCTCGCCGTCAAGATCCTGACCGGCATGAAGCCCAAGGTCGCCGGCGAGATAATGACCTATGTCGCCACCGACAAGGCCGCCAAGCTCACCGAGGCCATGACCCGCGTGCAGACCACCATGCCCGTGCCCGGCAAGTAGCCGAAGCCCTTTCGATAGAGCGCCCCGTTCGGGCCGGCCGCGCGGAGAACTCCCGTGGACGCCCGGGCGGGGCGTGTGCTATTTGCCCGCGCATGACGACCACGCGCATCAAGCTCATTTTGGCCTACGACGGCACGGATTTCGCCGGCTGGCAGCGCCAGCGGCGCGGCGTGCGCAGCGTGCAGGCCGAGGTGGAGGCCGCCATCGCCAAGATTGTGGGCGGGCATGTCCACGTGCAGGGCGCGGGACGCACGGATTCCGGCGTGCATGCCCGTGGCCAGTGCGCCCACGCGGACATCCCCGAGCCCTTTGCCGGCCGCGTGCCCTGGCAGGTGGCCCTCAACTGCATCCTCGCGCGCGATGTGCGCGTGGTTGCGGCGTGCGTGGCCCCGCCGGATTTTCACGCCCAGTTCCGCGCAACATCCAAAATCTACGCCTACACCCTCTGGCACGAGCGCGGCTACGTGGACCCCATGCGCCGCCGTTTTGTGTGGGACGTGCCCCCGCTGGACGAGGCCGCCATGGACGAGGCCGCGGCCATTCTCGTGGGCCGGCACGACTTCAACAGCTTCCGCAACCTGGGGTCGCCCGTGGGCCCGCGCGGCACGGTGCGCACGCTCATGGGCCTGTGGCGCGAGCCCGGCTCCTGCCCGGCGGAAACCGTGTGGCGCGCCCGGGCCGATGGTTTTCTGAAGCAGATGGTGCGCAACCTTGTCGGCTGTCTGGTGGCCGTGGGCAAGGGTAAAGCCACGCCGCAAGATGTCCGATTGGTTCTTGAGCAGTGCGACCGCAACCATAAACTGCCCACGGCGCCACCCCATGGGCTGTGCATGGAGCGGGTGTTCTACCCGGGAGACCCGGATGACGCGCGCGCGCCAGGCTTCGCGGCCCCGGCGCGGGCGGCGGCCCCGGCGGGGGAGGAGGCGGACCATGACCGGCGAGACGCAGGCTCCGGCGGCAGCGGAGCGCTCGGCCAGCCTTGACCTGAGCCGGACGGCTGTCCGGCCTCTTGCCGCGCCCGCACCCCTGGCGGCCTCTTTTGGCGAGACCCCTGGCGACGCATCGGGCGGCCTGACCGGTTTGACGAATCCGGCCAGTCTGAACGGCTTGCTCGCCCCCGCCCTCGCCGCCAGCCTTGAAAATCTCAAAACCAGCCTGGACGCGGTGCGCTGGCCCGATGCCGCCTCCGACGCCGCCAACGGAACCGGGTCAGCTGGCCGCCCGCTCGCCGAGTCCGCTTGCGGCTTGTCCGCTTACGGTTTGTCCATCAGCGGCTTGTTCGTCAGCGGCGGCGCGGCGGCCGGGCAATCCCTGCCGACCGGCGGATTTGATCTCGACGCCCAGACGACCCTGGCCCCCGGCGCCTACACTCTGGACTATCTGGCCGCCTCGCAGGCCTCCGCCGGCGGCGGCGACGCCACACGCGTGGTCATCCACGTCAACAGCGGCGACACCTGGCGCGACGTGCTCCAGCGTCTTTCCCGCGCTCTGGGCTCTGCCGGG
>MNUQ01000177.1 GCA_001871085.1 Desulfovibrionaceae bacterium CG1_02_65_16
TGAACAGAAGTTCATTAATGAGAACCGCGTGTATGTGACTTGGGAGACATTCAACAAAAATCTCGGCAAGTTCAAAAGCCGCGCCGATCTGGTGGAAGCTCTGGACAACAATTTTCCCGGAGAGAAGCACCGCAGAATCACCAACTGGGCCAGCCAGCTTTGGCCCTTCGCGCATGAAATGAAGGTCGGCGATCTCGTTCTGGTGCCGCTCCGCCTGCGTCCGGGCATTCAGTTTGGCGAGATAACGAGCGATTACAAATTCAGTGCGAAAGCCGAGGACCCGTATTACCACTGGCATGAGGTGACGTGGATCGGCGACCCCGTTCCCCGCGCCAATTTCGCGCAGGACCTGCTTTACAGCTTCGGGGCGTTCATGACCATTTGCCGCATTCAACGCAACAACGCCGAAGCCAGACTCGCAGCCATGCGCAAAAACGACTGGAAGCCGGAAACGCTTGCAGCGCAGACAATCTCCGCAGCGGCGGACGCTGAAATCGGCGAGGAAAACTCCAACACTGATTTGGAGGCGCTGGCTGGCGATAAAATCGCGCAGCTCATCACCGCGCGTTTCAAGGGGCACGGGCTGGCGCGTCTAGTGGACGCCATTCTGAAGGCCCAAGGCTACACCACCTCCGTAAGCCCGGAAGGACCGGATGGCGGCGTGGACATTCTGGCTGGCGGCGGACAGCTTGGGTTTGGCTCGCCTCGCCTTTGTGTAGAGGTCAAGTCCGGGGACACGCCGTCAGACAGGCCAGCCGTTGACAAATTGCTGGGAGCCGTCACGAAGTTTGGAGCGCAGGAAGGACTCTTCGTGTCCTGGGCTGGATTCAAAAGCACAGTCCAGAAGGAATTGGCACAGAGCTACTTTCGTGTACGCCTCTGGTCACAAAAGGAGCTTATGGAAGCCCTCTTTGCAAACTATGACCGCCTAGACGAAGATATTAAGGCCGAACTGCCTTTGAAGCGCATTTGGACCGTTGCCGTGCAGGGCGAAGCCTAAATATCGCAGACGGCACCGGCTTAAGGCGACACTCCAGGCGCAAGGCGGCAAGAGGTCTGGAGACGAAAATATCTCTTGGCGTAGCAATGTCGTTTCATACAGCGAGGGACAATGAGCACATACACCTACGTGGACAAAGCGAAGAAATTCGAGATCGACATTGTGGAGCTGCGTGACTGCGTGCGAGTCACCTTGACGGACAAGGGCGCAACGACCCAGCTTTGCACGGCCAAGAATTTAGCAGCCGCCTTTGAGTATGTAGCCGACATGTTCAAAAGAGGTGGCAAACCAGCGCCATTGCCTACCGAGTGGAAACAGATTTAGTTTTCACTCAGGGCAAAAAGAGGGGCAGGCTGCCACACCTGGGGGCAACTTTGGGGGCAACCGCAAAACTTAAAAAAATGAATTTGTTTGATTACGGATTGTTATCGTAGAAATTCGATTCCCCCTCCCAATCCAATACACTCCAAGATAGTCCAGCAAGCCTAAGAGCTCCAACGATAAACCCCGGATGCAATGTCCGGGGTCATTTTTTGTGGTCCGTTGGCTCTGGGGTAACAGCGGGGTACCTTTTAGGGTAACAGTGCGTTTTGACCCCAAAATGGCAGCGGGTGTTACCCCAAAATGACCGGGAAGCTTACGGACACTGCGATCAGAAACGCCAAGTCTTCTGACAAGACGCGTAAGATCACGGTGGAATAGTACCCAAGTGGACCGGACATTTCGTCAACCCCAGGAGTCAGGTGCAGCCTTGGTCCAGACCTGGGGGGAGCGGGCAAGTGACAGCGTGATGCTCGAGCTGTTGGCGTTGCGATCCAGGTGTCGTTGCCGCCGGGAATGAACGTCTCGTAGGTTGCCCCCTCAGCACAGCAATCTCGCACCGCGGGTGTTTCGTTAGGAGGAAGTTTTTGAGTGACGAAGGCAAGGTCACCGTTCAGAACGAAGACCACGTTGCCGGGGCCGCTGAAGTCTGGGCGCACGAGATGTCCGTCCGCGAGCTGGAGCGGTTTTCTGGCGACAGAGCGTCGTGTTTTGGGCTTTGTGCGTTGGGTAGAGAGCGTGAGCGGGAATGGTAACAGGGAAACTGGCGTCGTAATCAAGCGCCTTGCCAGGACTCTCTTCATAAAAAGACGGACCATGCCCCGAATGATGCCCTGGTGGAAGTGAGGTCGACGAGAGGTGGTTTGCACCCTCCCTCCCCTAGAGACCCCTTTCGCCCTCCCCGTGGAACATCCACTTCGTGAAACGTGCAAATTTGGCCCTCTTGAGGGCAGCGGAGCGGAGAGGAAGGATGTTCTCCGTCACATTGCGCTTTCCTTCTCGATACGGCCAGAGAAGGCAGGCGGGAACGTGCAGCAGCGGGCTTCGCCGTCCGGAAGGCTGCCCCCCGGCCACCCCAAAGCCCCCA
This sequence comes from Desulfovibrionaceae bacterium CG1_02_65_16, assembly GCA_001871085.1. Classification (GTDB taxonomy): domain Bacteria; phylum Desulfobacterota; class Desulfovibrionia; order Desulfovibrionales; family Desulfovibrionaceae; genus Humidesulfovibrio. The sequence goes on from MNUQ01000177.1 coordinate 2,409, forward strand.
CTCCGGCCAGGCAGAATTCAGTCGACAACCGCGGCCGCCCCATGGAATGGTTGGGCGTGGCCAGCATGGCGGGCGCGGCTCATGCGCCTTCCGGTCTGTGCCCCATGGCGCCCTGGGCCTCGCCAGCGTGCGGCCGGGAGTGCAGGCGCATGATCCCTGGAGGTGGAGATGAGACGGAGCATTGCTGTCGGGACCTGGAGCCGGCGCGAGCAGTACCGATATTTCAGCGGCATGCCATGCCCCTATTGCTCGCTGACGTGTGAGATTGATGTCTCCGCGGCGTGCGGATTCATGAAGGACAACGGCATTCCGTCCTACGTGGGGATGATCTACCTGGTCACCAAGGCGGCCAACAGCATACCCGAGCTCAGGGTGCGCGGCGAGGGCGACGCCGTGTTTGCCTACGACATAGTGCATCCCTCGTTCACAATCCTCAATGAGCGCCAGCAGCTTTACTTTTGCCGTTCGCCATACGTCGCGGACCCCAACATTTTTGTGCCGCGCACGCGCGAGATCATTGACCGGACCAGGGCCGCTCCCGAGTGCCCGCTTACCCCGACAGGGCCGGATTGGCTGTACCTCAGCTGCATTCCCTGGGTGCATTTCACGTCGGTGAGCCACCCCATGAATTTCAACCAGCAGGACGCGATTCCGCGCATCACCTGGGGGCGCTACGAGCCGCGGGCGGGCGGGCTTGTCATGGCGGTGAATCTGCAAGTCCACCATGGCTTTGCGGACGGGCTGCACATCTCGCAATTCATGCTGGCGCTGGAGCGCTGCTGCGCGGATCCCGAGGACGGCTTCGCCGGCTGGGTCGCCGCGCCCCGCAGCAAAGCCTAGGGAAGGCCCAGGGCCCCATGCTCTGCCGGCGCGGTGCACGCGGCGGCTTCCATGACAGGGCAGGGAGAGGGCGCCGGCATCGGCGCGGTCTTCGACGCGGGCGATGTGCCGCGGGCGATTTGCGGCGCGTTTGCGGGCGAATAGGACGAGTAGGGCGAATTGGCCGGGGCGGGCGCGGGGGGGGCTGCCCCCAGGCTAGCCCAGGTGGCTGGTCATGCCCTCGGCCACCAGGCGCGCCGTCTCCAGCACATGGGCGATCATTTCCTGGGGATCGTTCAGATACAGGTTCAGGCCGGAAAAGGAAATGGCCGCGATGACTTCGCCCTGGTGCAGCACCGGCGCGGCCACACATTGGAGAAGGTAATGGTATTCCCGGTTGTCGAGGGCGTACCCCTGCGCCCTGACCCGCTCCAGCTCGCCCCGCAGCGCCTCGACCGTGCCCAGGGTGCGGTCGGTGAACTTGTACAGGACGATGCCGTCGAGGGCCTGCTCCCGCTCTTTTTCCGGCATGAAGGCCAACAGCACCTTGCCCGAGGCGGCTGCGTGCAGGATGTTGTACGGGCTGGAATAGCGCGCCACCATGACGGCGTCGTCGGGATGATGCTGAAAGCAATAATCCAGCTGCTTGTCCACATACTGGACCAGGGATACCGAGGTGTTGAACCGCTCCGAGGCGGAGATGAGGATTCCCGAGGCAATGCTGCAGATGTCCTGCATTTTGCCATAGGCGTCGCCGACTTCCTTGGCCTTGGCGCCGATGAAATAGGCGTTCCCGTCCTTTCTCAGGAAATGCAGCGTTTCCATGGTGTGCAGAATGTCGAAGGCGCTGGTCTTGGGCAGGCCGAGGGACTCGGTCAGCTCGCTCAGGGAAGCGCCCCGGGACGAGTCCGCGATGTGCTGCAGCATGAGCAGAGCGCGTTGCACGGTTCGGTTTGATCTCATGGCGTCTCTCCCGCTTTGCAGAATGTGGCGTCATTCCGGCCCAGGCATACATCAGACGCGCCGGTTCTTCGAGAAAGAATCGACGCCCCTCCCTGCGGGAGGGGCGTCGCGGAGGCAAACAGGGAGTTGTTAGGCCGCGGCCTGGGCCGTGTCGCGGCGCTTGCTCCCACGCTTAAGGATGATGAGGGACATGATGAAGCCCAGGACCGCCACCAGGGTAAGGAAGATGAAGATTCTGGTGTAGCCGCTGTTGCCGTAAGCGTCCAGCCAGCTCCCAAACATGGCGGACATGAAGAAGTCCGGGGTGTAGCCGATGATGGACGCAATGCCGATGGCTGTTCCGGCCATGGAGATGGGGATGCCCGCCTCATTCACCACTGCGAACACCAAACCGTAGCACATGAGCCCGAAGGCGCCCGGAAGCAGGGTGTAGATGCTGATGGCCGTGGTGCTCATGGAGTCGGGCAGGAACATCACCCCCATGATGGTGGCCGCAAGCAGGCCGAAGAGGACCAGGAAGAGCTTGGAGGTCGAATGGAACACCTTATCGGCCAGATATCCGGCAAAGGGGGCCAGCAGGTAGAAAACATAGCTGCGGATGATGGAGTAGCCGCCGGACTCTTCCACCGACAGGCCCACCACATTGGTGAGGTAAGGCGTGAAGTAGCTGGTGCTGGAATAGATGGCGTAGCCGGAGAACACCACCAGGGAGAAGCACCAGATCATGGGATTTTTGATGATTTGGGCCACGGCCGAGAAATTGAAGCGGTCCTGGGCCTGGGTGGCCACCTTGCCCTCCTTGACGAAGCAGAGGACCAGGATGGCGGAGATCAATATGCCTGTGGACATGACGGCCACCGCGTAGAACAGGCTTTGCCGCGGCGTGGATCCCAGGGTGAAGGCCTTCAGGGCCAGGCTGTTGATCACGGCGCCGGCGATGCCGTTTCCAGCGTAGTACAGGCCGTACAGGCGGGCCTGCTCGCTTGAGTCGCCAGCCAGGCTGATGGCCTTGATCAGGGAGGTCCAGAACACGAATGCGGTGGTGAGCGCGAAAAGGAACCAGATGACCAGGGCGAGAGAGTAGGAGAAGGTAAGGCTGTACAGAATGCCCAGCAGAGCGGTGCCGAACAGGGAGGCTGCGATGGATTTGCGCGGGGATATCTTGTCGGTTATCAGGCCCCCCGGAATATAGGAGAGAATGCAGCCGATGGCGTACATGCTGAGCAAAAATCCGGATTGCGTGTTCGAGATGTTCATGACCGCCATTTGCGGGTCATAAAACACGTATTTGATATACGGCAACGTGTAGATCGACCCTCCGGCCATGGATAGTGCAAAGATGTTGAGATATTTCTCCGTGGACGCTTTCATGCCCGCCTCCTGAGGTTGCGGCAGAGATGCCGTGACTCTCCAAAATCAGTCGAATCCCACCCCTTGTTTTTTCTCCGGTCTTTGGGGCAAGGCTGGGCCGGCGGCCAACCGGAAGGCCGCCGGCC
>MNUQ01000136.1 GCA_001871085.1 Desulfovibrionaceae bacterium CG1_02_65_16
CAGCGCCAGCCAGTCAAAACCGGCCGGCGAATGCCGGCGAATGGCGGGCATGCCGTCCAGCGAATGCCGCGGCGAATGCCGCCCGGCGAATGCCGCGAATGCCGCGAATGCCGCCCGGACGCGGAAAAGGCCGGAAGGGCAATCACCCCGCCGGCCTTGAGGACTGGGATATGGTCCGCGCCTAGCCCATGTGCGCCAGGGGGGCCAGCCGCAGGCCCTGCCCGCCGGGCACCTCGCGCGGCTGAGGCATGGGCACGGCGTCATTCACCGCCGCCTCCGGCGCGGCCTCCCGTGCGGTCTCCTCGGCCTTGGCGGCCTTGGCCTGGCGCTGGCGGGTGATGTACTTCTTGGTGATGGCCTTGAGCAGCTCCGCCTTGCCAGCCCGCTCGGCGGGCGAAAGGAAGCTCGTGAGCTTCTTTTCCAGCCGGTGGGAGTTCTGCTCCTTGGCGATGGCGATGATGCCCTCCATGATGAGCTTCTGGTTCAGCATCTCGGCCCCGGTGTTGAAATTGATGCTCTCGGCGATAGGAGCCAGAATCATGTTGGACAGCACCACGCCGTACAGGGTGGAGACAAAGGCCACGGGAATGCTGGAGACCAACGCCTGGGTGTTGTTGATGCCCGAGAGCATGCCGATGAGCCCGATGACGCTGCCCGCCACGCCGAACGCCGGCGCGGCCTTGGCCAGGGTCTGGAACACGCGCTCGCTCTGCTGGCGGCGGTCGCGGAAAAAGGCCATTTCGGTGTTCAGAAACTCGCGGATGTCGCGCTCCTTGTAATTGTCCACAAGAAAGGCGACGGCGTTGCGCAAAAAAGGATCGGCAATTTTTTGACGCACGCCCTCCAGCGACAACACGCCCTCCACGCGGGACTTCACGGAGAGCTCCAGCAGAATGCGCACAATGTCGTCCGGGGTGTGGTGGCGCTCGGTGTAGACGCTGCGCGCCACAAAAAAAGCGGTGCGGATGCGCTCAAATGGATAGCTCATGAACAGCGCGGCGAAAAGCCCGGCCGCCACAATGAGGAACGCCGCAAGGTTCCAGTACACGGCGAGCCCGCCGCTGATCCAGAACCCGCCGACGAAGATGGCGGTGCAGATGAGCACGCCCAGCATGTTCTTCTTGTTCATGATGATTCCCCCTAGATATCCGTCAGGACGAGCACTTCCACCCGCCGGTTACGCTTGTCCGCGTCCGGGGCGGTGCTTGGCGCCTCGGGCTGGAAGCTGCCGCGCCCGGTGATCATGAACCGCTTGGCGTCCAGGTGCGCTGCCTTGATGAAATATTCCGCAACGCTGGCCGCGCGCGCAGCCGAAAGGGCCAAGCCTTCCTCGGGCGTCTTGGTTTCGTCCGCCGCGCAGTGCCCCACAACCAGCACGGCCCCGGTGCTCACGCGCAGGATTTCGGAAATGCGGTCCAGGTACTTGTCGCTGGCCGCCAGCAAATGGTCGCCGCCGGGGGTGAAGAACAAATCGCCGCGCAAGAACACGCGCACCTGGCGGTCGGTCTCGCGCACGATGGAGATGCCGAGATTGTCGGAACGGTAGTAGGTTTCGCGGATGGGCGCGCCCTGGGCGCCAGGATCCTTGCCGTCCTTGGTCACGGGGTCGTTCAGCTGGCCCATGAAGGCCTGCCCGGGATCAACCGGAGCCTTGGTTGCCGAGGCGCGGACAACGGGGGCCTGCGTGGGCGTGGGAATGGGCACGGGCTTGTCGCGCCCGTTGGTGTAGATGAAGAGCACCGCGAACACGATGAACATGATCATCATGAGGTCCGACCACGGCACGGACCACTCGGCGAAATTGCCGCTGGCCGCCGGCATCCGCGAGGCGTCCTCGCGCACCAGCCCGTATCTGTCACGATTTCCCATGCCGCTGCTCCAAGTTCGTTGTCTTGGCCGGCCGGACATTCCGGGGCCTTGCGCCCTCGTGTAAGCAAATTGCCTGCCAAGTGCGCAATCGCCTGGGATGACGGCGGCAAGTTACACCCCCTCGTTCCTCCTCTTGCGCCCACCGACAAATCTTCGACGCCGCGCACGCAGGCAGATTCTGCCGCCGCATTGACTCCGCGCCAAAATGGCGGCACAAGCCGCTCATGACCAACGCCTTCACTCCGCCCGCAGGCCCCGGCGTCTATAAAACCCTATCCGCCCTGGTGCTGGCCAGCAGCTCGCCGCGCCGCCGCGAACTGCTCGGCTCCCTTGGCCTTGAGTTCGAGGTGTGCCCCAGCAACGCCCCCGAGCCGCCGCCCGGCGACGGCGAAACCCCGGAGGCCTATGCCCGGCGCATGGCCCGGCAAAAAACGCTGGATGTGGCCGCGCTGTACCCCACGGCGGCAGTGCTCGGCGCGGACACCATCGTGGTGCTGCCGGCGCACGGCGGCAATCCGGCCATTGTGCTGGGCAAACCGGCCGACGAGGCCGACGCTGTGCGCATGCTGGCCATGCTCTCCGGCCGCGCGCACCAGGTCATCACCGGCTGCTGCCTGGCCTTGCCGAACAACGCGGAGCCCGCCTGCTTCGCCGTGACGACCGACGTGACCATGCGCGCCAGCTCCACGGCCGAGCTGACCGCCTACGCCGCCACCGGCGAATGCGCGGACAAGGCCGGAGCCTACGCCATCCAGGGCCTGGGCGCGTTCCTCATCGAACGCGTGGCCGGCTCGTACACCAACGTCGTGGGCCTGCCGGTAACACAATGCGCGGACATGCTGCTGACCAGCGGCGTCATCGCCGTGCGCGGAACAAGGAGACTGGAATGAACGACTATTTCGCCAAGGCGGCGGTCACATGGGACGAAAGCCCCGTGCGCGCGGCCATGAGCATGGCCTTTTACCAGCAGGTGCTGGCCGAGGCGCCGGACCTTTCCGGACTGCGCGTGCTGGAGTTCGGCTGCGGCACGGGCTCCCTGGGCCTTAGGCTGGGGCTGGACCATGGGGCGCATATGATCTTTCTGGACGCCTCGCCCGCCATGTTCGAGGTGCTCACCCGGCGCATGGCCGAGTCGGGCATCAAGAACGCCAGCGCCTATCTCGGTGAGCTGTCCGCCCTGCCCGCCTCCGCCGCGCCGGTGGACGCCGTGGTCTCGGGCATGGCCATGCATCACGTGGCCGACGTGCCCGCCCTGTTCCGCGCCTTCAGACAGCTGCTTTCGCCCGGCGGCCACGTGCTGCTCTCGGACCTCGTGACCGAGGACGGCGGCTTTCATGGCGACGCGCCCGCCGAGCACAACGGATTCGACCCGGAGCAGCTTGCCGCGACGCTGGCCGCCTGCGGTTTCGACGTGGTCGCGCCGCGCGTGTTCCACATTCTGCGCCGGCCCGATTCCTCGGGCCAGCCGCACGAGTACCCGATCTTTTTCCTGGCCGCGCGGGCGGTCTGACCATGCCCGGCGCGAACGGTCCCGGCCGAGCCCGCGAACATGCCGTTCCAATCGAACAAGACCGCCGCCACAAACGCGGCGCACACGCCCGGCACGGCAAGCCCGCGCACGATGGACACGCGAGACACGATGAGCGCGACGGACGCGGCGCGGGAGGCCCACGCGGCGCTCCTCGCCCTGGCGCGGCGCTCCGGCGCGGCATTCTACAAGAAATTTATGATATTTTAGGCTGATGACGTTGAAGGCAGGGGTGTAATTACCCTCTGGAGTTCTTTCGTTTCGACTTCTTACCTTGCTTTTCTGATCGTCAAATAAATTCAAATAGATCTTTCCAACAATCCCAGCGAGCATTCTTATTAGAAAACCCTGCGTACTTTATCAAAACTAGAGGCACCAATTTTCTAAGATATGGGTAGAAATCAATAAGTTTAAACCTGACAGTTAAACCATTAACATTGACATCTTCATAAAGCGCCCCATTGTGGACAAGAGCATTCCGCACATGAGCGTACGAGCTTGTGGACTCGATGAGCTGGCGAACTTCACCGTCTAAAAGTATATGAACAGATTCTTTGTTGGTAGGGTGGAAAGTGTAATTTATTTTGCTAGGATTCTGAGAAAAAGAACTAAAGCCACAATCAATCCTTATGAAACAACAAAGAACTTTTTCAACACTATTATCAGTTTCAGTTTCGTTTTGATGAGCTCTGCTCAATGACTCGATAGCAGAAAATAACAGATAGTAATCAACATCAATGTAGCTTTTTTTCATCCGATAAAATTCAATCGTTTTAAAAAGAGCTGTTTTAAATACTTCAAAGTGCTCTCCATATTCAAGTTCACACATCAAGAGGAAGATTATCTCACTGCGGATGTCGTCTGTATTCAGCGAAAAGAGTGGCCCTAGAGTCCAGCGTGATGAATAAGCTCTGAATTTCTTGTCATCCAAATTTCCGCTGTTAATTTCAACAGGTACTCTGTTTATAATCACGTCCTGTCGCTCAATGAATGTCAAAACCCCTTCAAGATTAAATAAGAATTCTTCTCTTTTTGGGCCTTGCACATTAAAATCATCCTCGACACGCAACCACCCAGTGAGTCTATAGTTGTTCTTATCCGCCGCAATTTTGCTTACGGTTAAAGCATCATCAAACACAGGTGTGATTGAGTAACCATCAAAACGACACTCTTTCGTACAGGTATACCCATAAATCTCATAACAATCGCTCATGGCTCCCCCGGTTGCTTTAAGATGTATAGAGGGGGCGTATCAAAATTCAATCGGCGTTGCCAGCCTCTGGGCTTGCTTCTTCTAAGCACCAATTCTCGTGCCCCAACGGCGCTTCGCTCAGCATGTCCCGGCACAAACGCCACTGGGCATGGACTGGTCCATCAACGCTATAAACCGCTCGTTGTGGTGCCGTTCAAGCAGATGGACAAGTTCGTGGACCAGGACGTACTCCAGGCACTGAACAGGGCGTTTGGCCAATTCCAGATTGAACCAAATGCGGCCTGCCGTGGCGGAGCAACTGCCCCACTTCGTCCTCATTTTCTTGATACCCCAGGAGGAAGCCTGCACCCCGACAACGGCCTGCCACTTCTCCAGAAGAGGAGGCAGGAGGAGCTTGAGCTGCTGCCGATACCAGTTGTGCAGGACGATTTCACGTTGGGCGGAAGAGGCCCCTGGGCGAATCGCGGACGGCGCCCCGTGCCCCGGCGAGGCTCAAGGCTGTTTTTCCGGGTCAGTCCTTCCGGGGCATCTCGCGGCGAACGGTGATGTTCAGCCCCTTCTGGCGCAGGCGCGCGGCCACGCGGCGGGCGCGCGTCAGGGTGGGCAGCGTGGCCAGCACCAGCTGCGCCCGGCCTGTCTCGTCCCACACCCAGATATTCTCCGGCACTAGCGCCCCGGCCTTGAGCACGGACGCCAGCAGGTCCGCGCGGGCGGCCTCGCGCGCGGCGAAATTCTGCGGATTAAGCAGCCGGCCCTGGGCCAGCACCCACCAGCCAAGGCCCGCGTCGTCCGCAGCGCTGGCGGCCTCGGCCTCGCCAACGCCCTCGTGCGCGCCCTCGCTTTTGGCCTGCGCCGCGGCTATCTCCGCCACAAGCTCCGCGGCCTGTGTGGCGTTCAGGCCATGCAGGGCCGATGCCGCCGCCATGCTGCGCACAAACTGCGTCATGCGCTGAATGCGCAGGGCGATGTCCGCGACGGTGCATTGCGGCCCGGAGCCAACCCCACCG
>MNUQ01000121.1:0-24740 GCA_001871085.1 Desulfovibrionaceae bacterium CG1_02_65_16
AAATGCGCGGGAGTAGTCCATGATCGGCGCGAAAAACGAATGATGAAAGAGCAGCGGCTCCACAAGCACGGGCTCGCTTTGCCCGCCGCGGCGGATGACCAGCGCCGCCTGCCCCGTGGCGGAAAGCTGAAGCGCGCGCTCCATGTCCAACAAATCGTCCACAAGGCTGATGGTGTTTCGCCGCAGCACGGCGCGGGCCAGGGGCCGCTCTTTTCCGGCAAGCCGCAGGAACAGGCCCAGCCCCTCCCCGCCTATGTCGGCGCGTGCGATGCGGATGTAGGCCAAGCGGGGATCGTCCAGCCGAAAGGCGTAAGCCACGGCGTTACACTCCGCCCGGGGCGACGCCCAGGGCAACGCCCAGGGCAACGCCCTCAAGGGACAGCAGCAGGGCCTTCAAATCCAGCCCGTGGGGATTGGTGTAGCCCGTGAGGCCGCCGCCCGCGCCCAGCACCCTGTGGCACGGCACCACCAGCGGCCAGGGGTTGCGCGCCATGGCCTGGCCCACCGCCCGGGCCTTGCCGCCCTGCCCGGCCAGCGCCGCCAGCTCGCCATAGGTCACGGTGCGCCCGGCGGGCACGCGCTCCAGCAACGTTTGCAGCACCGCGCGGGTGAAGGGGGGCGTGAGCTCCCAGGCCAGGGGCAGGGCTGGAAACGCCGCAGGACGGCCCGCGGCCAGGGCCGTCAGCGCCGCATGCACGCCCCGCGCCTCGGGACTGGCGTCCGGCGCAAGGCTCGCGGCCTCGGCCCGGCGCAGCTCCAGATGGGTGATGCGCCCGCCGCTCCAGAAAAGCCGCAGGGCAAGCGGCGGCGCGGCCACGGTCTCCACACGGTCCGACGGCTGGGAAAGCCTGCGGGACATCATGCTCGCCTCCTTATCTTATAAATCTTATAAGCCCAGGCCCATTCGGCCAAGACCATTCGGGACCATTTGGTCGGATCAGGTCCATGCGGGCAGGGCCAACGGGGAAAACGCCGCACGACCCTGCCATGTGTTTCGGCGTATCATTTCGCGCCGGAGCGCGTCCAGCGCAGCGGCCTTGTCCGCCGCCCAGGTCGGGGCCAGCAGCTCGCCTGGAGCGGCGTCGGCGAAAAGCCGCTGCACGCACACGTCGGGGCGCAAACGCTCCAGCGCGGCGATAAGCGCCTCGATATATTCCTCGCGCCGCGCCGGAACGAACGTCCCGGCCTCCCACAAACCGGCCAGCCTCGCGCCCCGGCACACCAGCGTGTTGTGGAACTTCACGGCGGCTATGGGCAGCGTGTTGAGGAAGTCCACGCTGCGCGACAAGTCCTCCGGCCCGGCTCCCGGCAGCCCGAACATGAGGTGAGCGCAGACAAAAACGCCGCGCGAAGCCGCCGCCGAAACCGCCGCCGCGAAGCAGGCCGCGTCGTGCCCGCGCCCGGCCCGCGACAAAACCGCATCGTCCGCCGACTGGAGGCCAAGATCAAGCTGGACAAAGGGCAGGCCAAGGCGCAAAACCCCGGCCAGGACGTCCAGCCGCGCCTCGCCCGCGCCAACGTCCAGGCAGTCCGACCGGGTGCCCAGGCACAGGCCGGCCACGCCGGGCAGGGCCGCCGTCTCCGCAAGAACGGCGCGCAGACGTTGCGGGCTGGCGTGGGTGTTGGAGTAAGCCTGCAGGTAGGCAAGCAGCTTCGCTCTCGGCTCACGGGCCAGCGCCCGGGGAACCAGCGCCGCCCACTGCGCCGCCAGACTCTGTCCCAGCGCGTGGCGGCCGGTGCCGGATCCGGCGGCGTTGCAGAAGGAGCATCCCGCGCGGCCAATGGTTCCATCGCGGTTGGGACAGGAGAAGCCGGCGTCGAGCGGCACCTTGCGCACACGGCCGCCAAGCCGGGCCGCAAAGAAAATCCGGGGCGGATGCCAACGCGGCGCGGCATCCATTATGGACGGGGGAGTGCTCATCTATTGCCTGCTGTGTGTTCTTTTGGTACGGGAGGCTGTTCTGAGGCAGTTGCGTTTAGAACGCCCTCGTGCCGGGAAGGTACGTTCGGCGACAGCATATTTCAAGAACCGGGGGAGTTATGGTCAAGGTTTTTGACAAATTCTTTGAATATTTTTCCACTGACCTGGCGATCGACCTGGGCACAGCCAACACGCTGGTCTATGTCAAGGGCGCCGGCGTCATGCTTTCCGAACCCTCCGTGGTGGCGGTGAAGCGCGACAGCCGGGGCGGCAAGGTCGTGCTGGCCGTGGGCACCGAGGCCAAGAAAATGCTGGGCCGCACGCCCGGCAACATTGTGGCCATCCGCCCCATGAAGGACGGCGTCATCGCCGACTTCGAGGTCACCGAGGCCATGCTGCGGCACTTCATCAGCAAGGTGAACAACTCGCGCCGGCTGGTGCGCCCGCGCATCATGATCTGCGTGCCCACGGGCATAACGCAGGTGGAGAAGCGCGCGGTGAAGGAATCCGCCCAGAGCGCCGGCGCGCGCGAGGTCTACCTCATTGAGGAGCCGATGGCCGCGGCCATCGGCGCCAACCTGCCCATCACCGAGGCCACGGCCAACATGGTGGTGGACATTGGCGGCGGCACCACCGAAATCGCCGTCATCTCGCTGTCCGGCATCGTGTACGCCAAGAGCGTGCGCATTGGCGGCGACAAGATGGACGAAGCCATCATGCAGCACGTGAAGCGCAAGTATAACATGCTCATCGGCGAAAGCACGGCCGAGGAGATCAAGATGACCATCGGCAGCGCGTACCCGGTTGAGGGCGCGGGCGAGATGGAGGTGCGCGGGCGCGACCTCGTCACCGGCATTCCGCAGAACCGCGTCATCACCGCCGAGGAAGTGCGCGGGGCCATCAGCGAGCAGGTGGAGGGCATCGTCCAGGGCGTGCGCATCGCGCTCGAACAGACCCCGCCCGAGCTCGCGGCCGATATTGTGGACCGCGGCATTGTGCTCACCGGCGGCGGCGCGCTCCTGAAGGGCCTGGACAAGCTGCTCCAGCACGAGACCCAGCTGCCCATCACCGTGGTGGACGATCCGCTCACCGCCGTCGTCCTGGGCTCCGGCAAGGCGCTGGAATGCATCGACCTGTACAGGGAAGTGACCACGGACTAGCGTGAACCCGAAAAAAGTCGCCATCTTCCTTGTCGCCGGGCTCTTCGTCTACTTGAGCCTCTACACCTGGAACCTGCGCTCCGGCCATTTGACGCGCCTGAGCACCTACTCCGGGCTCGACAGCGTGGGGACGGTGCTCCGACCGGGACGGTGGCTCGGCGTCAAGGGCGCGGACTTCATCGAGCGCTACATCGACCTCGTGGGGCTGAAGCAGCAGAACGAGGCCCTGGAGGCCGAGGTGAAGGCCCTGCGCCTGGAGAACATGACCCTGCGCGAACGCGCCGAGGCCACCGCCCGGGTGGAGAAGCTGCTGGGCTTCCCCGACCCGCCCGAGTGGAAACGCGAGGGCGCGCGCGTCATCGCCCAGCGCGTTGGTCCCACGGCCCTCCTGGAAACCATTCTGGTGGACCGCGGCAAGCACACCGGCGCCGTGGAGGACACCCCCGTGCTCTCCGTGGACGGCGTTGTGGGCCGCATCTACCGCGCGGGCCTCTCCGTGGCCACGGTGCTGCTCCTCACCGACCCGTCCAGCCGCATCGCCGTCGTCGGACGCGACAACCGGGCCGCCGGCGTGGTGTACGGCATGGGAGCAGGCGAAAAGCTCGTGGTCAAGTACGTGGGCTTCACCTCCACGCTGGAGCAGGGCGAAATCCTCGTCACCTCCGGCATGGACGGCGTGTACCCCAAGGGGCTGCCCGTGGCCCGGGTCACCGCGGTGAAGCGCGAGGAGGGCACCTTGTTCATGGATGTGCAGGCCGAACCCATGGTGGATATTCCCCACCTGGAGGAAGTGCTGCTGCTCAAGCGGGCGGCGCAGCCCGAAGACGCCCGCGCCTTGTGGGAGTAACGCCGTGCTCGCGGCCTTGTGGTGGTTCGTTTTCACCGTATGCGGCATTTGGGGGCAAACCCTCGTGCCCGGGGTGGACTTCTTCGCCCCCGGCATGGCCATAAGCCTGCGCTGGCAACGGCCCGCCGTCACCATCGTCCTGGTCACCATCTGGATGGCCATTCAGGAAGGCGCGGGCGGCCTGGCCTTCGGCTACGGCATTCTCTGGTACGCCACGCTGTTCATACTGCTCACCGTGGGGCGCTGGCTGCTCGATCCCGGCAGCCTCCAGTTCCAGGCGCTGCTGGGCGTGGCGCTGGGCTTGGCGCACTTCTTTCTGCTCTACCTCATGGCCGTGCTGGAGATGCGCGCCTTCCCGATCAGACGCGTGCTGCTGGAATGCCTGCTGCAAATCCTCATCTACCCCGTGCTCTGGTACGCGGCGGAAAACCTCTTCCCCGAGCGGTTGAAGCGCCATGAAGAATCTGCTTAGCGCCTCCACCCAGGTCATGCCCCGCTTCGGACCCGCCCTGCTCCAGTTTCTGGTGCTGGGGCTGTTTCTGCTGTTCGCCGTGCGTTTGTGGTACCTGCAAATCCACCTGGGGCCGGTGTTCACCGAAAAAAGCCGCAACAACCAGTTGCGCATCGAATATCTTTTCGCCCCGCGCGGCTTTCTGCGCGACCGCAACGGCGAACTGCTCGCCGTGAACGAACCCGCCTTCGCCTTGGGGCTTGTGCGCGAGGACTGCGACGACATCCCCGACACCCTGGAGGAGGTCTCCAAGCTCTCCGGCATTCCGCTGGAGAAGCTCAAGGAGATTTACACCCGCAACAAGCCCAAGGTGAAGAGCTTTGAGCCGCTGGTGCTGGTGCCGGACATGACCTTCGACACCATCGCCAAGGTGGAGGGCGCGGCGGTGCGCTGGCCCGGGCTGGAAATTCTTTCGCGCACGCGGCGCAAATACAACTACGGGCACCTGCTTTCCCATGTGCTGGGCTATGTGGCCGAGGCCAACGAAGCCGAGATGCAGGCCGACCCCAGCCTCTCCCTGGGCGACTTTGTGGGCAAACAGGGCCTGGAGAACACGCTGGACACGCGCCTGCGCGGCTCCAAGGGCAAACGCCTCATCGAGGTGGACGTGACCGGCCGCCGACTTTCCGAGGAGACCCAGGGCGAGCCCAAGGCCGGGGAGGAGATCTTTCTTGCCATAGATCTCGGCCTGCAACAGTTGGGGCATAAGCTGCTGGAAGGCAAGAGCGGCGCGGTGGTGGTGCTGGACCCGGACAACGGCGAGGTGCACGCGCTGGTGAGCGAACCCAGCTACGACTCCAACATGTTCACCAACGGTCTTTCCAGCGCCCAGTGGGCGGCCCTGCGCGACGACCCCCTGCACCCCCTGCAGAACCGCGCCACCCAGAGCGTGTATCCGCCCGGCTCCGTGTTCAAGCTGGTTATGGCTGGGGCGGGCCTGCACGAGGGCGTCATCGACCCATCCGAAACCGTGACCTGCTCCGGCGAGCTGGCGCTTGGCCGCCACGTCTTCCGCTGCTGGAAGCACACCGGCCATGGGACGGTGAACCTCCAGCGCGCGCTGGTGGAATCCTGCGACGTATACTTCTACAAACTGGGCATGAAGCTTGGCGTGGACCGCATGAGCGCCTTCGCCAAGGCCGCCGGATTCGGTTCGCCCACGGGCATAGACCTGCCGCACGAAAAAGGCGGGCTCATCGCCAGCCGCGAGTGGAAGCTCAAACGCTTCGGCGTGCGCTGGACCAAGGGCGAGGATCTGAACATGGCCATCGGCCAGGGCTACACCGTGGTTTCGCCCCTGCAGGTGGCGCGCTACATCGGCGCGCTCATCAACGGCGGCAAGCTGCTGCGCCCCTCGCTCATAAAGGGCCAGCCCCCCCAGGTGACGAGCCAGCTGCCCCTGACCCAGAACCAGGCGGACATCATCAAGCGCGACATGGTCGCCACAGTAGAGGATCCGCACGGAACCTGCCGGCGCATCATCACCCCCGGGGTGACGGTTGGCGCCAAGACCGGCAGCGCCCAGGTGGTGCGCCTGACCGAGGAGCTGCGACGCATGGGCGACGGCGTGCCCTATAAATACCGCGACCACGCCTGGATGGCCGGCTTCGCCGAGCAAGGCGGCAAGCGCTACGTCATTGTGGCCATGGTGGAGCACGGCATGCACGGCGCCGCCGCCGGCCCCATCGTCAAGGCCATGATCAACGCCCTGTTCATAGGCAAGCGCGAGCTGCCGCCCAAGGATCTGGAGGGCGGTGAGCGTCCGGCCAACGGGCCCGCCCCCATCGACACCGTGGAGCCGCAGTTCCCCGAGCCGCCGATTCCCGAACCGCCGCAGGAGGCGACCGCGCAATGAGCCCCATCGACCGGCGGATGTTCTACCATGTGAATTGGCGGCTGGTTGGCGTGCTGGTCGCGCTGTTCGCCATCGGCGTGCTCAACCTCTACTCCGCCAGCGGCGTGCGCCTGGGCGACGGCGTGCAGGTGGAGAACTTCTATCAAAAGCAACTGGTGTGGGGCGCCATCGGCATCCTCGGCATGGCCGCGTTCATGACCTTCGACTACAGGCGGCTCAACGCCCTGGCCTGGCCCATGTACGTCATCACCATCGTGCTGCTACTGGCCGTGCCGCTGCTGGGCAAAACGGTCATGGGCGCGCGGCGCTGGCTCGACTTCGGCGTGTTCAGCTTTCAGCCCAGCGAGCTGGCCAAGTTCTCCGTGCTGTTGCTGGGCGCGCGGCTGCTCTCGGGCAGCAGCGAACGGCTGAACATGAAGGAGCTGTGCACCGTGCTGGGCCTGGGCGCCCTGCCCGCGCTGCTCATCATCAAACAGCCGGACCTGGGCACAGGCATGCTGGTGCTGCTGCTGCTGGGCGGGCTCATCCTGTACCGGGGCATCGTGCCCTGGCTGTTCCGCACCCTGTGCGTGCTGGTGCCCACCATCACCCCGCTGTTCTGGTTCGTCCTCAAGGATTACCAAAAGCGGCGCATTCTGGCCTTCCTCGACCCCGCCACCGATCCGCTGGGCTCCGGGTATCACATCCTGCAGTCGGAAATCGCCGTGGGCTCCGGCCGGCTCTTCGGCAAGGGATTTCTCGCCGGCACCCAAAGCCAGCTGCGCTTTTTGCCCGAAAAGCACACGGACTTCGCCGTGGCCGTCTTTGGCGAGGAGTGGGGCTTCTTCGGCATGATCATCATGCTTTCGCTCTTCTGCGCCTACCTGTACCAAATCGCCGTGGTCGCGCGCGACGCCAAGGACCCCTACGGCAGCTTTCTGGCGGCCGGGGTGTTCTTCTACTTTTTCTGGCAAATCCTCATCAACATGGGCATGGTCATGGGGCTCATGCCGGTGGTGGGCGTGCCGCTTCCCTTCGTCAGCTACGGCGGCAGCGCCACACTGGTGAACTTCTGCCTCGTGGGTCTGGTGCTCAACATCTCCATGCGCCGCTACCTGTTCAAGCAGACGTAGCATCTCCGGCAACCACGCCAAACCGGGCTTGCTCCGGCGCGTCGGGGGCCTTCTTTCAAACGCTGCAAAAGCAGTGTGCTTTTTGTGCGCCCCGCCGACAACCCCTTGGCGCACAAGGGCGCCAGGGGGCTAAGGAGCCGGGAAAAACTAAAAAAGGCTTTGACAGGGTGGCGGGGATGGTGTAGGTCCCCGGTGACTTTGGACCAAATTTCACAATCCCAAATTCAAAGTGCTGGGGGCCGCAATGATTGATATTGACAGTACCTTGTTTATTCAGCTCATCAATTTTCTCATCACCTTGGTGTTCCTGAACGCGCTGCTGATCAAGCCCATCCGCGAGAAGATCAAGGAGCGCAACACGCTCATGGCGGACCAGCTGACCACCATCGAGAGCTTCACCGCCAACGCCGACGAGAAGCTGAAGGGCTACGAGCAGACCATGGACGCGGCCCGTCAGCAGGGGCTTGAGCTGCGCAAGCAGATGCGCGCCGAAGGGGCTGGCGAGGAGCAGCAGATCATGTCTGCCGCCGGCAAGGAAGTGGCGGCGACCATGAGGGCCGCGCAGGAGGCAATCGCCGCGCAGGTGACCGGGGCCAAAAACGCCCTGAGCGCCGACGTGGAGAAATTCGCGCTGAAGGCCACCGCCAAGATTCTTGGCCAGGCTTAAGCCGAAAGGAAGAAGGAGGGGGAACATCTTGAAAGTTGCACGGCAAACAGTACTTACCCTGATCTGCGTTCTCGCGTTTTGCGCGCTGGCCTACGCCAGCGGGGGCGAAGGCGCGGAGCCCGAGGGTTTGCCCTGGAAAGATTTCGGATATCGCATCGTAAACTTCGCCATCTTCATCTTCCTGCTGTACAAGTTCGCCGGGGCCAAGGCCGTGGCGTTCTTTGGCGGCCGCCGCACCCAGATCAAGAAGGATCTTGAGGACCTGGACGTTCGCAAGGCCGAGGCTGAAAAGCGGCTCAAGGACGTTGAGAGCGGCATCCGCAACCTGGAACAGGAAAAGGCCGCCATCCTGGCCGAAGCCAAGACCCAGGGCGAGGCCATCAAGGTCGCCATCATCGAAAAGGCCCACAAGGACGCCGAGGCCATGCGCGCCCAGGCCGTCACCAGCGCCGAGAACGAGGCGCGGGCCGCCTTTGACCGTGTGCGCGGCGAAATCGCCGACCAGGTCATCGCACAGGCCACGAAAATCGTGCGCGAGAAGCTCACCGATCAGGATCACGAGCGCCTCGTGGATGAATACTTAACAAAGGTGGTGCTCAATTGAGCGGGAACATCGTCGCGCGCAGGTACGCCAAAGCGCTGTTCGCCGTTGGGCTGAAGCAAGGCGCTGCCGAGCTTGAAACCTACGGCAAACAGCTGGGCGAGCTGGCAAAGGCATTGGCGGATTCGCCGGAGGCCATGCGGTTTTTCCACAACCCGGTCTTCAGCGTCGAGGAGAAAAAGACCGTCCTCGGGCAGATCACAGGCCAGCTGGGGCTCACCAAAGCCCTCGGCAATTTTGTGAACCTGCTGACGGACAAGAACCGTCTCGTCTCCCTCCCCGAGATAGCCGATGACTTCGGCGCCATGCTTGATGAAAAGAATGGCGTCGTCTCCGGCAAGCTCGTCACCGCCGTTTCGCTTTCCGATGCAAGGAAGGTTGAATTGAAAGAACGGCTTGAGAAGCAGACCGGCAAACAGCTGGAGCTCGATTTCGCCACCGACGCCGAGATTCTTGGCGGCGTGGTGCTGCAGATCGGCGACTCCGTGCTCGACGCCAGCCTGCGCGCTCAGCTGAACATTTTGAAAGAAACCATCAAGAGGGGTGAGTAGGGCCATGCAGATCAAAGCGGAAGAAATAAGCAAAATCATTGAGGGACAAATCGAGAATTACGAGTCCCGCGTGGAGATGAGCGAGACCGGCACCGTTTTGTACGTCGGTGACGGCATCGCCCGCGTGCATGGCGTTAAGAACGCCATGGCCATGGAGCTCCTGGAGTTCCCCGGCGGTCTCATGGGCATGGTGCTCAACCTCGAAGAGGACAACGTCGGCGTCGCGCTCCTTGGCGAGTGCAACGAGATCAAGGAAGGCGACCCGGTCAAGCGCACCGGCAAGATCTTCTCCGTGCCCGTCGGCGACGCCGTCATCGGCCGCGTCATAGACCCCCTGGGCCAGCCCATCGACGGTCTGGGGCCCATCGCCTCCAAGGAGACCCGCCCGGTCGAGCTGAAGGCCCCCGGCATCATCTCCCGTAAGTCGGTCCATCAGCCCATGATGACCGGCCTCAAGGCCATTGACGCGATGACCCCGGTTGGCCGCGGCCAGCGCGAGCTCGTCATCGGCGACCGTCAGGTCGGCAAGACCGCGGTCTGCATCGACGCCATTCTCGCCCAGAAGGGCGGCGACGTGAAGTGCTTCTACGTGGCCATTGGCCAGAAGAAGTCCACCGTCGCTCTCGTGGCCGACACCCTGCGCCGCTACGGCGGAATGGAATACACCACGATCATTTCGGCCACCGCCTCCGAGCCCGCGCCGCTGCAGTTCATTTCGGCGTACTCCGGCTGCACCATGGCTGAGTACTACCGCGACTCGGGCAAGCACGCCCTCATCATTTACGACGACCTGTCCAAGCAGGCCGTGGCGTACCGCCAGATGTCGCTGCTGCTCCGCCGTCCCCCGGGACGTGAGGCGTTCCCCGGCGACGTGTTCTACCTGCACTCCCGCCTGCTGGAACGCGCCTGCAAGGTGAACGACAAGCTGGGCGCCGGTTCGCTCACCGCCCTGCCGATCATTGAAACGCAGGCCGGCGACGTGTCCGCGTACATCCCGACCAACGTCATCTCCATCACCGACGGTCAGGTGTACCTGGAGCCCGCGCTGTTCAACGCCGGCGTCCGCCCGGCCATCAACGTCGGCCTCTCGGTCTCCCGCGTTGGCGGCGCCGCCCAGATCAAAGCCATGAAGCAGGTGGCCGGCACCCTGCGCCTCGACCTCGCCCAGTACCGCGAGCTGGCCGCCTTCGCGCAGTTCGGCTCCGACCTGGACAAGGCCACCCAGCAGAAGCTGAACCGCGGCGCCCGTCTGGTCGAACTGCTGAAGCAGCCGCAGTACCAGCCCATGTCGGTGCAGGAGCAGGTCGCCTCCCTGTACGCCGGCACCCGCGGCTTCATGGACGAAGTGCCGCTTGACGCCGTGCATAAATTCGAAAGCGAGCTCATGGAGTTCCTGCGCAACTCCAAGGCTGACGTCCTGAAGGACATCGTCGAGAAGAAGGCGTTGGACGCCGATCTCGAAGGTCGTCTGAAGGCCGCCATCGAAGAGTTCAAGAAGGGCTTCCGCGCCTAGCGGCGCAGGAGGGTGCAATGGCTTCCCTGAGGGACGTCAAAACCAAGATAGGCGCGGTCAAGAAGACCAAGCAGATCACCAAGGCCATGAATATGGTGGCCTCGGCGAAGCTGCGCAACGCGCAGGGCCGCATTGAGCGGTTCAAGCCGTATGCGCAGAAGTTCGATGAGATGCTGGGTGATCTTGCTGCCGGAGCGGATGAGTCGGTCCACCCGCTTTTGGCCAAGCGTGAGGAAAAAAAGACCGTTGGCATTGTTATCGTCACCTCCGACCGCGGCTTGTGCGGCAGTTTCAACGCCAACATCATCAAGGCGGCGCTGAAATTCGCCACGGAAAAGAAGGCGGAAGGGCTCGACGTCAAGTTCTACTGCGTGGGGAAAAAGGGCCGCGACGCGGTCAGCAAGTCCGGCTTTGAAATCGTGGTCCAGTACCGCGACATCATGAGCCGCTTCGACTTCAGCGTGGCCAGCAAGCTCGGCAACGAGCTGATCAACGCCTTCCTTGATGGCACGGTTGATGAGGTCGTGCTCTGCTACGGCGAGTTCATCAGCGTGGGCAGACAGGCTCCCGTGACCCAGGTGGTGCTGCCCATCAGCGGCACCGAATCGGCCGAGGAGACCAGCAGCACCGGCAAGGACTACGTCTATGAGCCCTCCGTTGAGGGTCTTCTGGCAGAACTCTTGCCCCGTTTCGTGAAAGTTCAGGTGTACCGCGGCATGCTTGACACGTCCGCCAGCGAGCATGCGGCCCGCATGACCGCCATGGACAACGCCACACGTGCCTGTGACGACTTGATCAGCAGTCTGACGCTTCTGTACAACAAGACGCGCCAGGCGGCGATTACCAGAGACCTTATGGATATTGTCGGCGCCACCGAAGCGCTGAAATGAGAAAAGGGGGCCTAACAAAATGAGTGCAACTGTAGGTAAGATTGTTCAGGTAATCGGCGCCGTTGTGGACGTCGAATTCCCTGAGGGGCACCTGCCTCACATCTTGAATGCGCTGGATATCAAGAATCCGAATAACACGGATGCGCCAAACCTGATCTGCGAAGTCGCCCAGCACCTGGGCAACAACGTGGTTCGCACCATCGCCATGGACGCGACCGAAGGCCTCGTCCGCGGCATGGACGTCACCGACACCGGCGATGCCATCCAGGTCCCGGTCGGTGTTGGCGCGCTGGGCCGCATCATCAACGTCGTTGGCCGCCCCGTGGACGAGCTGGGTCCGATCAAGAGCGACAAGCTCATGAGCATCCACCGCTCGGCTCCGGCATTCGTCGACCAGAACACCAAGGTCGAAGTGCTCGAAACCGGCATCAAGGTCGTGGACCTCTTGATCCCCTTCCCCAAGGGCGGCAAGATGGGCCTCTTCGGCGGCGCCGGCGTGGGCAAGACCGTTATTCTCATGGAGATGATCAACAACATCGCCAAACACCATGGCGGTCTGTCGGTCTTCGCCGGCGTGGGTGAGCGCACCCGCGAGGGCAACGACCTTTACAACGAGTTCAAAGAAGCCGGCATTCTGGACAAAGCCGCCTTGGTGTACGGCCAGATGAACGAGCCCCCGGGAGCCCGTGCCCGCGTCGCCCTCACCGGTCTGACCATCGCTGAGAACTTCCGCGATGCCGACGGCCAGGACGTGCTGCTGTTCATCGACAACATCTTCCGTTTCACCCAGGCGGGTTCGGAAGTGTCCGCTCTGCTCGGCCGCATGCCCTCCGCGGTGGGTTACCAGCCCACTCTCGGCACCGACCTTGGCGAGCTGCAGGAGCGCATCACCTCCACCAACAAGGGTTCGATCACTTCGGTGCAGGCCGTTTACGTGCCCGCCGACGACTTGACCGACCCCGCCCCGGCCACGACCTTCTCGCACCTGGACGGCACCCTCGTGCTTTCCCGCCAGATCGCCGAGCTGGGCATCTACCCCGCGGTTGACCCGTTGGACTCCACTTCCCGCATCCTGGACCCCCTGGTCATGGGCGTGGAGCACTACTCGGTCGCCCGCTCGGTGCAGATGATCCTTCAGAAGTACAAGGAACTCCAGGACATCATCGCGATTCTTGGTATGGACGAGCTCTCTGACGAGGACAAACTTCTCGTCGGCCGCGCCCGCCGCATCCAGCGCTTCCTGTCCCAGCCGTTCCACGTGGCCGAGGCCTTCACCGGCAAACCCGGCCGCTACGTCAAGCTTGAAGACACCATCAAGGGCTTCAAGGAAATCATCGACGGCAAGCACGACGAGATTCCCGAGAGCGCCTTCTACATGGTTGGCGACATCAACGAGGCCCTCGACAAGGCCAAGCAGGGATAGGTAGGACGCTATGTCCAAGAAGCTGCTGCTTGAAATCGTGACGCCCGACCACAAGGTCCTCTCCCAGGACGTCGACTATGTGGGCGCTCCCGGCGCGCTTGGGGAATTCGGTGTGCTTCCGAGCCACATCCCCTTCCTGTCCGCGCTGGGCATCGGCAACCTGTACTACAAAGATGAAGGCCGTACGCACTACGTCTTCGTCTCGGGCGGGTTCGCCGAGGTTACCCCGGAGAAAGTCACCATCCTGGCCGAGGCCGCGGAAAAGGCGGCTGATATCGACACGGAGCGCGCCCGCAAGGCGCAGGACCGCGCCCAGCAGCGTCTGGCGCGCGCCCAGGAGAAGATCGACTATGCCCGCGCCCAGGCCTCGCTGCGTCGGTCCATCGCCCGCATGAATTGCCGCAATTCCGGCGAAAAAGCGGGAACGTGCTAGCGCACGCCACCGCCGCCCCATAGCGGCATTCTGCTCACAACAACAAAGGCAGGTCGGGTTTTCCCGGCCTGCCTTTTCATTTTTCCCAAAAAGTGCGAGACTGTCTCCCGCGCCGCACAGGCCAGCAAGGAGCTGATTATGCCCCACGACAACACCATCGCCGTCATTCTCGCCGCCGGTAAAGGCACACGCATGCACTCCAGCAAGCCCAAAGTGCTGCAAACCCTTCTCGGCGAGGGCATGCTGCAATACGTCGCCGCAACGGCCGGCACCGTCGCCGGGAGCGTGCTCACCGTCATCGGCTACGGGGCGGAGCAGGTGCGCGCCGCCTACCCCGAGCTGGCGGAAGGCTTTGTGGAGCAGTTGGCGCAAAAGGGCACGGGCCATGCCCTGCAAGCGGCCTGGGACCGTGTGCGCCAAAGCGGGGCCACCCACTGCCTTGTGCTCAACGGCGACGCCCCGCTGGTGCAGCCCGAGGATCTTGAGGAGCTTGTCGGCACCGCGCACGAAGGCGCGGACATCGTCTTTCTGACCACCACCCTGCCCGATGCCGGAGCCTTCGGCCGCGTGCTGCGCGGCTCTGCCGGAAACGTCACCGGCATTGTGGAGGCCAAGGACTTCAACCCCGCCATCCATGGCGCGGATACCGGCGAGGTCAACACCGGGCTGTTCTGCCTTTCCGTGGGCGCGGTTGAGGCCGCGCTCTTCTCGCTGACCAGCGCCAACCGCGCCGGCGAGTATTACATCACCGACTTGGTGGGGCTTGGCGTTCAGGCCGGGCTCAAGGTTCACGCGCTGAAACGCGAGGACGCGCCCGACCTGCTCGGCGTCAACTCGCCCCTGGAGCTGGCCCGGGCCGAGGAGCGCCTGCGCGCCGGCCAGACAGAGCGCCTGCTGGCGTCCGGCGTGCTGCTGCACCAGCACGAACAGATTGTCGTCGGACCGCGCGCGGCCATAGATCCCGGCGCGGAACTCACCGGGCCGTGCCGCATCCTGGGGGCGACGACCATCGGTCAGGGCGCCACAATCGGCGCGTTCTGCCAAATAACCAACTGCGTCATCGACGCGGGCGCCACGGTGCGTGAGTTCTGCCACTTGGAGGACGCGCACGTTTGCGCCGGCGCGGTGGCCGGACCCTACTCCCGGCTGCGACCCGGGGCGGACGTTGGCGAAAACGCCCGCGTGGGCAACTTTGTGGAAATGAAAAAGGCCAGCCTGGGCAAGGGCGCCAAGGCCAGCCACCTAACGTACCTGGGCGACACGGCCGTGGGCGCCGGGGCGAACATCGGCGCGGGCACCATCACCTGCAACTACGACGGCGTGCACAAGCACCAAACAAACATCGGCGCAGGCGCGTTCATCGGCAGCAACACGGCGCTGGTGGCGCCTGTGCAAGTTGGCGAAAACGCCCTGGTGGCCGCAGGCTCGGTCATCACCAAAACCGTGCCGGACGGCGCGCTTGCGGTGGCGCGCGCGCGACAGACCAATCTTGAAGGCCGGGGCAAGAAGTCTTGATTTACCCAACAGGAAGCGGTAGGGTTTCAAGCATGGAACTTATCGAAAGGTTGGAGGCGCGCTTCGAGGAGCTCTTGGTGCGCATCCGCCAACTGGAAGAGGAAAAAGCGGCCCTCTCGACACAGGTCGAGGCGGAGGCAGCCAAGCGGAGGGAGGTCCAAGACCGCATCGAGGCCCTTCTGACGAGGGTGCAGGAATCGCTCGGCGGACACAAGGCCTAAGCCAGCCATGCCGAGTTATACCATATCGGTCAACGGACTTGAAATTTCCTTCAAGACGGATGCGGATGAACAACGCATCCAGGTTGCCCAGACCTTGCTCGAGGAACGCTTCGCCGAGCTGAGCAAGGGTGGCCGATATATAAGCAGGGAGAAACTGCTTACGCTTCTGGCCCTCGGGATGGCGGACGACTATCTCGAAGCGCGCAGGAAGTACGCGGGCCTCGAAGCCCGCATGCAGGAGCTCTTGGAGAGGCAATAATAGGCCGGCGAAACGGCCTTGCGGATAGGAAAGCGGACAAACCCTGGGGAGTTCGTGATTGTTCTTGAGTTCTTGAGCCAATATGCATCAAAAGGGATCCGCCAGTTCCCGCCCGTGTGCACACCAGCCTCCGTGCGGGCAGCCTAACGGCGGGACGGTGGACCCCACCTCGTTAAACGAGGTTCAAAACTCCAAGAGCAACACGGCGCCCCGGGGCTATATCCCCCGGGCGGCTTCTGTCGCTTTGGCGAATGTTTCCGGCTTTTCGCACGCGCAAATCCTCCTTTCCAAGACACCTGCCCCATAACGGTTCCCACGAGCGTGGCAGCGCGCGCCTAAACGGTGCGTCCGCCCCGCGCGAATCAGGCCCGCATGGCCTGTCCATATAACCGGTAAGGAGCAGCGCATGAACGATTCCAGCCTGTTGCTCATCGCCCTCGACGCTCTGGCGCTTCTGGTCGGGCTCGTCGGCGGCTATTATTTCAGCAGCTATGTCGCCAAAAAACGCAATCAGGACGCCCAGGACCTCGCCACCCGCATTGTCGAGGAAGCCAGAAAAGAGGCCGACGCCACCCGCAAGGAGGCGCGCCTGCAAGCCCAGGACGAAATATTTGGCCTCAAGAGAGAACAGGAGCAGGAGTTCAAGGACCGCGAGCAGGCCCTCAAGCGCGAGCAGGCCCGCCTGCAGGAAAAAGAAGAACGGCTGGAAAGCAAGCTCGAAAAGGTCGCCCAAAAGGAATCCGGCGTGGTGGAGCTGGAAAAGCGCCTCATCAAGCAGGAAAAGGCCTTGGCCGAGAAGGAAGAGGAGCTGGCCGCCGCCGCCGACTCCCACGAACGCAAGCTTCAGGAGATTTCCGGCCTCACGGTCGAGGAGGCCAAGGAACGCCTCATGACCGAGGTGGAGTCGCGCACGCGCCATGAGGCCGCGCGCATGATCCGCAACATAGAGACCGAGGCCAAGGAGGTCGCCGGCAAGAAGGCCAAGGAGATCCTCTCCCTCGCCATTCAGCGCTACGCGGGCGACTACGTCTCCGAGCAGACCGTCACCGCCGTCGCCCTGCCCAGCGAGGAGATGAAAGGCCGCATCATCGGACGCGAGGGCCGCAACATCCGCGCGCTGGAGGCCGCCACCGGCGTGGATCTCATCATCGACGACACCCCGGAGACGGTGGTCCTCTCCGCCTACAGCCCGCTCCGGCGCGAGGTCGCCAAGCAGTCCCTGGAGCGCCTTATCCACGACGGCCGCATCCACCCCGCCCGCATTGAGGACATCGTCCGCAAGGTGGAGCAGGAAATGGACGTGAAGCTGCGCGAGATTGGCGAGCAGGCCACCTTCGACGTGGGCGTCCACGGCATCCACCCCGAGCTGGTCAAACTGCTGGGCCAGCTGCACTACCGCACCAGCTATTCGCAAAACGTGCTCCAGCACTCCATCGAAGTCGCCTTCCTCTGCGGCATTATGGCCGCGGAGCTGGGACTGGATGAAAAGCTGGCCAAGCGCGCCGGCCTGCTGCACGACCTCGGCAAGGCCGTGGACCACGAGGTCGAGGGCCCGCACGCGCTCATCGGCGCGGACCTGGCCAAGAAGCACGGCGAGAGCCAGGAGATCGTCCACGCCATTCAGGCCCACCACGAGGATGTGGCCCCGCAAACGGCCATCGCCACCCTCGTCCAGGCGGCCGACTCCCTCTCCGGCGCGCGCCCCGGCGCCCGCAAGGAGCTGCTGGAGAATTACGTCAAGCGCCTTGAGGAGCTGGAGGGCATCGCCACCAGCTTCGGCGGCGTCTCCAAGGCCTACGCCATCCAGGCCGGCCGCGAGGTGCGCGTCATGGTCGACGCCGAGCGCGTGCCCGACGAACAGACCTACCTGTTGGTGAAGGACATTGCCGCGAAGATCGAAAGCAACATGACCTACCCCGGCCAGATCCGCGTCACGGTGATCCGCGAAAAGCGCGCCGTGGGCTACGCCAAATAGCGCCGCAAGACATATGCGAGAGAAAGGGGGCTGCATGGCCCCCTTTTTAATTCAGCAGTGGAGTGTCACACGGTATTCATGCACGATGTCTTGCGGGTAGCCGCTACGCTTAAGGGAAGCGCAAAAACGCCGGCGCTCTTTTTCTGGAATGGGGGCAAACAGATGCTCCCTGTGTGTTGCGGGGGGGACAATGATCTCCGTCAACAACGCGGCCATTGGCTGCTCATCGCCCCCAAAACCTGCAACAACCGCAGGAATCCAGCGCTCACGCCGCAAAGCGGCAGCGTTCACGCCGCAGCCGAGTTCTTCAAGAACTTGCCGGACGAACTCACGCAAATGCCGTCCGTTCCCCTCGCGAAACGCATGGACCACGTTCATCTCATTGATGAAATGCGAAAGGACTACGGGCAAAGCCCAAATATGTTGCAGGGCTGTAAGCTCGTGGCGTAACTCACGGAGAATATGGCAGGCTTGATCCCGGATAAACAGCGGACCAGCAAACCGAGAACTTCCCTTAGCGATGACAACGTCGCGCTCAGCACCAGCCCAATCGTAAAGATCCTGAAACAAGTGAAAGTGCAGCGCGCGGAAGTGTGTGTAATCGAAGGTGCGGATGACTCCGCTTAACGTCAAGGAGACGGGCTGTGACAAGGAGCTTCTCGGCGCGGTCAAGCCTTTGCTGGTCCGTCAACCCCAGAAGATTGATGAGGACGGAAGATTCCGGGTAGGTATAGTGATCCAAAGAAGCATAGGAACCACCCACCCAGCGCTCTCTAAATTTTGAGCAACGCGTTCGCGGAAGTGATGAACCCAGGACCACGGTGGCGCTTCCGAATGGACTGTTCCATGACGTAAAGCTCTTCCGTCGTGAAGTGGATGTCCTCAACGGCGAATGAAGCCTTGACGAATTCGAAACGCGCGCGCAGCTCAGACACCTTCGGCTTGGAGGAACTGTTTTTCCTTGTGACCATGGCGTTGCTCATGTGCTGATAATAAACACATCACAGCAGATTGCAACCATGCCGCACATCCCTCCACGCACACATGCCGTTGTCTGCCCGCCCTCCGTCTTCCCCACCGCTTCTTGCCACACGCCAACGGATGTTTTATTTTCGTCATGGCGCCTCAGGCATTCCCTGGAGGCGCAGGGTTGAACAACCGGCAACACCGCAGGAGGGCACCCGCATATGGCTACCGCCACAAGAGAAGTCCGTAAGACCAAGGTCCTGGAGGTTTTGAACAAGGCGCGCGCCATGGAGCTGCACGCCATCAGCCAGTACATGAACCAGCATTACAACCTGGATGACAAGGACTACGGCGAAATGGCCGCCAATATGAAGCTCATCGCCATCGACGAGATGCGCCACGCCGAAATGTTCGCCGAACGCATCAAGGAGCTCGGCGGCGAGCCCGTGAGCCAGGCCGAGGGCAAGGTCACCAAGGGGCAGGACGTGCGCGCCATCTTCCCCTTCGACGCCGACCTTGAGGACAACACCATCGACTCTTACAACCAGTTTCTGCAGGTCTGCCGCGACAACGGCGACAACATCAGCATGAACCTCTTCCAAAGCATCATCGACGAGGAGCAGATCCACTACAACCACTTCGACAACGTGGCCGGGCACATCAAGGACCTGGGCGACTCGTACCTCTCGCGCATCGCGGGCACGCCCTCCTCCACCGGCGGCACCACCAAGGGCTTCGCCCTGCCTGGCGGCCCCGGCACGACGGCCGGCTAAACGCCGCAAGCGCGCGCACTGGGGCGGATGGGGCGACCCTCGTCCGCCCTTTTTCGTGCGCTCCCAATCCCGCCAGAAGCGCAGCCTAACCACAACGTTGACCACATAAAGCGCGCCACCCCATGCCCCCCCGGAAGGCATCCGCCCTCTGAACGCCCTCCGCCAAGCGAAGGGGGAGAGGGAACGCTATTGGTGCTATCGGCGCTGAAGCCCTGCGGGAACCTTTGGCAGGAGCCACCCGTCCAAGGGAAGAAGCTCACCAGACGAGCATTGCCACTCCCCTGAGCCAGCTTTGAGGATCGCCCCCCCCCAAGGCACAGCGCAATCCCCAACACGGTGGAACGCGACGCGGGGCTGTTCGGGCTCTCTGTCGACGAATGGGCAGCGCGAGTTGTCGGCACTTCCGCAGAGTCGCGGGACGGACCTAGGATTCTGGGCTATCCGCTCCCGCCACCGCTGAGTATTCCTCGGCATACGCCGCCAGAATCTCCCCTATCAGTCGCCCGAACCGGGGCCGCAATTCCTGGCAACGCGGGGTGTTGCGCATGGAGACGCCCTTGCGCTCGCTACGAATCAATCCTGCCTCGCGCAAAATTTTGAAGTGCTGCGAAAGGGTGGACTTGGGAATGACACGGTCCGGCAGACTCAAAAAATCGGAGCACGATTTCGGCGAATTGGATCGCATTATTTCCTTAAGAATCTGAACGCGCACCGGATTTGACAAGGCGTACAGAATGCCTTCAACCGTCACGTCTTCAACTGCCGGATGATACAGTGGCTTCATGACATGGTTCCTCGATTAGGGGAATGAACTGCGAGTAAGACGGCCTACGCGCCCCGATGGCGGCTCGGGCAAAAGACGATGAAAAGGGGCGGCGGCGGCGCAAACGGAACACTGATGTTGACAACCATATCGATAGTTCATAAAAGCGGGACTAGCGAACCATTTGTCCTTTCCGCGATCTTGCGCGCCCGACCATGCATACACCGGCACTCTGGGGCAGACAAGCAGGGGAAAATGCGGCGCGGCCGCTCGCAGCGCGCACTTCGCAAAACCACCATCCAAGGAGCAGCAGCATGAACAGACGGCAGTTTTTAAGGCAAGCCGCATTTGCTCTTGTGGCTCTAACCGCCGCCCCCCCTCTGACACGTGTGGCCCGCGCCCAAAGCGCGCACCCAAAACCGCGCCGCCGTCAGGCGGGCTACTACTGGCTGACGCTCGGCGCGATGGATATTGCCGCACTGTCCGATGGCACGCTCATCAGCAAGGCAAAGCTGCTCAATGACAGCCACGGCGTAGCGGAAACGCTGCTGCAAAAAGCCCACGCCCCCGCAGAGCGGATCACCTCG
The DNA here is from genome assembly GCA_001871085.1 of Desulfovibrionaceae bacterium CG1_02_65_16. Classification (GTDB taxonomy): domain Bacteria; phylum Desulfobacterota; class Desulfovibrionia; order Desulfovibrionales; family Desulfovibrionaceae; genus Humidesulfovibrio. Next base: position 20,544 of record MNUQ01000121.1, read on the forward strand.
GTCAACGCTTTTCTTGTTCTCGCCGGCGACCGCCGCATTCTGGTAGACGCCGGAACCGGAACTCTTCTGGGACCGACGCTGAACAAGCTTTCCGCCAGCCTCGCCGGCGCGGGGCTCCAGCCGGTTGATATCACCGACATTCTTCTCACGCACATACATGCGGACCACTCCGGCGGGTTGACCGAAAACGGGAAAATGGTTTTCCCCAATGCCACGGTGCGCGTGAACCGTGTGGAAGCTGAATTCTGGCTAAGCGCCGCCAACATGGAGAAGACCAGGGAATATTTCAAGCCCATGTTCGTAGCGGCCAGGAAATCACTGGCCCCGTATCTTGCCTCCGGTCGCATCGCCATGTTTGAAGCGGGGAGGGAAGTTCTTCCTGGGATAACCTCAATTTCCGCGCCGGGGCACACGCCGGGACATACCAACTACATGCTCGAAAGCCAGGGAGAGCAGCTGCGGTTCTGGGGCGATACGGTCCATGTGGCCGAGGCGCAGTTCCCACACCCGGAACTGGCCATTGAGTTCGACCTCGACCCGGATGCCGCCGCCGCGCAGCGGCAAAAAACCTTTGCCGAAGTCGCCGCGCAGGGCTGCCTCGTGGCCGGGGCGCATATCTCTTTTCCCGGCATCGGGCATGTTGGCAAAGCCGCACAGGGCTATCAGTGGTATCCCACGCCCTATGTCAATGACGCCCGCACGTAGCGTCCGCATGCGCTACCCATAGAAAGCGCGGACACCAACGCCCCCTGGCTTTTGCAGAAGATCAGGGGGCGCTTGCCTGCCGCCTCGCCCTCCCGCGCATCGGCGCGGCCATGCCTGAACATCCGCCCTGGGGTTCTCCATGGGTGAACTTCCGTGCGAGTGGGCTTCGGCGCGGGTTCCGGAGCCACGGCCGACGATCTGCCCGAGGAAACGGTCCGGGAAAGGGGCGAAGGAAAGGCGGCGCGCTCCAGAGCAACACGTGCCGCCTTGAAAAACCTTTTGGAGAGAGGACGCGGGGGCGTCCTTCCAGCGGAAAGCATTCCCCCGCATCTTCCCAACAATCCGGTTTCCGCTCTTCCGCCGATCCAACGGCCCGCAGGGGATTGCCCATCGCGCGGCGCTCGGGTAAGCTGGCGCGCATGCGCATTCTTTTTTTGGGCGACATCGTGGGCCGCCCCGGCCGAACGGCCGTCAAAAAGCACTTGGCCGAGATACGCTCCGGCACGCGGGCCGACCTTGTTTTCGCCAACGCGGAGAACGCGTCCGGCGGGCTGGGCCTTTCGGCCGATGGCGCCAAGGAGCTGCTGAACGCCGGGCTCGATCTCTTGACCAGCGGCAATCACATTTGGAAATTCAAGGACATGCCGTCGTTCATGGCGCGCGAGGAGCGGCTCCTCCGCCCGGCAAACTTTCCGCCGGGCCTGCCGGGGTGCGGCCTGCATGTGCTGCGCAAATCCGGACTGCCGGCTGTTGCCGTGCTGAACCTCATGGGGCGCACGTACATGACGGCCATCGACTGCCCTTTCCGCGCGGCCGACGCCCTGCTGGCCCAGCTGGACGTCGAGGCCCCGGACGTGAAGATCCGCCTGCTGGACTTCCACGCCGAGGCCACCAGCGAAAAGGCCGGCCTGGGCTGGTATCTGGACGGCCGTGTCTCGGCCGTTGTGGGCACGCACACCCACGTGCAGACGAACGACGCGCGCCTGCTGAAAAACGGCACGGCGTTTTTGACCGACCTGGGCATGTGCGGCCCCATCGATTCCTGCCTGGGCATGACCGTCGCCCCCATCTTGCGCAGGTTCCTCACGGCCGCGCCCGAACGCTTTGAAGTGGCCGGCGGCCCCGTGACCCTCCACGGCGCCGTCATCGACATCGACGACACAACCGGCCGGGCGGAAAACATAACCGCTTGGCGCTGCAACGCAGACTGACAGGGGAGCATATGAACATCTACGACGAACTTTCCTGGCGCGGCCTTGTCCACCAAGTCTCCGACGCGGACGGCCTGCGCAAGTACCTTGATACGCCGGGCGCGGCCATGTATTGCGGCTTCGACCCCACGGCCGAGAGCCTGCACATCGGCAACCTGGTGCCGCTGCTTTCGCTTGTGCGCATGCTGCGCGCCGGGCACAAGCCCATTTTCCTGCTGGGCGGGGCCACGGGACTCATCGGCGACCCCTCCGGCAAGGACAAGGAGCGCGAACTCTCCGACCAGCTGGCCGTGCAGGCCCGCGCCGACCGCATCAAGGCCCAGATGGAGGCCTTTGTGCTGCGCAACACCGGCCAAAAGCCCACCGTGGTGAACAACTACGACTGGGTCAAGAACATGAGCGCCATTGAGCTCTTGCGTGACGTGGGCAAGCATTTCACCGTCAACTGGATGCTCGGCAAGGACTCGGTCAAGGGCCGCATTGAGCGTGAGGAGGTCGGCATCTCCTACACCGAGTTCAGCTACATGATTCTGCAGGGCTACGACTTCTACCACCTCTGCAGGGAATACGGCTGCCGGCTGCAAATCGGCGGCGGCGACCAGTGGGGCAACATCACCGCCGGCTGCGAGCTCATCCGCAAAAAGGCGGCGGGCGACGCCTACGCCCTCACCTTCCCGCTCATCACCACCGCCTCGGGCAAGAAGTTCGGCAAGAGCGAAAAGGGCGCCATCTTCATGAGCACCGCCCTCACCAGCCCCTACGCCTTCTATCAGTTCTGGATCAACACCGACGACGCCGACGTGGTGAGGTTCCTCAAGTACTTCACGTTCCTCACCCAGGAGGAGATCGCCGCGCTGGAGGCCGAAATGGTCCGCGCCCCGCAGGAGCGCGCCGCCCAAAAGGCCCTGGCCGCGCAGACCACCATCATGGTCCACGGCGAGGAGGAGTTGGCCAAGGTGCTTGCCGCCACGGAGGCGCTTTTCGGCAAGGGCGACCTCAAGTCGCTCGACCCCGGCACCCTGGCCGCCGCGCTGGAATCGGCCCCGGCCAGGGAATACGCCTTCGCCGCCCTGCCCGACCTGCCGCAGATCCTTGTGGACCTGGGCCTCTGCCCGTCCAAGGGCCAGGCCAGAAAGGACATTCAGGCCGGGGCCGTGTCCCTCGACGGCGAGAAGATCACCGACGCCACGCGCAAGCTGACCGAGGACGACTTCTTCGGCGAGGTCAACGCCACGCACGGCGCGTTCCTGGTGCTGCGGAAAGGAAAAAAGAATTACGGCCTTGTCCGGCTGGGGTAAGTGAGCCGGGGGCGAACCTCTCCAAGGAATGGTTCTCCCCCCAGCCTCCCCTTCTCAAGGCTTGCAGACGGGAAAGGGGCGTGCATGGCAAAAGGGCAGGCGCCGCCGGCAGTGGCGGGCCTGCCCTTTCGCATGCAAGAAGGCGTCAGGCCTTTCTGCGCCGTCCCTCGGCGTCCGCCGCCTTAATGGCGGCCAGCACGGCTTGCGGGGTCACATCGCCCTTGATGTTGTGGATGGTTTCGCCCGGGGCGCAGGCCTGGGCGGCCACGGCCATGAGCTGTGCGTCCGATGGGTCGGCAAGGCCGATGTCCGCGAGGCAGATGGGCAGCCCGATGGCCTGGCAAAAGTCGTATACCTTGGAGATCATGTCGGTGGGCCGCTTGGTGAGCATGAGCAGCGAGAGGGTGCCGATGGCGACTTTCTCGCCGTGCCAGAACTTGTGCGTTTCGGGCAGCGCGGTGAAGCCGTTGTGGATGGCGTGCGCGCCGGACAGGCCGCCGCTTTCGAATCCCAGGCCGCTCAACAGCGTGTTCGCCTCAATGACGCGCTCCAACTCCGGGCTGACGGTCTTGCCCTCGCAGGCCTTTTTCGCGGCGACGCCGTCGGCCATGAGCGTGTCGAAACACAAACGCGCCAGACCGTACGCCGTCATGGTGCCGGTGCGCCCGGTCATGTTCTTGGCCTGGCTCATCCGGCAGTCCTCGGCCTCAAACCAGGTGGAGAGCGCGTCGCCCATGCCGGAAACAAGGAAGCGGACCGGAGCGTTTGCAACCACCTCGCTGTCCACCAGGACCACGTCGGGGTTGCGCGGCAGCAGCAGATAGCGTTCAAAGGCCCCGTCCCGCGTATAAATCACCGAAAGAGCGCTGCACGGCGCATCGGTTGAGGCGATGCTGGGAGCCACCACCGCGGGCAGTTTCAAGGCGTGCGCCACGGCCTTGACCGTATCCAGCGGCTTGCCGCCGCCGACGCCGATGATAACA